>CAJWBY010000042.1 GCA_913020705.1 uncultured Colwellia sp.
AAATAATACATCATACCTAAGAAACCAGCAGTTAATAAGAAACCAACGGCATTATGTCCATACCACCACTGCATCATTGCATCAATAGCGCCTGGGTATAGTGAGTACGACTTCATCAGAGAAACAGGGATTACCATCGAATTACCGATGTGTAATACGGCGACTGTAAGAATAAAACCACCAAAAAACCAGTTAGCTACATATATATGGGAAGTCTTACGTTTGATAAGT
Source organism: uncultured Colwellia sp. (assembly GCA_913020705.1). The sequence goes on from CAJWBY010000042.1 coordinate 232, forward strand.
GTACCAAAGAAAACAATGGCATAGCTAATCCAAACAACAGCAATCAAAATATCAATTGGCCATTCTAATTCGGCATATTCTTTACTTGAGGTGTAGCCCATAGGAAGGGTAATTGCTGCGAGCACAATAACTGCTTGCCAACCCCAGAAAGTAAATGAAGCAAGTTTGCCACCAAATAATGTTGTCTTACAGGTTCGTTGAACAACGTAGTATGAAGTAGCAAATAAAGCACTTGTACCGAATGCAAAAATAACAGCATTAGTATGTAGTGGACGAAGACGGGAATAGGTTAACCAAGGTGTTTCGAAATTCAACGCAGGCCAGATTAACTGAGCCGCAATTAAAACACCAACAAGTGTACCGACGATTCCCCATATTACAGTCATTACAGTAAATTGACGTACAACATCAAAATTGTAGTCTACTGGTGACGCATTACTTTGAGACATGTTATGGTTTCCGCAGTTATAATTATTAACGTAAATCGATTTTTTACTACTTTATGAAAACTAAGTACCAATGATAGTTATAGTTGAAAATTCATAATTCACATAGTGATAAAAAATATCTTGAGTATGATAATAATTTTGTCGTATAAAGTCATTACATAAAGTGGGGAATATTGTTGTAGATCAATAATATTTTACTTGTTTGTACGATAAGCGCACAAAATTTTAAAAAAGAGACAACGTTATCATAAATTTTATTAAAAAATCAGCCACTGTCATCTTTTTACTCAGCGCATGTTTGGGTTGTAGCCAAGATAAAAATGAACATGAACAGATTATTCCTTTCCAATGTATTAGCGATCAAAGTCAGTGCGAAATCATCACTAAATTTGGCGCGGTTCTCGTAAAATTCAATGTAGAAAAAGTATTGGCTGAGCTTCCCTTTCAAATTCAATTGGAATTTAAAAAAGATCATTTACTCAGCGATATTCCTCATCCTAAAATTATAAATAGTGTTGTTGGTTATATGGAAGGAAAAACTATGTTTATGGGGAAAATACCTTTGTTCTTTAATCGTCAACTAGAGGGAGACGAAGATTACTCCTTTATAGCTGAGACAATGTTAGGGAGTTGCTCAGAAGATAGAATGACATGGCGGATATGGATTACGCTTGAAATGATTGATGTTAATTATAAAGATCAAACAACTTTTTTTATTGATGTTGATTCAACACGTTTTAGGTAAAGTTATTAGCCTAATAAAAGCCATATGGCGACCATAAACATCAAGCCACCAGATATTTTATTAAGTAGCGATATTTTATTATTTTTTGTTAAGTAATTAGCAAGTGATTTTCCACCCATAGCGTATAAAGTCATACAAACGAATTCTGAAAGTAAAATAATTATTACCAATATAATAAGTTGTGGTGCTAAAGCATGTTTACTATTAATAAAAGGAGGTAATAAAGACACCATGAACGCCCAACCTTTAGGGTTTGATATTGCAGTGACAAAGCCTTGCTGTAATAATCCTTTTTTAGTAATGCGTTTTATTTTTTCATCTGTATCAATCAACAAATTACCTTTCGCTTTCCACATATTAATAGCGATATAAGTTAAGTAACAAGCTCCAAACACCTTCAGAAATGTAAAAATATCAGGGTAGCTTAGCATTAATCTCGCGACACCAAGCACTGCGGCAACGGCAACAATAGCTACACCTAATAATTCCCCCCACATCATCCAAAGCGTTTTTTTATAACCCACAGAAATGCCTAATGTCATTGCTAATGTCATACACATTCCGGGAGATATGGAGATAAGAAAAATAGTAGGGATAAAAAGTGCAAGTAAAGTAAAATCTAACAAATGAAAAACTCGATAATTTATTTGTAGCTGAAGTCATCCGATTCTAACGTAATTTTATCATTTATCCTTCAATAAAAAAATAAAGCATGTGTTTTGATAGATTTTCTTAAACATAAACTCTATTTTTACAATTTTTTATACATAAATTGAAAGTTTTGTATGTCAAAAGACAACAGAATGTAAATGTTAATTTCAGTAATAAATTAAGTTTTAAGTTCAATAAACAACTAATCAATCACTTAGGAAATATATGCATTATAGCATCTGATTTTTAGTTACATCAAGAAGATGAATGGTAACAACTTTTACTTAAAAATAGTCCACTATTATTGTGTACCTTGCATAACGAGGTCGAATCGACAACTAATGACATTAATTAATACTCTGGAGAGTTACCATGACTAATTTTAAAAAAGCTTTACTTGTTCTTTCTGTTTCTTTACCTGTTTTAGCAATAAGTTTACCAAGCCAAGCAACTATGACACCCTATATGGAAAATGCATTAATAGATGTTTGTAAAGCAGCTAAAAGTAATAGTACTTTAAAACTAATTCAAACCAATAAATCTTATCACTTGAAAACAAAAACCGTTGCGCTGAAAGTAATGTGTAATGGTGAAGATTTGATTAGTTTCGCAGAAAGTAATGGGGCTTATAAAACGGCTGAAAAATTACAAAATAGCATAGGAAATGTAACTATCACTGATTTAGCTGCATTATCAAAAGTAAACGTAACTTTTTAATATGTCGATTAAATAAGAGCGCTCAAGAGGATTTTATTGAGCGTTCATATTTAATTATTATATCTATCAATTACCTCCATTTTCATCTGATTGCTAGGTTAACCTCTAACTTTTACTACATAAAACAAACAATCGTTTAGAGCTATACTTTTATTCTCAGTAGCCATAAAAATACGTATATCAACTGCGCAGGTTAAAATGTTTTTTCTACAACGAAAATAATCACTAATTACATTTTCACCATGTTCGTTAATAAGCTCAAAATTATTGAGTCCTTTATCATCCACCCAGCCAATCATTTGATCTTTTCGAGAAATACCGTAGTTAAGCTGTTCAATATTAGATTTTATACAAACACCAATAAAGCCTTCATCATGGTTCCCATAAGATAAACTTGTTTGAGGAACTAACGCTAAACGTAAGGGGTTATATATAATATCAACAGCTCTATCTTGTTGAAAATTTTTCGGCTGATAATTTATTGTTAACTTTTTTAAACCTTGATAAGCAATGTGATGGGATTGTTCATCATTGCTGCCACCACATTTAACGGTTATCATCGGACAATCAAATTTTCGTTCCATCAAGGTACCTAATCGTAAGCCTGACAAAATAATTATTTGACAAAAAGAGGAGGTAATTGATAATACTTCTGGCGTAATCATAGTTGTTTCAGCAAATGCAGGACCAGACCCCGCGCAATTCTGCAAATCAACTAAGATTTCTGGGTTAACCTCATCAATTGCTTTTTCTATAAGTAAAGCACGGGTACAAAAACCACAGTTATCAGTATTATTACTGGAAAAACAATGATTAATGTCTTTACCACCATCAAGATAACGACGACTAAAAAGTGGCGAAATATTAGCGACTTCTACGGAACAAATAATAAATCTTACATTAGTGGTCGGAACGGGTAATTCGTCATTTGCAGTTAACCAACGATGCATTGCAATCAAGCCTGAAGGTTCATCACCATGCAATAATGTCGTAAATACTCTACATTTACTTTCATCATAACCTGTAATATCAATCACAGTTGGCCCAGTGAGTGTCATTAAAAACTGAATGTAATCAGCTTTTAATACAATTGAATTTGGGTTTTTCAAATATGTGATTTCATCAAACTCTATGTCCATTAGTATGCTCGATATGTTTTTTATTAAAGTTTCAGTAATTAACAGCTATCTTACTTTTTGAGTAAAAAGTCTGTTGAAAATCGTATGATTTAATAAGCATGTCACAACATGAGGTAAGTCTTTGTTGATTAGGGTCAATAATGATGAATATTTATTAATAACAAACTTGTTTTTAGTCCAATTTTATTATCATTATCAATTTTATTACTTAAAGTTATTTTATTATTAGGCTAATCGCAATATTTTGATTATAGAAAGTGGAAATATATTAGGCTCTATTTATCAGTAGAAGTTATAAAGTGCATTTCGATATTATTCAATAAAAATAAGGTTTTCCTCGTAAAATAACTTAAATCATTTCGATAGCTTTATCGGCACTGTTATGCTTAAATTTAGGCAGAAAATATTGCATTTAAGGTATTCGTATTGTTCTATCTTTATCCAGCTAACAAAATGGAAAATTTATTAGCACTTCTCGATAAAATCCAACAAGTTTCACCACTTCCCATATTTAGTCAAGAAATGATTGTTGTTCAAAATGCCGGCATGCAGCATTGGCTTAACATGTCGCTAGCACAACAACGCGGTATTAGCATGAACATAAGTTATGCATTGCCGTCTCAGTTTTTGTGGAAACTTGTTCGTAGTATGGCGAGCGAAGACAATGTACCTGAACAATCTCCATTTTCTCGAGAAGTTCTCTCATGGAAAATAGATGACCTGCTGGGTAGTGAAACCGTTATTTCAGACGAAGAATTTTCTAGTGCGACACAATACTGGTTAGGGTCGTCTGTAGATGAAAACGAAGATGTTATCGATGAGGCAACGGCTGCCAATAAGCAAACTCATTCAACAGTATTCAATGAAAAACAAACATTAAAGCGTTATCAACTGGCGTGTCAATTAGCCGATTTATATGAGCAATATTTAATATTTAGACCGCAATGGATCAATGACTGGCACCAAGGAAAGGCGAGCAAGAGTTTTTCTGATAAAAAACAAGCGGTAGAAGTCGAGAAGTGGCAAGCAAAATTATGGCAGTTATTAACCCAAGATCAAAGCTATAACCCAATAGAATTAATCAATAAAGCCATAGAAAATATTGGTAGTAAAAAACATTTATTACCGCCACGTTTATCCTTTTTTGGTATTAATGCGATGGCGCCAATGTGGTTGTCGTTTATTGAAGCGATAAGTGATCATGTTGATGTACATTTTTTTCACCTAAATCCTTGTTTTGATTATTGGGGCGATATTCAATCAGAAAAGAAAGCAAGTAGTTTGCAAGTCAGTCATTTATTAGATAAATGGGTTGAAGGTCATGACGATATTACCGTGAATATTGGCAATCCACTGCTTGCTAATTTAGGTCAGCAGGGGCGTGAATTCATGGCCTTGCTGAATGACTATTCAACCGTAAATATAGAAGTTTTTGATGAAGTTCAACAAAGTGATGAATCGACAAGTTTATCGGTTTTACATCAAGTTCAACAAGACATTCTTACCTTAACTGACCAAAGAGATACCCGAAAAAATCAACAAGACAACTCTATTGTATTTACTAGCGCTCATAGTGCATTACGCGAAGTTCAAGGTTTGCACGATTGGCTGCTTCATCAATTTAATGATGACAAAACCTTAACACCTAAAGATGTTTTAGTGATGTGTCCGCAAGTTGAACAATACGCACCGTACGTAAGTGCAGTATTTGCGCGAGGTTGGCAAGACTTAGCAGACAAAATACCACCGTTACCTTGTTCAATTGCCGACAGAGTTAGTAAAGATTCTGAACCGATTGTTGCTGCTTTTACACAATTACTTAGTTTACCCGATAGTCGGTTTCAAGTTTCACAAATTATTGGCATGTTACGCTTGCCTGCCATGCAAAATAAGTTTTCAATTAGTATTGAAGAGCTCGATAAAATATCAGCTTGGCTTGAACAAGCTTGCGTTCATTGGGGTATTAACCAACAACATAAACAGCAAGTTTTACAAAGTACAGAAGTTAATAATGCGTTCACCTGGCAACAGGGTTTATCGCGATTAATGCGCGGTTTTGCTTTTTCTGATAACCCAATGTATGTGGATGAACAACTTTATTTACCTAACGTAGAAGGCAACGATGCCATCCTATTAGGTAAATTAATGTTGATTATTGAACAATTGCAGCATTTTTCGCAGAACTTAGGAACAGAAAAGTCAGCAGTTCAGTGGCAACAATTTTTATTAAACATGCTAAATGGCTTGTTTGAAGTGACCGATGAAACCGCCTTCATTGTAATTGACCATGCGATTGGTTCATTAGCTGAATATTGTCAACATGCCGATTATCAGCAAAATATCAGTTTAAGTGTTGTACGAGATTTCCTGACTAACCACTTTAGCCAACCCGATCCTGGTCGACAATTTATGGTAGGGCAAATTACTTTTTGCTCAATGTTACCAATGCGCAGTATTCCCTTTAAAATCATTGCAATTTTAGGCTTGAACGACGGTGAATTTCCTAGACAACGTCAACCACTTGGTTTTGACCTTATGGCCAGCAGCAAAAGCGAATTAGGTGATAGATCACGACGTGGTGACGACAGATACTTATTTTTAGAAGCGATAATATCAGCACGAAAATCGTTATATTTAAGTTATCAAGGCCGTAATATTCGTAATAATAATGAGAAGCAACCTTCCATCGTACTGAAAGAGTTGATGGAATATCTTGAAGCGGGTTATGGCTGGCAGTTGCATAACAGTGATGTTAGCGAGGAAGAGAACGATAGTGGTGATCGATCTTCAGATATTAAACAATTACCGATGCAAGCATTTAGCGAGCAAAACTATTTGGGTAAACAGAAAAGTTTTGATCCTAATTGGTTGAAACTTAAGGCAGCTAAAAAATCAGAGCAAACAGAACCATTAATATTACCGATTGATAAAACTTCTGATGAAGAAACAAAAACTGTTGATATAAATGAACTCATCCGATTTTTTCAGCATCCAGCAAAAGCCTTTGCTCAAAAGCATTTACAGCTTTATTTTGAGAACAGAGAAACGAAACTTGATGATACCGAACCTTTCAGTGAAAATTTCTTACAGAGTTATTTATTACGCCAACAGCTTTTAGCACTTTATCTTGATAGTAGCTCAGAACAAGAAATAAGCACCGCAGTTTGTGCAGCGCGTGTTAGTGGCGTTTTTCCTGACTTACCTAGTACAAGTGACAGTTTAGAACGATGGCGTGATGACAGCGAAAGTTTTAGTGAATTCATTCAAACAGAAAGTCAATTAACCGAAGGCAATTTACCTTTAACCTTCATTAATGCAGAGCTTGACGTTGTGCTTTCAAATAACAGTCACTTCACACTTAGCATAAACTTTCCTGTTCAAGCATCGAATTTGATGTTTTATAGAAGCTCTTCTGCAAAAGGTAAAGACTTGTTTGGGCTTTATCTACATCAAGTGATACTACAGTGTTGGCAAGAAAGAGCTTTAAGTATAAATACGACGCATTCAACACTTGAAAACAACATGCTTTCACAAGTGAATAGTACCAAAGGTTTTTACTTTGATACAAAAAATCAAAAGCCTACACAATACCGGTTTAGCAAAATACAAAATGCAGAGGAACATTTACGTTTTATACTTGAAACGTACTTAAAAGGACAGCAACAAGCTTTGTTGCTGAACACCGAATTGGCAGAGAAATTCTTAAAAGCGAAAAAGTTTGAACAAAGTCATTTTGAAAAGCTATGGTCAGACAGTGGCAGTATGCTCAGTGTTGTAAAACCGTTAGGACAAGACCCTTACATGCACTACTTTTGGCAACAATGTCCTGATTTTGCAGAACATCAACCAACATTAACTGATGTTTATCAACCGATGTGGCAAGCACAGGAGCAAATAAAATGAAGATGAATAATCTTATTGCTCATGAAATTCCTCTTGAAGGTAAACACTTAATTGAAGCGAGTGCAGGGACGGGTAAAACCTTTAATATCACTCGTTTATATTTACGATTATTACTCGAAAAGCAATTACCTGTTGAACAAATTCTGGTGATGACGTTCACCAAAGATGCCACAGAAGAACTACGTGGTCGTATAGACAGTTTTATTCGAGAAGCGTTAATCGACTGGGATACCTTGATTGTTAAAGATGATTTTTTTACAGCGATCAGCCAGCACATTGATGCAAAATCGGCAAAAATACGTTTAAGACAAGCGCTGTTATACCTAGATGAAGCCGCTATATTAACAATTCATGGCTTTTGTAAGCGCGTGTTAAGTCAGCATGCTTTTGCCAGTGGTGTTGCTTTTAACGCGCAAATGGAAACCAATTGCCAAGATTTACTGCTGCAAGCCTGCCAAGATTGGTATCGAGTATTAGCAAAAGATACACCTGAACAGTTTAAGCAAGTGGTACAGTTTTGGCAAAACCCGCTAAATTTTCTCAGTCAATTCTCAAAAGCTATCAATAAACACAATGAGCTTGATGTCGTTAACGTTGATGAGATAGAAGAACAATTTACCAAATTAGCCAAACAAGCCGTTTATAATATTGAAAACAACATTCCGCTTCTTACGCAGTATTTAATAGATGTTAAAAAGGGTGTTGAAAGAGAACAACGCCAGCAAGAACTTGATGCCTTAATCATATGGTTACATCGACTCGTTGAAGACATCAGTGTGGGTAATGAAAAGATGCCCGACGCTTTTATTGACGGGAAACGTTACGGTCGCTCCGCTGGTAAAGTTGAACTGTTAGCGGTATTCGAGCCAGTAAAAGAGGTTAAAGCAGAATTAAAGGCGCTGGCTAAAAAAATTGAAAAAGCCAAAGCGTTGGTTATTGTGCGCCAAGGTATTTATCAGATACGCGAAAGTATTAACGAACAAAAGAACAATGCGAATATATTAAGTTTTGATGATCTTATTTCAACACTAGCGAATTGTTTAAAAGCAAATAATATAAACGCGAAAACATTAGCAGAAACGCTGTTCGAACAATATCCAGTTGCCTTAGTTGATGAATTTCAAGATACCGATCCATTACAGTTTTCGATATTAGAATCTATTTACTATCATCAAAGTAAAGCTGCCTTGTATATGATTGGCGATCCTAAACAAGCAATTTATGGTTTTCGTGGTGGTGATGTTTTTGCTTATTTGTCTGCTCGAAAAGATTGCGACCAACAATGGTTAATGGATACGAATTGGCGTTCAACTCCTTCGATGATCACCGGATACAATCGCTTATTTTACGGTGAAGCAATAAATGATAAAACTGATGTTACTCAAGGTAATAGCCATGTTTTCGGCTACGAAATCCCTTATATTCCGGTAAAAGCCTCTCCACCAGCACTTAGTAAAAATAAGGCGGGTAAAGATAACGCCTTACAATTTGTTCATTTCATTGATGAAGAAGCCAAAAAATCGGTTGCGCAAAGTTTTCGACTAACGATGGCAACTTGGTGTGCCAATGAGATTATTACGTTACTTGCCACACCAGCCACAGAGAATAACGATAAATTAACATCAAGAGACATTGCTATTCTCGTACGTGATGGCGCTGAAGCTAGAGATATAAAACAAGCATTAGATAATGCAAATCTAGCGTCGGTATTTATGAGTAATCGCGCTAACTTAATGAAAAGTGAGCAAACTGAGCAATTAATACAATTGCTTAAAGGTATCTTGTTCGTTGAGAATGAACGATATTTCAGCGCAGCAATTGCCTGTGATTTACTTGATTATCATCCTGAAAAATATCATAAGTTACAAGAAAATGAATTTGCATGGCAAGCCTTGAAATTTGATTTTGAACAACTGCGTAATGAGTGGTTGTATAAAGGCTTTATTTCGATGGCCTTAAAATTAATGCACGATCATTTTTGTATAGCAGATGAAAACCAAGATCGTGTTTTAACGAACTTGTTACACTTATTTGAAATACTTCAAACGGCAAGTCAACGTCATCGCCAACCACAAGAGTTACTTTATTGGTTCGAGCAACAAAGCCGTGTAGACGACCCTGAAATTGAAGCAGAGTTACGTTTAGAAAGTGACGATAATTTAATACGAATTATTACCCAACATGGTTCAAAAGGATTGGAGTATCCGGTGGTTTTTGTTCCTTTTGCTACGCGTCATAAAGACCCGCTTAAGTTTGGTGCAAGTTCGGTAACCTTTATTGAATACCATGATGAAAACCAACAATTAAAATTAAGTTTAGATGGTTCTGAACATGCAAAAGAGTCTATGGCGAATGAAGCTTATGCTGAGGCGGTTCGTCTCTTATACGTAGCAGTCACAAGAGCTGAAAGACGTTGTTATATATTTACTACCGATTTTGATAAAGCCGAACATTCTCCTCTTGGCAGAGCGTTAAAATGGCAAAGTCAGCAAAACATCGAAGAAAGCCTACTTCAACTAGTAAATGATGAACCTAATAGTATCAGTTTAGTGACTATTTCTACGCAAGCAAACCCTAGCGAACTTATTGCTGAACAAGCAAAGTTAAGCGAAGTTAGTCAACTATCAGGTGAAGTTGCGAATTTTAACGGCAAGATAGAACGTGATTGGTGGTTGAGCTCTTTTACTGCTTTAAGTAGAAATTTACGACATGGCGGTGTTTCTTCACCTGACCGTGACAACTCTTTCGAAAAACTGAGTGGTACTGAGCATCAGTCAAATACGATGCAAGCCAGTAGCTTATTACGTTTTAATTTAGCAAAAGGCGCTCATACCGGAAATTTATTACATGATATTTTAGAGCATACTGATTTTATTGAACCCGATTGGCTACAAGCTATGCATCGGCCGTTGCAAAAGTATGGAGCATTAACGACAGGTTACGGTTCTGAGGATCTTCAGCTTTGGTTAGCGCAAGCGCTGAATTCGCCACTAACACATAGTATTTTACTCGCTGGTAATGAACAGTCCTTTAGCTTAGCTGATTTACATAAAGTAAAAACGTTACGAGAAAGTGAATTTTATTATCCTATGTGCTCTGCAAGTACGGATAAATTAACCAACCTATTATCGAAACATCGAAACATGCATAGTAAATCAACTCAGCAATCAAACGTGCGCTTGCCGGCATATAATCAACTAAAAGGCATGATGCACGGTTTTATTGATTTGATTTTTGAACATGATAATAAATATTATATTTGTGATTATAAATCTAGCCATTTAGGTAATGATTTTAGTGATTATAATCATCAAGCAATGAAAGACAATGTCGAGAAAAATCACTATGATTTACAATATCTTATATATTCTTTAGCTTTACATCGTTACTTAAGTTACAGCTTAGATAATTATGATGTTAACACACACTTTGGTGGCGCTTATTATCTGTATTTACGCGGAATGACTGATGAAGAACAACATAAAGGTTGTGGGGTTTATTATCGAGAGATTCATGTCGAAGAACTCGAAGAACTCGACCAATTGTTTTTAGGAGCACAATAGAATGGCCGCGTTATATAAGCAATTTAATCATGCTCAGCAACAACTTAATAATATTGAAGCGATTGACTATTTTTTTGCAAAAGAGATACAACAAAGCTTAGTTGATAGCGAAAAGTACATCAGTAGCCACGATACTCAACAAGTCTTTCATTTACTCATCGCACTGAGTGAAAGCCTAAGGGCTGGACATAGCTGTTTACCGCTTTCAATTATCGCGAATACACGCTTCGGTTACAGCTGTGATAAACAAGGTATTATTACTCATCATGGTTTTACTTTTACCGAGTTACCCATGTTAGTTGAGTTATGCAAGCAGTTATCTGTTGGAAAGCTAGATAATCAGGCAATCGTTTTTCATGATAAAAAAGTGTATTTACGTCGTTACTTTAATTTTGAACAAGAACTACTGAATTTCATTTCAACTAAAAATACACCCGAGAACGATCCCAGTATTCAAGCCTTTAATGCGATTGAAATAAAAAGCTGCTTAGACGCGTTATTTCCTTCTCAGCAACTTGAGCATGACAATAATGAAATAGATTGGCAAAAAGTGGCGGTAGCCAATGCCATGAATAAAAATTTCAGTATTATTGCTGGTGGACCCGGGACAGGAAAAACCTATACGGTTACAAAATTATTAGCTGCTTTGGTGATGTTAAACTCAAGATTAAACTCAGGCTCAAAAGAAAACGACAATGAAGATAAAAAAATAGCATTAGTAGCACCAACAGGTAAAGCTGCTCAGCGTTTGTCAGAATCTATAACCAACGCTTTACAAGGTTTTAAAGGGCAAATCAGTGATGAAATTTTATCTAAAATACCTGAGAATGCACAAACGCTTCATCGTCTATTAGGTGTTATTCCTAACAGTGTGAACTTTCGTCATCATCAAGACAATTTACTCAATGTAGATATTCTGATTATTGATGAAGTTTCAATGGTAGATTTACCCTTAATGGTACGTGTTTTTCGAGCTCTACCCAGTCATTGCCAAGTAATAATGTTAGGGGATGCGGATCAGCTTCCTTCTGTTGCTGCGGGTAGTGTTTTGAATGACTTAGCCCCTAAACCACATCAAGGTTATAGCCTAGAAAATCAGCAATATTTAACAGACATAACAGAATGCTCAAACTTACCTAAATGGAAAAAGACAGCCAAATCATCTGATTCAGTAATAGCCGCTGATCATGTTGTTTTTCTAGAAAAAAGTAGACGGTTTGATGGAGAAGGTGGAATAGGTAAAGTAGCGAGTCATATTATAAATGGCCGCTTCAGCGAAAGTTGGGCATTATTAAATGATAGTGCCCAAGTAAATCCCCCTGAAGTCGACAGAACGTTAAGATTGCTCGAAGGTAAACCAAGTGAGTGGTTAACGGAATTAGTTACGACTTATTACGTCCCTATTTTCACTAAAAAAACAGTGTCAGAAGCCTTTCAGCAATTACAGAAGTTTCGTATCTTATGTGCAACGCGAGTAGGGGAGCAAGGTGTCGAATCCTTAAATGAACAGGTTCAAGAAATATTAATAAAACGTGGCGATATTAATACATTTGAAACGCGCTATAGTGGTCAACCTATAATGATAAATGTTAATAATTATTCGTTAGGTTTATACAATGGTGATATAGGTTTACTGTGGAAAAATGAAGCAGGGCATTTAATGGCTGTTTTTGAACAATCTGATAATCAGCACAAGTGGGTTAATCCTGCTCGTTTACCGCAACATGAAACTGTTTATGCGATGACAATTCATAAGACACAAGGTAGTGAATTTGAACATGTGGCTATTGTATTTCCTGAACAATCGGACAATAAGTTACTTTCTAGAGAATTGATGTATACAGGCATTACACGCGCTAAACAAAAATTGAGTGTGTCTTCTTTAGCGAATGTGTGGCGACATGGCGTAACGACTAAATCTACTCGATATTCAGGTATCAATTTATATAAAAAATAAAGTGATTCAAAGGGGTTTCCTTATAGAAATTACGTTAGAATGGCGCATTAATTTTTGTGAGCACATTAATAAGTAGTAGTATGAAGCTAAAAGACATAGATAAACAAACTTATCGTAGTAGATTGAATCAAGTAATTGTTGGATTTATTATCAGCTTAGCAATATTAGCAATAGCTTTTGGAGCAATATTAATTGCACTCTTTACTGACCCATTAACCCTAGGTAATGTCACTATAGATAGTGTCAATGCCACGATTGAATCGGGTGGAGAAAGTAGTAACTTTAAGTATAACTTTTTAGGTGTCATTCTAGCTTTATTAGCTTGTGGCGCGATATTACAGCAACTAAAAAGTAAGCCTTTTTTTGATGAAATTTACTATATTTGGCAATTAAAACAAATACAGAATACGATATATCGTCGCTTGAAAAGAATTAAGAAAGCCAGTCTTGAAGAAGATGAAAATGCATTAATTGTATTAAAATTTTATTACGCGAGCCTTAAACAGCTGTATATATTAGATGACAACACAATTACCATGTCGACATTAGCGTCTGATATTTCAAAACTTGATCAATTAATTACTAAATCAGGTAAAGAAATTCACATTGATCAATTTACTCAGACACTACTTTCAAGCTATAAATAATAGAATGGTTAACAGACAAACTTAACAGAGGGAATTATTATGATTGGTTATGTGACAATAGGTACTAATGACTTAGAGAAATCTGTAGCATTTTACGATGAATTATTCGCTACAATTGGCGCAGGACGTTTTTTAGAAACTGACCAATTTGTTGCTTGGGCAACAGCGCCTGACCAAGCAGGACTTGCCGTTACTAAACCTTTCGACGAAAAGCCTGCAACTGTTGGCAATGGTGTTATGGTCGCAATAGTTTTAGATACAACTGACAAAGTTGATGCTTTCTATAACAAGGCCATTGCGCTTGGGGCAACTTGTGAAGGTAAGCCTGGACCTCGTGGTACTGATGGGTTTTACGCCGGATATTTTCGCGACCTTGATGGCAACAAATTAAATGCTTTCTACTTTGATATGTAATCAGTAATAAAAAATAAGAAGTTAATGATGAAGAAACCTAAAAAAATTAAAAATGAAACCGCTTTATTAAAAAAAGCGATTGAAGTTGGCGAAAAATATGCGATGAACCGTGGTTATAATGGTTTTTCAGCCACTAATGCGTCAAAAGATAAAGTTGAAAGTTTGTATCGTTTGTTGGTTAACGATAAGCTTATTCAAGCATTACCTGCAGATGGTGAAGATCTGCAAAGTATGAAACACCGATTAGCGATGTGGATATCAAAGCAGTTACCTGAAGACCACACGTTACTTAAATAATAAATTTAAAGATAGAAAAATAAAATGAATCGTAAGAAAAAAATAAACGCTGCACTAAAAAGTGCACAAAAAAGAGCTAATGCCAAATTACATAACAGTAATAAACCTCGGTATATTTCAAAAGCTGAACGTGCGCTTTTGGAAGAAAAAGAAGTGGCGAATCAAACTACTGACGAACAAGAACTAACTGAGTAATAGTTATTATGTTAGCTAAGTTGTTGAATAGTATTAACCCTTACAATCAAGTAGACGTTAGCGATGTGATTGATGAAGATAGTCATCAATGGATCCTTGATACATTTTCTTGGGCAATTACACACTTTGATGTTTTAGAGTTCAAAAATAACAGCCAACTGGTGCTACCTAATAATCAATTTTATCAGGGGAGCGTAAGTAGTGTGCATGAAATGGCACTCAGTATTTTTAAGCAAACAACTGCTTATGCGGGCATGCAGACTTGGCCGATTATATTGATCACTCCAGAACGTTTTTTTGCTGGCAGTCAAAAGATAACCATTCCTCAATTTAATATGACTGATAATTGTCGAGGCGAAAAAACACCTTTTGCAACGCTGAATGAAGAAGATTCGGCTAAGCTGCAACAGCAGCCAATCATGCTATCTTATCGTGAAAATCAAGTTAATCAACCGCAAGATCTTATTTCTTCAATTGTACAAAATCTTGCAAATATATTGATAGTACAGCAAAGTAGCTTCCCACCCGGCGGGAAAGAGTTTATACCCCAAGCCGTTGATGTTATAGCCTGTTTTATGGGGTTTGGCATTATATTTAGCAATACAGCTTATCAATTTAAAGGTGGTTGTGGGTCGTGTAATAATCCTAATGCTAACCGTCAGTCGGCATTACCTGAAAATGAAACCATACATGCTTTAGCACTATTTTGCTTATTAAAGTCTATAAAACCTAAGACGGTAAAATCTCATCTAAAATCGCATTTACGTAAACAGTTTTCACTATCTTATAATGCGCTATCAAACTCAATGAAAAGCTCTGCTGATCCTGTTTTATTATCCTTACTTTGATCAATATATTTTTTTTCATAATAAATAAATTTATTTTCACTAAATTCATGATTTATTGAATAAAAGCGTCTACAGTTGTTTTTATAAACATGGTATTTTAAATTATTTATTGAGGGAAGTAGTATGGAGAGCATAGAAGTAAAAGATTACATGAACCATTATCCCGTTACGTTTACCTCTGAAATGGTTGTAGAAGAGGCAGCGTTGCGCTTTCTTAAAACTAAACAAATTGGTGGGCCAGTCATTGACAGTAAAAATCATGTTATTGGTTTTTTATCAGAAAGTGATGTTCTAGCAACAATGTTACAAACGATTTATCATAATGAACATGTGAGTGATGTTGCGGCTTTAATGCGTAAAGATGTGTTATCAGTTAAACCCTCTGACAGTGTCATAGAACTTGCACAAAACATGTTGCAGAATAAGCCTAAGGTTTACCCTGTGGTGGACGAAGATGGTGTTTTACTAGGTACAATCTGTCGTAATGATGTTCTACACGGTATTGATCAATATACTAGAAGCACCTTTAAACCATAATTTTATAATTTATGACTAATCTGTTCGTTTGTACCACTTGATTCAAGTGGTACAGCTTTAATAAAACTGGTAAAATTTATTTTTGCTATTTTGTTTGAGTTCACCTTGTCTTCTGAAAAATCAATCGTAATTTCACCTGAACCTAAATCTATCGACGTTATCAATATAGATAAGCTTTATAGTCGCCTTAAATTTACGCTAAAATCTGATCAATTTCGTTTGAAAAAACGTTTAGCTTCTAGCAAAAAAATTACTGTTGACGAAAAAAAGAAAAAAGCACTCAGTCAAATATCTGAACATATTGATGAATCAATTAGAAAAAAACAGCTTAAAATACAAAGTGTCCCAAAAATAACATACCCAGAAGCATTACCTGTCTCGCAAAATGCTGATGTTATTGCTAAAGCTATTTCAGAAAACCAAGTACTTATTATTGCAGGCGAAACAGGCTCCGGTAAAACCACTCAAATTCCAAAAATATGTCTTGCTTTAGGCCGTGGTATTGACGGAATGATCGGACACACTCAACCACGGCGTATTGCAGCACGAACTGTGGCAACACGTATCGCGGACGAATTATCTACAAAGTTAGGTGACGCCGTTGGTTATAAGGTCCGGTTTAATGACCTAGTTAGTGATCAAAGTTATATCAAACTAATGACTGACGGTATTTTATTAGCTGAAATGCAACATGACCGTTTATTAAGAAAATACGATACCCTAATTATTGATGAAGCTCACGAACGTAGTTTAAATATTGATTTTCTATTGGGATATTTACGAGAAATACTGCCTAAACGTCCAGATTTAAAAGTGATTATCACGTCAGCAACTATCGATCCTGAACGGTTTTCAAGACACTTTGCTTCAGTTACAGGCGTATCAGCACCCATTATTGAAGTCTCGGGTCGTACATTCCCTGTTGAAATACTTTATCGTCCTCTTAATGCTGATAGTAACGATGAGACAGAAGAGGTAAGCAGCAACGATATCATTAGCGGTATTTTACATGCTGTTGACGAGCTTGGTCATATTAGCCAAGGCGATATTCTTATCTTCCTTAATGGTGAACGTGAAATAAGAGATGCGGCGTCAGCTTTAGAAAAAGCAAATTTACGACATACGCAAGTTCTCCCTTTATATTCAAGATTAACGGTTCAAGAGCAGAATAGAATATTTAAACCACACAGCGGTCGAAATATTGTTTTAGCGACTAACGTTGCGGAAACAAGTTTAACGGTACCCGGTATAAAATACGTTATTGATCCTGGAACCGCTCGTATTTCTCGATACAGTTATCGAACTAAAGTACAGCGACTACCTATTGAAGCTATATCTCAAGCCAGTGCAAATCAAAGAGCGGGTCGTTGTGGACGTGTTTCAGCAGGTGTTTGTTTACGTTTATACAGTGAAGATGATTTTCTTGGTCGTCCTGAGTTTACTGACCCAGAAATATTACGTACCAATTTAGCTACCGTTATTTTACAAATGCTCGCGCTTGATTTAGGTGAAATAAGCGACTTTCCGTTTGTTCAGCCACCTGATAGTCGTAACATAAATGACGGTATTTCTCTGCTTGAAGAGTTAGCTGCAATAGAAAAAAATCAAAGTAAAGTGGTCTTAACTAAAGCGGGAAGAATGCTAGCAAAATTCCCGACAGACCCACGCTTATCAAAAATGATTTTGTCTGCTATTGAACTGGGCTGCATTGAGCAAATATTTATTATTGTTAGTGCAGTAAGTATTCAAGATCCGCGTGAACGTCCGCATGAAAAACAACAAGCAGCAGATGAAAAGCATAATCGTTTTAAAGATAAAGAGTCTGACTTTATAAGTTTACTCAATTTATGGCATTACATTGAAGAGCAACAAAAAGCACTGACCAATAATCAATTTCGAAATATGTGTAAGAAAGAATTTTTGGCTTATATGCGCATTCGAGAATGGCAAGACATTTTTAGTCAGCTTAAACATTCATTGCGTGATTTAAATATCCCGATGAGCCGTGTTGAGTTCACGCCGCAATCATTTGAAATCACCAATAATGACGCGAATAAAGACAAAGAGTCTACAGATAATAATAAAAACGATATTATTCACCAAGCCATATTATCTGGCTTACTGAGTCACTTAGGTCAACTTGACGAAAATAGAGAATACAAAGGTGCGCGTAATAGTCGTTTCTTTATCTTCCCTGGTTCTGGTGTCGCTAAGAAGTCACCTAAGTGGATAATGGCTACAGAGTTGGTAGAAACGAGTCGTTTATTTGCCCGAATGGTTGCCAAGATAGACCCTCAGTGGATAGAACCTCTAGCTGAACATCTCATTAAACGTAATTATAGTGAGCCGCACTGGGAGAAAAAACAGGGCGCAGTAATGGCGTTTGAGACCGTTATTTTATACGGTTTAACAATCGTGTCAAAACGAAAAGTTAACTTTAATCGTATTGAACCCCTCACTTGTCGAGAGATTTTTATTCGTGAAGCATTAGTCAATGGTGACAGTTCTATAAACGAAAATTTTTATCAACAGAATCATAAATTGGTTGCGAGCATTGAAAAGTTAGAACAAAAAGCACGTCGTAAAGATTTCTTAGTTGATGAAGAACGTTTAGTTGAGTTCTATGATGAAAAACTACCAGAAACTATAGTCTGTCAGCGTAGTTTCCTCTCATGGTGGAAAAAATCGAAACAGAAAAATGCACAATTACTTAATTTCACTGAAGCATTTTTATTAAATGAAACGTCTAAGGCTTTATCTGCTAAAGACTATCCAGATCTTTGGCAGCAGGGTAACTTAACTTTGCCACTGAGTTATCATTTCACTCCAGGTGATATTGACGACGGTATTAGTTTACATATTCCTGTAGGTATTCTTAATCAGGTGGAAAACAATAATTTTGATTGGTTAATTCCAGCGCTTCGTTTAGAGCTTATTATTGCTTTGATTAAAGGTTTACCTAAATCATTACGTCGAAATTTTGTTCCCGCACCTAATTATGCAGAAGCCTGTTTATCTGCCATTAATGAGTTTGACGGTAAAATAGTTGATGCGATTGAAAAGCATTTATTAAGAATGACGGGCGTGCGTTTACCCGAAGATATTTGGCAAGATATTGAACTGCCTATTCATCTGAATATGAACTTTAAAGTGATTGATGAAAAGGGAAAACTGATCAATCAGGGGCGTAATCTTGATAGTTTGAAAGCTTCCTTACAAGGTAAGGTTAAAGCATCAATTAAAAAAGTCGCTGACAAAGGCATAGAGAGAGAAAAAATTACCGAATGGGACTTCAATGATATTCCAAAAGGTTATGAGAAAAACATTGCCAATATTACGATCAAAGCTTTTCCTGCTTTGGTTGATAAAAACAAAACTGTTGCTATTGAATTGTTCGAACAAGAAAGCCTTGCAGAGCAAGCGATGGTCAATGGTGTCAGCCGTTTAATATTGTTAAACATCCCTTCACCGGTAAAATATCTACAACAAAAACTACCTAACAAAGCCAAGTTAAGTTTATATTTCAATCCTTTTGGTTCTATACCTGACTTATTAGATGATTGCATTGTCGCGGCATGCCAGCACTTGGTGAAAGAACATGGTGAAATACCTCGCACTCAACATGATTTCGAAAAAGCAAAAGACCATGTGCGCGCTGAACTCGCTGATTGTGTGTTAGCTTCAGCTTTAAAAGTAGAGAAAGTATTAACGTTAACGCATGAAATAGGTAAAAAATTAAAAGGTCGAATGTCATTAGATGTAATTCAAGCGCAAGCTGACATTAAAGAACAACTTGGATTACTTGTTTTTAAAGGCTTTGTTACAGCATCAGGACATCAACGTTTAGAAGATATAGCAAGATATTTACAAGCAATGCTAAGACGTATGGAAAAGCTTCCGGTTGACCCTAACCAAGATAGATTGAAAATGTTAGATATAGGCAAAGTGAATAATGTTTACCTAGCGTTACTGGCTAAACAAAGCCAAGGAAAGCCCATTGCTGAAGAAATCTTAGCGGTACGTTGGATGATGGAAGAGTTTCGTGTGTCGGTATTTGCACAAAACTTAAAAACCGCTTATCCAGTTTCAGCAAAACGAATTTTGAACCATTTGAAAGCAATTTCAGCGAATTAGGCTGATTTTATCAACATTTGAGATTCTAAAATTTGACAGTAAACTATTCAATGGGTATAAAAGAGTCATTATAAAACTTAAATAACAATATGGAGTAGTAATGGTTAACTTTGATGATAAACGAGATTTCTATCGGATGATGTTGAATAGTGATGTAACGGTAACCATTATCGATGATGAAGCGAACAGTCAAATATTAGCAACTTGTCGAGATTTAAGTGCTACTGGAATGGCTATTGAAATGACACATCCCATAGAACTTAATACCAATGTTAAAGTGAGTTTACGATCTGCGAGTAGTAATGTTCAGCCGCTTGATGTTTCAGGAAAAATAGTACGAGTAACAGAAGAAGCTAATGAGTGTTATTTAGTCGGAATTAATATTGCTGAAATAGATTAACTAAAACTCCTACTAATAAACAAAAAAAACGAGCTTAAAAGCTCGTTTTTTATCTCTATAAAATGTAATTATATCTACAAATTTAATTAGCTCACCTGACAAACTAATCCTTTCAAGTAGTAACCTTCTGGATAATTACTTGAAATAGGGTGATCACCGGCTTGTTGTAAACGCTCAACAAAATGCACTTCGCGACGAGCATCTAAAGCGGCATCAGCAACAACTTTCTGAAAAAGACTCGCTTCCATCAAACCAGAACAAGAAAAGGTCAGTAATATGCCGTTTGGCTTAAGCAATTGCATTGCAAGCATATTGATGTCTTTATAACCACGACAGGCACCGGTTAATTGCGCTTTTGATTCAACAAACTTTGGCGGATCAAGAATGATCATATCAAATTGACGTTTTTCTTCTCGGTATTGTCTGAGTAACTTAAATACATCAGCTTTAACAAAAGAAACGTTTTTGTCTTGTAAGTTATTAAGCGCAATATTTTCTTTGGCTAAATCTAGCGCAGATTGAGATACATCAACATTGATAACCTCTTTCGCGTCATTTGCAGCACAATGTAATGCGAATGTCCCCGTGTAAGAAAAACAATTCAATACTGATTTATTTTTAGCATAACGACCAGCAGTAACACGTGAATCACGTTGGTCTAAATAGAAGCCTGTTTTATGGCCTTTAGCAATATCAACATTAATTGATAAGCCATGTTCTTTAATAATACATGCCGTTGATTCTAATGGCTCTGTTAGCCATCCTGTAATCGGTTCTAAGCCTTCCTTCTTACGTACATCAACATCTGAACGTTCATAAATACTGCAATCAGGGTATAGCTCTTTAAGAACTTCTACCAAGGTATAACGTTGAAAGTCAGCACCCGCACTTAATAGTTGGCAAACAATTAAATTGTCGTATTTATCAATAGTAATTCCGGGTAAGCCATCAGACTCACCGGCAATTAAGCGGTAACCTGTTAATCCACCTTGTTCAATAAACCATTCACGTCTTGATTGAGCGCTTAACAATTTATTACGAAAAAATTCACTGTCAATTTCTTCATTTTCATTGAAGCTCCAAACCCTCACTCGTATTTGCGATTCTGGAGAGTAAGCGCCCCGAGCAAGCCATTTTTCCTTGTGATCATAAACATCAACGGTATCACCTAACATCGGATTTCCCTTGATTTTATTGATGGCTTGAGAAAAAATCCAAGGATGTTTTCGTAATAAAGACTTCTCTCTGCTTACTTTTAAATAAATTCTTGCTGACATGTGACTATACTTAATGAAAAGGTAAATGAAATTGCGCAGAGTGTAGTCAATGCAAGGCTCGTGTGCAATCTTCAAATAGAGTTATTTTAGTTTAAAGCCAGGAGTTATAAGTATGAATGTAAGTTATATCGCCCATGTTAGCGGAAAAGTACAAGGGGTTTATTTTCGCGCGTCTAGTCAACAAATCGCTATAGATCATGGTTTAAGTGGTTATGCAAAAAATTTAGATGATGGGGATTTAGAAGTTTTAATGTGCGGTGAGGAAAAAGAGGTCGACAAAATGTTGGAATGGCTGACACATGGACCGCCAGAAGCTGAAGTCGCGCGTATGGAAAAGAAGCAGGTAAAATGGCAGCAGTATAACTTCTTTTCAATTAGTTGATTTAAGATGAATGCAGATTTCTAATATGTAAGCACTTTATACTTTATAGTATTTTTTCCTAAATTTTAACATGATGTTATAAATTCGAGATTCAAATGACACCAGGAATAAATCAAGTAAAACAAAACAAAGTTTCCCATATAATACATGAATACACTCATGATGAATCGAGTGAGTCTTATGGGCTCGAAGCTGCCGATAAAATGGGTATTACTCAAGAAAGAGTCTTTAAAACGTTAGTGGTGACATTAGATAATAAGAATCTCGTTGTCGGAATCATTCCTGTTTCGTCTATGTTGAGTATGAAGCTTATAGCAAAAGCCGTGGGTGCAAAAAAGGCAACTATGGCTGATAAGCTTGATGTTGAACGTTCTACAGGATATGTTTTAGGCGGAGTCAGTCCTCTTGGTCAAAAGAAACGACTTAAAACAATTATCGATTCCTCAGCTAATAATTACTCTACAATTTACGTTAGCGCAGGTCGTAGAGGATTAGAAATTGAATTGAGTCCTGCTGATTTAGCAAAACTCACCAACGGAAAGTTTGTAGATATATGTCAGTAGACTCTTCCTTGCGTTCATAATTATAAACTTTCGGTTAAACAGAGCTTAGGTAGATCTAATATTTTCTTTTAGCGCTAACATTAATTTATGTGTACTTTCACCAGACATTTCATAAGGATCAAAACTTGGAGTGCCTGAATATTTTAAATTTAGAGGATCTGTTAAGCTTGACTGAGGCATATACCCCATAGACCATTTTTCAAACTCTCTTTCTATAATCTCAGTGTAGCTGAGCATTATAATATTTGAATGTCGCTTATCATTGAGAATTTGATGATAAGTATTATTTACTTTCTCTCTAGAGCCTTCAAGGCATTGTAAAAAATACTTGTTGTTGAAACAGAGTAAGCCAGTAACATTATTTTTGAGGTTATTTGACCTTGCTTTTTCCAAAATATTTTCAATATCTTCAGGTCCAAAGTGGCTACTTGTTTTACTTGTATAAATGAGTCGAACTAGAAACATAAAAATCACCTTTGTTAGTTACTTAAAAGGTAGTACATTAAAATTTTAATTACTATTATCAATTGAAAATAAGCTCATATTACTTTCAAGTAGATAAAACAATACTATTTATATAGTCTATCTAGTGAGATAAATGCAGTGTTTAGTAAACAAAAATACGCATATTAATTTAAAATTCTGGAGGGGGAAAATTGAAAACAATAGGAATGTTGGGGGGTATGAGCTGGGAATCTACAGCGAGTTATTATAAAGCAATTAATGAAGGTGTTAATAATGAACTTGGTGGCTTAAATTCTGCAAAAATATGCCTATATAACGTGAACTTTGATGAAATTGAAAAGTTACAACATCAGGGGAAATGGAGCGAAACCGCAAAGATCTTATCAAATGCAGCAAAGTCCGTTGAAGCGGGTGGTGCTGACTTTCTTATCATTTGTACGAATACAATGCATAAAGTAGCTCCAGAAATTCAAGCGGAAATATCAATACCTATTCTTCACATCGCAGACGCTACTGCTACTAAATTAGTTACTGATGGCATAACCAAAGTAGGATTACTTGGCACTCGTTTTACGATGGAACAAGACTTTTATAAAAACCGTTTAGTTGACAATTTTAGTATTGATGTTCTTGTGCCTATTAGAGAAGACCAAACGATTATTCACGATATTATTTATAATGAATTATGCAAAGGAGTCATAAACAATGACTCACGAGAACAATATTTGCGTATCGTTTCTGATTTATATACACAAGGTGCCGAAGCTGTAATATTAGGCTGTACTGAAATAGCTTTACTTATTAACCAAAAAGATACAAATGTGCCTTTATATGACACCACTGAAATTCATGCTGCTCAAGCTGTTAAATTAGCAATGATAGATGATATTTAATGACCATGAATTGCAAAAGTAGCGACTAATAGTTTTTTTGTCTAAACTCTATTTATACAAATAGGTTTACGTAGTTATATAGCGTATTAACTTAAACAATAATAAACATTTGAGTTGAATATTAGGTTTTATATGTTTACTGAAAATCCAGAAGATTTTATATATAACTCATCAATTGGCGTTCACGCTGTGTCGCCTGAAGGTATTATTATTTATGCCAATGAATGTGAACTTGAAGTATTAGGTTACGAAAATAGTGAATATGTAGGCCATCATGTTTCAGAGTTTCAGATCGACTCAAACTGTTTAGCTGACATGATGAATCGGTTGACGCGTTTTGAAAAATTAAAAAACTACCCTGCGAGGGTACAGGGGAAATTAGGGATTAGATATATCATCTACAACTCTAGCGTTTATGAGGAAAATGGTGAGTTTAAACATACACGATGTTATGGCACTGAAGTTGAAAAAGTTATCTATGATGTGTTTTTAAAACATTTTGAATTTTAAATGTTAATAATCTAAACATTTTTAATCTAATAGGTAATAGTATGGTTTTCACGTATCTTGATATATTAGCCAACTAAATCGTTGGCTTTAATAGAGATTAATTCCTACTTGGCCTTCTCTATTGCTAATATTTCCTGATTAATCTTTTCAGCTTCCTCTGTCAGCATAGAATATGACTTTATGTCACCATTTCTTTGTGCGTGCATAGCTTGCTCTAGTTTCGCTTCATAAGTTTTATTCAATTTTTTAATCGGATCTTTTTTAAATAATGAAAACATATCAAATACTCTTTAGTGTGTTATTTAACTCTATACGCATATAAACCTATTTCAGTTCTATTATCACCAATATTCTAATCTCATTAAACGAACAAATAAGCCACTTTTTTTGATATTTAGGTAAAGACCTGTAGATTTTAATAAACACTGTAAAACACATGAACCTTTACTCTTTACCATAGGTCGCTGTATTCTATAAGTTATAAGAATCTAGCTGAATGGCCAATCATTATTTTTTGGAAAACTATTATGAATTTAGATAAATCGACAAAACGTATAGCAAAAAGAGTAAAAAAAGGATTTCAAGGTTACCCTCAAATATCATTGGCTTATTTTGGTGAATTAGCTGATTGCGCAACTGAAGTTGTTGTAGGCTTTGTGGCTGAAGAAGGTGATACCGTTCAAGAGCAAAAGTTTACAAGTAAATGTGATGCGAGAAAAGACGAAACGATACAAACAACATTATTGAAGATTATAGAACGTGCAGATGCCAAATCAGTTCTGCAAGTTGAAGGTGTTGCAATTATCAAATAACTTTTCAAAGAATAATTAGAGAGAAAATTTTAGGTTGATTCTTAAATGATAATGATAGATAGGCTTATAGCAAAACATGGAAATTAGATTCATCACGTGGGAAGAAACAATTCCACTTCGTCAAAGTGTATTGTGGCCTAATAAATCGCATGAACATTGTCATGTTGATGGTGATATGGATGGATTACATTTCGGTGCATTTATACAAGAAGAACTTGTATGCGTTGCTTCTGTTTATTTAACCTTAAACAAAGCACGTTTACGAAAATTTGCGACGCATAGGTGCTATCAGCATCAAGGTATTGGTTCTAAGATGTTATCACATATTATTAAATCGTTGAAAAGTCGTCATGTAACCCATTTATGGTGTGATGCAAGAGAATCAGCGATAGATTTTTATAAACGATTTGATATGCAAACCTGTAGTGCACGTTTTTATAAAATTGATGTGCCTTTTTTTAAAATGGAAGTCGCTCTATAGTAACTATAATGTATGAGATGCTGTTATTTATTTTTATTCTTATACTATTCCATCATGATCAATTTTTAACTCGTTAAAACTTACGTTTATTATCGGATTATATTTACAATCAAAAGGTGAAAAAAATGAATCAAGCCCTTCAGACCATGATTAATAATATGCCTGAAAAAACAGGTAAAAAACTTGAAGAATGGATTGAAATTTTAGAAAAAGAAAAGTTTGAAAAACATTCAATAGCGGTTGATTTTTTAAAAACAAACCATGGTTTAACTTATGGATTTGCAAACACGATTGTAACCTTAGCCACCGAAAAAAATTCACCCTCCGAAGATTTAGTCTTCAATCAATATATGGGTAAAGAGTCACTTAAACCTGTTTATGACAAGCTTATTTCAATCATCGAAGATTTTGGCGCTGACATTGTTGTTAGCCCTAAGAAGGGCAGTGTTAGTTTAATAAGAAAAAAACAATTCGCCTTAATAAAACCTGCAACCAAAACAAGAATAGATCTAGGTTTAAAACTTAAAGGTATAGAGATACAGGGGCGTTTAGAAGGTTCTGGCCCTTTTGGAGCTATGTGTACACATAGAATACAACTAAAAAATATAACAGACATTGATAATGAAATAATTCAATGGTTATCTGTGGCGTATGAAAAGTCGGTATAATTAATCACTTAGCCCGCCCATGTAACAAGTTAAAGAAGAATAGGCTAAGTCTACTCCTTAGATGTGCTTATTAAATAAATTCACTGCCATTTATTTGAAAACCTATTTATAATATTACATCAGTAAATTCATCATTCACCCATGAATCATATAAATCATAAATTTATTTCAAAAGCGAAGACTAATCTTTGGGCCTGGATTGTTTTATTTGTTTTTTGTTCGTTCGCTTTAATTTCATCAGAGAGTCATGCACATGAACATATCGCTGAAGATGATCATGTTTGTTATGTTTGCCCACTATTTGAAGATTCATCATCTGAGGCTATTCTAAGTAGTTTTTCCTTACAGCTTTTATTCCAAGAAAGTAATAAAAGTGATGTTCTAATTTTCCCCATCGTTTGTTTTACCTCAATATGTCTAAGTAATAGCGACCCTCCCAAAAAAATGTAATTCGATTCATTTTAAGTTCTACATTATATATTCCCTGCAGTGTTGATTTCTCAGTACTGCACATTTTGTTATATCGAGAAAAGGCAAACCCAATGATCAACACTATAATTCTTACTTTGGTTATCATTAGTTTTTTAATGATCATTACTGAAGATTTAATTCACATCAATAAAGCAAAAACGACACTATTTTTTGGAACGTTATGTTGGATACTTGCTTACATATTCCCTATTCATAGTAACAGTGCTTCTGACACAACGGCTCAGCTCAATGAAAATTTATTAGAAATTGCCACATTGTGGTTATTTCTTATGTCCGCGATGACTTTTGTTGCCTATTTGAATAGTAAAGGATTTATATCTGCTCTGGTTCAGCGAATTTTGCCTAAAAGTATTTCTGAACGCGGACTCATGTTCGTTATCGCTATATTCGCTTTTGTATTTTCTTCATTTGCAGATAATGTCACAGCAACATTAGTTTCAATTGCTGTTGTTATGAATTTACAATTAAACGTTAAAAAGCGTTTAAAATATGCAACGTTGATTATTTTCTCTGTAAATAGTGGCGGAGTTTCTTTAATAACAGGCGACGTAACCACTCTGATGATTTTCTTAGAGAATAAAGTAACGATTAGTCATTTACTGATTTTAGTTTTACCTTCATTTTTAGGTGTGATGACTTTAGCGACATTGTTGTCTTTTAATCTTTCCGGAAACGTTCAAATAACACAATCACGCTTTAAAATTGAAAAAACAGACATAGTGATTGCAGTCATTTTCATGTTAACTATTTCGGGCACCTTATTAGCTAATGTTCTTTACCAAATCCCACCAGTGCTTACTTTTCTTTTTGGGTTGTCCGTTATGTTTTTAGCAGCAAGTATGCTACCCAATAAAAACAATCATGAAGTACTCAATTACATCAGAGAAGTTGAATTTGACGCACTATTGTTTTTCCTAGGTGTACTATTACTTGTTGGAATTTTAAAAGAAACAGGCGTGCTAAGTGGATTTACTGAGCTTTATCAATACTTACCTGCGATTGAAGTAAATTATTTAGTAGGATTTATGTCTTCAATTATTGATAATGTTCCATTAACAGCGGCCTTGCTAAAAGCAGATGTTAATATGAAAGTAACAGAATGGTTGACGTTAACCTATGCAACAGGCGTTGGTGGTTCAATATTAGTGATAGGTTCGGCAGCAGGTATAATTGCCATGAGTAAAAT
>CAJWBY010000043.1 GCA_913020705.1 uncultured Colwellia sp.
ATTTCTGCAAGTGTAGAAAATGACGATATCACCAACTATAAAGTTATTTATCATCATATTCGTGAAGAAGATCGTGAGATACTAGTAAGATGTAGTCTTCATCAACAATCAAAACAATTGCAAGTTTTAGCTCAGCAGCGTAATGATGAATCCGAGAAACAAAAGTAACAATAACCTTGTAGTTTATCTATTAATGGTGCAATAGATAAATACTCGAGTATTCCAAAATATTAGCCTGTCTACCCAGAGATCAGGTTATCTGATAAATCTATCACTTCAACGTCTATTCCTTGTTGAATCAGTGAAAAGTAGATAGCTTTACCTTATTACTATTGCAGGAAGATATTTATGAACATGAATAAAAGAGCCTTTTTAAAAGCCAGTGGGGCAAGTATAGCCGCATTATCCGTATCAAGTGCGGCATTAGCCTCTTCAGATAAAACGAGCACGTCAAATAACAGTACTCTCAAGAATATTACTAAAAGTGTTTCTGCTATAACATCAGCTGAGCGCGAAAGCCGCATCCAAAAGGCACAAAATTTAATGCAAAAAATGAATATTTCCGCATTAATTATTGAACCCGGCGCAGCAATGGATTATTTTTCTGGTATTCAATGGTGGCGAAGTGAACGCTTAACTGCTTTGGTTATTCCTCAACAAGGTAAAGTGGGAATTGTTTGTCCATTTTTTGAAGAGCCAAGTATTCAAGAGAGTTTAGCGATTAATGGTGATATTCGTGTTTGGCAAGAACATGAAAGCCCTTTTGAACGCATCAAAGAAATTTTAGTCGACCGTGGTATTAGCCTGTCAAAAGGTGAAATAGGTTTTGAGAACTCCGTCCGTTACTTTGTTCAAAATGGTGTAATGAGTCTATTATCAAATCTTCAACACGTTAGCGCAGAACCTGTAACTCGTGGCTGTCGTATTATTAAAAGCCATCATGAATTACAACTTATGCACAAAGCAAATGAAGTGACGTTGTTGGCTTATGCCGAGGTTTACTCGAAATTAGAAGTAGGTATGTCCGGCTCACAAGTAAAAAGCTTAATGAGTAACGCACAATCAACTTTAGGCGGAAAAGGCGCGTGGAATATGGCGCTAATTGATCAAGCAAGTGCTTTCCCACATGGCAGTAAAAAGAAACATATTATCAAAGAAGGTTCTATTGTTTTGATGGATTGTGGCTGTAATGTTCATGGTTATCAGTCAGATATAAGTCGAACTTTTGTCGTCGGTGAACCATCAAAACGTCAACGTGATGTTTGGCAAACGGTTCGTACGGGGCAGAAAATAGCTTTTGAGCAAGCCCAAATAGGTACTGCTGCTGGTTTGGTGGATGATGCCGTAAGAAAACTTTATCAGGCAGAAGGTTTCGGCCCTGGTTATAAGCTACCCGGTTTATCTCATAGAACTGGACACGGCATAGGCATGGAAGGCCATGAAAGCGTTAATTTTGTTCATGGAGAACAAGAGAAACTTAAAGCGGGCATGTGTTTTTCAAATGAACCGGGGATTTATATTCCTGGAGAATTTGGTGTTCGTCTTGAAGACTGTATTTACATGACAGATAAAGGCGCACAGTGGTTTACTGTTCCGCCAGACTCTTTAGACTCACCGATTGGGAAAGTTGCCAGTTTCACATAATAAAGTTTAAAGTCTGGTTATTATGGCTTTATAGTTAAATAATTGTGCGTATATAGTGTTAATCGTTATATATGCACAACTTATTTTACACGATATGCTCGGCTAAATAATCGACGAGTAATCTTATTTTTGGCGATAGATGACGGTTTTGTGGATACAAAGCCCATATTCCACCATCAGGTGCTCTAAAATCATCTAGCACACTAACAAGTTCACCACTTTTTAAATATTTCTGAACATAGTAATCAGGCAGTTGTACAATCCCCAACCCTTTCAGAGCAGCATCAGCTAAACTAACACCACTGTTATAACGAAGTCTGCCACTCACTCTAAGGCTCTTATCTCTGCCTGAATCAGCAAAATGCCAATAATCAAGTGTCCCTAATAAGCAGCTGTGATTATTTAATTCAGAAAATGAGAGTGGAATGCCATGTTTATCTATATACTTTGGTGATGCGCACAAATAGTTCGTTCGTTTACCCAATTTTTTTGCCATCATAGTTGAATCACTTAACTTGCCTAAACGAATAGCTAAGTCATACCCTTCTTCAACTAAATCAAATTGCTTATTACTCAAATATGCACTCACTTCAATATCTTGATATTTATTCATAAAATTATTTACTAAAGGCAATATTTTTTGCTCACCAAAAGTCACTGGTGCAGTCAACTTAATTTTACCCTGTGGCATAATCTGTAAATTGGTGATGGCTCGCTCGGCTTCGTCTAAACTATCCAACACACCACGGCAATGTTGATAGAAAATTAAGCCTTCTTCAGTCAATGAAACCTTACGTGTCGTTCGATAAAATAACTTAATATTGAGACGTTTTTCTAATGCACTTATCTGCCGACTCACTTGAGCTGTAGAGATGAACATTTTTTTAGACGCTTGCGTAAAACTTTCCGTTTCAGCAACGTGGACAAATTCGCTAATTCCTTCCCACTTCACCATTGTTACCTATTAGTAATAGTTATTTACCAAATCGGTATATTATCATTTATCTAGAAACAAATATAATACTCAACATAACCACCAGATAGTACGATTAACTTAACGACGAGAATCAATATGACCGATAATTTTATCAAATCGACAGCAGCCATCGCTTGGGGCCCTAACCAACCATTATCAGTTGAAGAAGTTGATGTAATGCTACCTCGAAAAGGAGAAGTATTGGTTAAAGTTATTGCCTCAGGCGTCTGTCATACCGATGCGTTCACTTTATCAGGTGATGACCCTGAAGGAATATTTCCTGTTATATTAGGCCATGAAGGTGGCGGTATTGTTGAGCAAATAGGCGAAGGTGTTACCAGTGTTCAAGTAGGCGATCATGTTATTCCTTTATACACACCTGAATGTGGTGAGTGTAAATTTTGTTTATCAGGTAAAACCAATCTTTGTCAAAAAATTCGTGAAACACAAGGTAAAGGTCTGATGCCTGATGGCACCACACGATTTTATAAAGATGGCCAACCTATTTTTCATTATATGGGTTGTTCTACCTTTTCTGAATACACCGTATTACCAGAAATTTCTTTAGCAAAAGTAAATAAAGAAGCGCCATTAGAAGAAGTCTGTTTATTAGGTTGTGGGGTTACCACCGGTATGGGCGCAGTGATGAATACCGCAAAAGTTGAAGAAGGTGCAACGGTAGCCATTTTTGGTCTTGGCGGCATCGGGCTTTCGGCGGTTATTGGCGCAACGATGGCAAAAGCGAGTCGTATCATCGCCATTGATATTAATGAGAGTAAGTTTGAGCTTGCTAAAAAGTTAGGCGCTACCGATTTTATTAATCCGAAAGATTACGACCGCCCTATTCAAGACGTTATCGTTGAATTAACAGATGGTGGTGTCGACTACTCTTTTGAATGTATTGGTAACGTAAACTTAATGCGCTCAGCCTTAGAGTGTTGTCATAAAGGTTGGGGGGAATCTATTGTTATTGGTGTTGCTGGTGCTGGGCAAGAAATATCAACCCGTCCATTCCAATTAGTGACAGGTAGAGTATGGCGTGGTTCTGCATTTGGTGGTGTTAAAGGGAGAACGGAATTACCAGATTACGTAGAACGTTATTTAGCGGGTGAATTTAAATTAAGTGATTTTATTACTCACACTATGCCTTTGGAAGACATTAACGAGTCATTTGAATTAATGAATAAAGGTGAGAGTATCAGAACCGTTATTCATTTCGATAAATAAGAAACCTCTACTGCCTACAATAACAAAACACGCTAGTTACCCTTTAAGATATTGTGCAGTGCTGACCACAGCACTTTACAATATCTTTTAGTCTAATATTTCAGCTTAAGCAGTTTGACAAAAACTTGTTAATTTAAGTTATTTAACTCGTTTTCACACAATTTCCCCAACCTTATCAGTGCCTTTAATCTATGGCCTGTGGTTGGATGAGCAAAACTTAATCTCAGGCAATTTGAAAACTTCTCAACTGATGAGAATAGTCGTCCCGGCGTGATTATAATACCTTCTGAAATAGCTTTTTCATAAAGTAAAAAGGTATCTATTTCCTTGGGCAATTGAACCCAAATAGCAAGCCCACCATCAGGTAACGTAAATGTTGTTGGTATTCTCCAATGATCTGCAATGCCATTCGTTAACTGCTCTCTTTGCTTAAGGAGTACTTTGCGATATTGATATAAATGCCGTTCAAAATGTCCTTCGGCTAAAAAACTCGATAAACCCGATTGAACAGCTTGGCTAGTGGATAATTGATAAACCAATTTCATATGCACAATCTTTTTTAAATATTTACCTGCCACAATCCAGCCAATACGCAGATCTCTAGATAACGACTTTGAAAAAGAGCTACAAAGTATAAAGTTACCCTCTGTATCATAATTTTTAAGGGGTTCTACTCTTGAATGAAAACCTAAATCACCATAAATATCATCTTCTATAATGATGATGTCTTTCTGGTTAGCAAGTTCAGCTATTTTTCGTTTTTCTTTGGTTGGGATCAATGCTCCCGTTGGCGTGGCAAAATTAGCCGTTAATACACAAGCTTTGATATCCCATTTTTTAGTCGCTTCTTCCAACGCATCAGCGGTTAATCCAATAGTGTATGATGTTGGTAATTCTACAACTTTTAATTTAAGTTGCTGTAATAGCTGTAATACACCATAAAAAGCAGGACTTTCTATGGCAACAATATCGCCGGGTTGACATGTTGCCATTAACGCTAAAAACAAACTGTTTTGACACCCTGATGTTATGCATATTTCTTGCGCAGAAATATTAAGGTCACGCTTCCTGTAATGCTCACTAATTTGATGCCTTAAGGGTAAGTAACCAGGAGGTTCGCAATAATATAACGCATTATTTTGCGGGCTTTTTCTCAGGGCTCGACTGAGATGTCGATTTAAAAGTAGTAAGTGATGTGGTGCTTGGGTTATATCTAAATTTTTTGGGGCTATATCAAAAGCTGCCGTTCGTTCCATTATTTCATAAAACACGTCAGGTACATTCACCAATTTGGGCTTATCAATTACGATCAGTCCCTTACTGACAGGCTGATGAACTTTAGGAGCTGCTACATAATAACCAGATTTTATTTTTACAAAGATGACCCCTCTCGCTTCTAACGTATGAAGCGCTTTTTGAACTGATATTTTCGAAACACTATAGAGTTTCGCCAGTTCTCTGATTGAGGGCAGTCTTTCATTAACACGCCATTTTTCATCTTCAATTTGAGCCATTAACATATTCGCTAATTTTTCATACTTGAACTGTCTCATTAAGCAACCTTAAATTATTTAATCTGTACCTATTATAATTTACAATGGTGTATCTATAAATGACAGATTAACAATTTAAACTTCTCGCAATGAAAATACTCGCGGGGAAGCAAGTTGAAACCACCATACTCATCAGAAAAAACACTCATTTTTAAAACCTCTGATACTGACGATAGAATTTATCTCAGGGAGCAGAAAGGAAAATTCCAACAGATCAGACGTAGCTTAAGTGTGATCTTAATGATATTTTTTGCTCTCGTACCTTTTATACAATTTAATGGTGCGCAAGCAATATATTTTGATGTCCTACAACAACAAGTGCATTTTTTTTCATTGACCTTATTTCCTCAGGATTTACTGATCTTGTGCTTGATATTTATGCTTGCCGCTTTTTTGTTGTTTTATATCACTAAATTTTATGGTCGCGTATGGTGCGGATTTACTTGTCCACAAACTATTTGGATGCTGATGTTCAATTGGATAGAGCGACGAATAGAAGGAACACCTAACAAAAGTAAATATTTGAACTCACAACCCCTAAGCTTAAATAAGTGCTATAAAAAAGCTCTTAAGCACTTTATTTGGGGGGCTGGATCAAAGACAAAATGTGCCAACATATGTGCCCATATTCTAGAATTCAGTCTGCTATGTTTGATAAATCTACCAAGCTAGTGAGTTACGATAAAGTACGTGGTGAAAACAGAGGAGCTCGTAAACACTCTCAAGTTAAACCACAAGGAATGGGTGATTGCGTAGATTGCGACCTATGCGTTCAAGTATGCCCAGTAGGTATCGATATAAGAGATGGCTTACAATACGAGTGTATTAATTGCGGGCTGTGTGCTGATGCTTGCGATATGACAATGAAAAAGTTTGATTACCAAAAAGGCCTTATTTCATTTACCAACCAACAGCCTGCCAAAGATAAATGGAAGCGCCACTTAGGTTATGGCAGTGTCGTTACAATAACCTTAGTGGCTATGCTTATTTGGGCCAATGTTTGGCAGAATTTTGAAGTTAATATAATTAGAGATAGACAAGCACTCTATCGCGTTAATCAATTTGGTGATATTGAAAATACTTTCCTATTCAAAGTAAGAAATAAATCTAACCTACCCAAGTTTTATCAAATCAACGTAGATGGGTTAGAGAATGCAAAAATAACAAGCCTATCAAAAATCAGAGTACTACCTGGTGAGTTAAAAATATCTTCAATTACAGTAACTGTCGATGAACCTTTAGATGAATACAGGTACGAACTCAACTTCAATATAACTGAGGTAAATGGGAAGAGAAGTATCATAAAAAAAACGTCGTTTTATAGTAATAATAGAGGCTGGTAAACCTAGGCAAACCATGCGACAAATCATTATGTTGTCGCATGGTTATTTACGGCGACTTTAATTAAAATAAATATAATGAATTTATTTCAAGTCTTTAATTATTATCTGTACTTATACGACATCCTAAATA
Organism: uncultured Colwellia sp.; assembly: GCA_913020705.1. The sequence goes on from CAJWBY010000043.1 coordinate 6,874, forward strand.
ATGATTTGATACTCAAAGTTGAAGTTGGAGTCTTATGAATAATAATAAATTGTTTACTTATCTTTTAATCGCATTGTTTGCTGAAAGTTTATTCTTAGCATTTATGTTTGATTCATACCTATCTGGATTTGTTATTGGACTTCCAGCCCTGCTCATTCCAATCTATTTTTACAAAACAGCGCCCAATGCAACAATTACAAACCATATATCTGCGCTAGCTGTAATGATTTTTGCTGCTTTGCATATCCATCAAGCAAACGGGTTAATTGAAGTACATTTTGAAATATTTATTTTACTGGCTTTCCTCATTATTTTTCAAGATTGGCGTATTTTTATTACGGCGATTATCGTTGTAGCTATTCACCATATTTCTTTTTATGTATTACAAGTCAATAATACCGGTGTGTATATATTTGACGAAAACAGACTCGTTTTTACAGCGGTCATTATTCATGCTGTATATGCCATTGCAGAAGCTGTTATTGCAGGATACATTGCATTATCAATGAAAGCTGAAAGCGAAGCAGGTAAAGAACTTGCTCTAGTGGCAAATGCATTAACAGCCAATGTTAATGAAATCGACTTAAGTATAAAAACATCTACAAATAATAACAGTACCTTAATCTCATTCAACGAATTATTAGGCTTACTTTCTACTGTAATTCAAGGGGTTAAAGATCAGGTTGTAGAATTGAACACCAATTCAAATAACTTAATGGAAACAAAAACAGAGCTAGACGTTTCCTCTTCCCAGCGTCAATTAGAAACAGAAGTTATTGCCACATCTGCAGAAGAAATGGCCGTAACCGTTTCCTCTATTGCCGAAGAAACTCATCTTTTAAGCGACCAAATGCAAGAGGCAAACAACTACACTAAATCAACTAATGAAGACATAATGAGTATTACTACTCAAAACAAAGAACTCACCTTAGCATTAGAAAAAACAAGTGAACAAGTCATTGAACGCAGCTATAGAAGCAGCTAGAGCCGGAGAGCAAGGTAGAGGCTTTGCAGTAGTTGCTGATGAAGTAAGAGCGCTCGCTACCAGAACTAAAGAAAGTACCAATAAGATTGGTGAGACCTTATCTCTTTTGCAAGGCTATTCTAGAGCAACTACTGACTCAATGACTCTAAGCAGAGAGATTGTACACTCAGTTATTGAAATAGCCGATAAAGCCCAAGAACAAATCTCTCAAGCATCAGTTTTAGTTGAACAAGCCAGTGCTATATCAATGAACGTGGCTGCTGCTGTTGAGGAACAATCAACCACCACGGCAGATATAGCAAGAAGTGCTGAAACCTTAAGGGAAACAGCTCAAACAGACAGAAATAAAGTTGAAGCGTTAGGCCAAGAAGCTATGGGAGTGAGCCATACTGCCAGTGAAATGGAAAAAAACATTGCCCGTTTCAAATAATAAAATAACCAAGCTTCAGTTAGCCATACTGATTGCTTGGTTAGGTTTTACACTTTTAGCTTTTGGATATTTTATAACAGACAAACTTGTAAGCTTTGATTCTAATGAAAAATTAAAAAACGTTGATTATCAAAAATTATCAACGTTTTTAGCGCCATACTCCCTCCCTATAGAAGGTAACAAAAAACAGACGGTTTTACACTTCTCTACACCAACTTGTAATTGCCAAAAATATAGTGATGAACATGTTCAAGAAATCAATGAACTTGCAGCTAAGCATGATTTTACTATAAAGAATATAAACATTGAAAAGCATGACATTATTCCTTCAACACCTTCCATAGCATTAATCGATAAATCAGGAGAAATTATTTATTTTGGCCCTTACGGACAAGGCTTAGCATGCTCGCAAACAACGGGTTATGCTCAAACTATATTGAACAACTTTATTAAGGGATATAATGAAAATATAGTTATAAAAGAAGCAAAAGGCTGTTATTGCTCCGTATAAAAAATCCATGAATAGCTGTTTTCATCTCTTTAAAAACGGTCTTGTTGAATGTAAACGAAAACATTTACATACAAAAAGTAATAAAAAAGGATTGATCATATAAGAGTAAACCTGAAAAATAAGATTATATAGCAGTAATAGGACCTTAATAAGAGTGAAAGATTTTTTAAAAAAAAGCTTGAAGGCAGTTCGCTTAGCTGCAGATAAAACGACAGATGAGTTAGCCGTCAGCTACTCCATTGTTAAAGAGAAAGTAAATGGCCTCCCCATATTTGTGTCGATAGAGAAATCAAATAAGTTTAGTGGGGAACAATATGACGAAAAGCACTATTTGGTTATCCCTTTTGAGCTTTCCGACTATAAATTTGCTTTGCATACCATGCGGTGTTTACCCAATGGTGTACCCGAAATAAATAACCTACCTAAGAGGCGCATTTTTCACTTTCCTAACGAGCACTCAGAAGAAATGCTTAAAGGATACATGCGTCAATCTGCAGAGGAAAAAGTAAACGATATTACTCACCATAATCCAAGTGGTTTGGAATCATTAGCAAACCAAATAGACTCCCTAGATAAAAAGCTTACCTATGGTATGTTATTGGTTGGAGGATTGGCCGCTATTGTTAACCCTTTATTAGGAGTAGGTATAGCAGCAAAAGCGTTGTTACCAGGAGTTGGCAGCATTATTAATAAATATGGTTTGCGACCTACAGGTGAAAAAATCACTGAATATCAGCGTGAAAAATCAATCAAAGAAGCCGAGGAGCATATTGAAGCAGAGTTTGAGAGTGCGAACACACTGCAAGTCATTAACCCTATATTGCAAGAGTTAGAGTTAACGCTTCGCACAACTGAGTCGCAACATGATCCGCTAACAGGTCCGAGTTTGGCTAACGGTAGTATTCCTGAATTAGATGGTGATAGATGGCGAGAACTTACAGAGATCGCTATTTGTCATGTTTATCAAGAAGCCTATGAAACGCCCTCTTTACATAAGAAGGCAAATCTTGGTCCTGAAAATTTAAGATGGTTAAAAATGATGTTCGACATAAACCATAAAAAAGAACAATAATATTAATGGATATTGGTTTTAATTTTTCTAAAGGCATAAAATATGCCGAAATTATAATGCTGGATATAATGAGAGAATCAACAATAACGCCATACTAATATTGAAAGCTCTCAAGCGTTTGAGGTCCGTTAGCAGTACTTTTATTTTTTGCCCTAAGACAATCCAAAAACTAATACACGGTAAATTCACTATGCCAAAAACCATTGCCACGAACAATACGGCACTTAAATCCTTTGATGGCGCATAAATACTTATAGAAGTTAGTGCCATTGTCCATGCCTTTGGATTAACCCATTGAAATAAAGCGGCCTGAATAAAATTAAAAGGCTTAGAACTTGAAGATTTTTGTTCAAGATTTCCGGTTGAACTGGCTATTTTAAATGCTAAATACAGTAAATATAAAATACTGAGCACTTTTAATATGTCATAACTCAGTGGAAAAGCATCAAATAATTTAATAACACCAAGGCCCACTAAAGCAATCATTAATGTAAAGCCAATCCCAACACCTAACATGTGTGGAATCGTCTTTTTAAAGCCAAAATTTGCACCTGAATTCATCAGCATCAAATTATTAGGGCCTGGCGTAATGGAAGACACAAATGCGAAAACAATTAGGGCTGATAACACTTCGAAATTCATAGGTAAGTTACTCTTTATTTTTTGTTATGCAATTTTAAACGAAACTTGCTACAATTTTCGCGCGTATAGCATTAACAATACAACCTTAAGCACAACTTATGTTCAAAAAAGACAGATACAACGACAGAATATTGCAAGAGCTAACTAAAAATGGTCGACTTCCCAATTCAGAGCTAGCAGAAATCATTGGCTTATCACCTTCGGCTTGCCTTCGCAGAGTACAAGAACTTGAAAATAGCGGCCTAATTAAAGGCTATCGTGCTATTTTAGATAGTGAGTTAATGGGAAATAGTTTCATTGCTTATGTAGGTATTGGTCTTAATGAGCATTCAACTGAATCACAATTAGCTTTTGAACAAGCGATAAAGTTAGCCAGTGAAGTTAAGGAATGTCACAACGTGACAGGGTCTTTTGAATATTTATTGCGAATTGAAACAAAAGATATTAAATCTTTTAAATTATTTCATGCAGATGTTCTAGGGGTGATTTCACAAGTTAGTACAATTACCACTCATGTTGTGATGGAATCTCCTAAAGACGATCGCAGCTGATAAAGGAGAAGTTAATACAATAAAAGTTGGAAAGGTAAAAATATAAAAATGATCATTTCATTTTAATGGGAATAAATTTCCGTTGTTGTATCTATAACGTATAAGTAAGCGAATACACAGAGCGCATTCGACTTACCTACTTGTTATAAGTTATCGCTTAAACAGCAACAACTTTATTTGCACATGGGCCTTTCTGACCTTGTCCAACTTCAAACTCAACAGCTTGGCCATCAGCCAATGTTGCGTATTCGCCACCAGATTGGATTTCTGAATGATGAACAAACAAATCTTTACTTCCGTCTTCTGGAGTAATAAATCCGAAACCTTTATCTGCATTAAACCACTTAACGATACCTTTACTCATAACACTCTCTTTTCATTGGTGAAAAATATAGTTCTGATTTGCTATCACCATTACAAATCAGAATTTGAATCTTATTAATCCACTCTATATGGAAATTATAGACTGTATTTCTGATTAACGATGTATGCCACCCGTTTTTTTCATGTTTACTACTTTTCGCGCTATATCAATTAACGCAGGAGATACATCGTCAGCACCATTTTTTATCAACTTACTTACATCACCCGATGAATAGAATGAACCACGTTCAGCCTTCACACCCAATGATCTAACAAAATCTTTCGTTTTACCTGTGCTACCTGTATCAATATACTTAAAAATAATTTGCTCATTAAAGCTTTGAGGTTCTTCTTTCAAAGTAGAAATTGTATCGGTAAGTGATTTAATTTCCGATTCTAACGTTTCAATTAATTCGGCAATATTTGAGTATGGTTTCATTATGTTATATAGCTCTTATAATGTTATATGACAATGCCAATAGGCAATTACTTTACAGGGAAAGCAAACTAGAACTAACTAGCTTACGTAACAATTATTATAGCGTGAAAGGGCCTGAGTAAATAGCTTCTATTGTAAAAGGTAGGAGGAAATCGAAAATGATACATAAATAAAGACGCTACAGACCAAACTACTTGTTTTGAGTCATTATTATTATCGTTTTAGTAATATATATAAATGACTAACTGTTTAGTTTAGATAAAAACATTATAATCACCGTAAGATCTAAAAAACAAAATACAAGGTATCCCATGAATACAAAAATATACAAACGCGTACTTATTTTGGCAGGAGATTTAATGCATGCTGCTCAACGAAAAAATCAAGCTCGTTTCGATAGTTTGTATAGTGAATTAAAACAAGTTTGCGACGAAAATGAAAATACTGATAAAGACCATCCAGTCCAATGGGAAACACTCGCCGACTTCACCGACGATTATACACTCGCCATTTCTATATACGAGAAAGCATTACTTAAAGCTGAAGAGATTAATTCAAAAGATTTCCGTTCATCTATTGGTTTTTCAGTTGCATCACTTCAAGTAGAACTAGGTGAAGAAGCAAATGCAATTGAACATTTAGAAAAAGCTAAAATCAGCTGTAATAAAATAGCCGATAAAGAATTGAAAGATGAAATTTATGCTTTATTAGAAAAACTAACATCGCCTAAAGATTAAGTTTCAAGCTGACCTTTTTGAAAATCATGCCTCGTCGATGCAACAATCTTAGATGCATGGATTATGAGCAGCAATATGTTAGACACAGAAAATTCAAGGAATTGGTTTAGCCTTTATTTCATCTAACCGCTGCTTATAACTTTAGATTATTGACCCTCAAATATTTTATCGTAAGTGCCATTTTCTTTTATTTTATTGATCGCTTGAGAAAGGTTGTTGATTACTTCTGTAGAGATTTTTAAACTACACGCCAAATATAACTCTATCGGCTTTTTATTTAACTTAAAATAAGTTTTAAATAAGTCATAATCCATATTATTAAAAATCGCCCGATATTTAACATTAATAGTGTCAGCTAAAATAAAATCAATTTGTTTTCTTTTCGTTAAAAGCTTCAACATTGACGTACTATCATTAATAACAAAAAGATTTTTGTTTTCAACAAAACCTAGTTTTAATAAATCATAATAAGTTCGGTCTTCTTTGAGAACTGCAACATTATACTTTTTAACATCTTCAATATTATTAACCTTAATATCAGTTCTGGAAGATAAACCAATAAAATAATCATTTGTTAATAAAATGGGTGTTACCCATTTGAAAAGTTTCTCTCTTTCTTTATCTCTGGAGATCAGATATATACAAGTATTTTCTTTAGCTTGAGCTAAAAAAAATGAGCGTGCCCAAGGAAATATTTTAACATCATAATCGTAAGACGTTAATTTAAGTGCTTCTTCAATTACGGTTGTTGTAAGTCCTGCAACATTATTAGACTCATTCGTAAATTGAAAAGGAGGTGAATGACGTGGTCAACCAAATTCAGTCAACCTAGTTAAGCAACCATTTCTAATTTTCTCTCCACTGATTCAAAAACGTTAGGACTTTGATAATCCAGATACGAATGAAGTCGATGGCTGTTGTACCACATGGTAATGTAATTCAGTACATCTTGCTGTGCGGCATAACGTGTTTCATAATTACGCCAATGAACTCGCTCTTGTTTCAAGCTTCCGAAGAAGCTTTCGGCAACGGCATTATCCCAACAACACCCTTTTTTACTCATACTACCAACAAACCCATTTGATTTGAGTAATCGACGATATTGATGACTGGCATACTGAACGCCCTGATCTGAATGAACTATCAGTCCTGCTCTGGGTTGTCGTTGCCAAATAGCCATTGTTAACGCATCACAAACAAGCTGCGCTTTCATTCTTGACCCCATGCTCCAACCCACGACTTTTCGTGAATATAAGTCAATAACGACACATAAATATAGCCAACCTTCTGCTGTCCAAACGTAGGTGATATCACCTACCCAAGCTTTATCTGGCGCTTCAACAGTAAAGTTTTGCTTTAGCTCATTTTGATAAATGGGTTTGTTATGGTCGCTGTTCGTTGTTGCCTTGTATTTCTTTTTATAACGAACCCAAACGTTCGCTTCTTTCATTAGTTGAGCCGTTTTACGTCGACTAACCGGAAAGCTTAATGTATTGAGTACTTTTTTAATCCGTCTAGCGCCATAAGTATTATCGCTGAATTTAGCAATATCTTTGATCAACGCAATCATTTCTTGATGTGTTGGATCAACAGCGGTACTTACTTTACGCTTTTGAAAGCTATAGAAATTATTACTTTTAACACCCAGTACGTGACACATTACTACCACAGGCCAGATCTTCTTATGTTGGGCAATGAACGAATATTTTACTTCGTTTCTTTGGCAAAGAAGACCGTCGCTTTTTTTAGGATCTCACGCTCCATTTCTAAACGTTTTACTTGAGCTTTTAGGTTACGGATTTCTTCCTGCTGGGGTGTTAATTTCCCGTTTCCACGAAAAGCGTGACCATCCTCATTGTCAGCTTCTTTGATCCAACGACCTAGCATATTAGGATTAACACCTAAGTTTCTTGAGGCTTCTGCTTGGCTATAGTTTTGCTCAACGACTAAAGCGATAGCATCAAGTTTGAATTCTTTTGAATATTTGTTACGTTTTGTCATTTTCGATCTCCAATTAAGATTATTATCTCTTAACTAGGTAGTCGAATCCATTAAACCACGTCACTGAATAGTGGCCCAGTTATCTCTATCAAATGGGTTAACCTTCTTTACTTCTATATCATCCCATTCTTCGCTAACCACATCATCAAATGCAGGTACAAAGTGTTTTAAAGCTATTTTTTTATCTTGGCTTAACCTGAAGTAATGTAGTGCCTTATTCGTTATATTATTTAAAATTCTTAGGTCACCATCACAAGCGTAAGCGAAACGAAAAACAGAATTTGTACTCGCCATATCAAAACCACTAATACCTTTTGTCACAGAAAAATCTTCTAGAAACTCCTTAAAATAGTCAAATTCTTCGTCATTTTCAGCAGACATAACTTTTAAACGCCTAAGGCTACTAAACCTTGAGTTTATTTGTTCATTGATAAGCCCCCCAATTTCTACACTAGTTATGCCAGTAAAAACGAGTGAAATTCCATAGTCATCAGAAAAAATTTTAAGCTCATCTAGCATTTGTCTTGCTACAACAGTTCCCCGATATTCAATAATGTGTTGAAAATCGTCATAAATCAGTACTTTATAACCCATGTTTTTAACTAACGATTCTTTTCTTTCTCTTTTTGAACTTGGATTACCTTTTCGAGGTGCTAGGTCGCCTAATCCTTTAAGCTCGCTTTCTAGTATTAATATTTCAGATGGCTTTGAGGGTGTTTTAATATATGCAATAGGTGAGCACTCACCTTCAGGTAGTTCTGCATCCCAGGTTGTTTTATAGTACTTTAAAGTGAAAGTCTTACCTGCACCTGTTGGACCAGAAATAATTAAACCACAAGGCTCTCCAGCAACTGCTCTACCATGTATATAATCCAACTCATTGATATTCCATTTCAATAAATTGGCGTTTAGGTAAAGCAGATGCAACTTTAAAGTGTTCTCTATTCGATACTTCCACGAATGCGACTCCCTTTTTTTCGAGCTTTCTGCTCTGTTACTTTAACCTCAGTATCTAACTCTACGGGTGGAGATGGCTCATAATGAACTTCTTGTTCCTTTGGTTTATGCTGGTTAGCAAGGGTTGCCAATTTTCCAGCTAAATTTCCTTTACCTAATTCGACTGGTTTTGTTAAATCTTCCTTACCTTGCTTCTTGAGTGTTTCCGCTTTTTCTTTAGCAGCTAAAGCTTTTTTCTTGGCTTTTAGCTTAGCTGCTTCAGATTTAACAGAATTTTTTCTTTCAATAGCATTTTGGATTGCAGTGTTGTTGTGGGCATCATAGACATTTCGTCTTTTTTTCTGGGGTGGACCAACTTCATTATCTAGCATTGACTTGTATTCAAGCTCACTCATGCCGTCATATACTTTCTGGTTGGTATTTGGAACGAAAACCCACTCTTTTGATATTGGATGAAAAGCAATTATGTGGCCTATATTCAGATGGCTATAAGACACTTGTATTTCTACCCCTTTATCCTTGTACATCGGGTTACCTTTCAATTCGCTATACCAATATTTTAAAATAGGCGCGTTATATCGATGAATGTTAACGGTAAAGCCTCGATTCTGATGCAATTTGGGGTGTTTTACTCTGCCTCCCCAGCTAGTGAATAATTCACTATCTTCAGGAAATGAGACAAGACCTGGCGCATCACCTACTGACTTATTCCATGCATCAAAAGGTGTTCTGTTGTTTCTTAACCCATTGTGGCTATTCATATGATAATGATCACAAATGTACTCTTCTAATGACTCTCTAAACTCACTTATGGTTAACGTGGCTTCTTTCTTAAGGTTGCTTTTTTCAGTGAATACTCCTTTGAATCGAGCACTGCCTAAATATCCAGGGAGCTTGCTAAGATGTTGAATTCTAAGGGTTCTAAAGAAGCTCTCAATAAATGGCTTGCGGAAAGGTTTCTTTACAGCGGTTGTTAGTCTATTTATTTTAAAATGTGCTAAGTAACTCAAAAAATGATTTGAAACAAAAGCGGCACCTGCATCGCAAACAGCCATCGACATTTTTCCACAAATATCCTCCCAGTTTTTACGCTTCTTCGGCATAACAGCGTGTTGCATACATTCCACTGTGAGTTCAACTGTTTCACCACCTTGACCAACATGCATGCTATAGCCCAAAATACAACGACTGAATACGTCAATCGCCATCATTACAATGACACTTCCTTTGTATTCGAGAGTTTCGTCATCTAAAAGGCCGATCTGTATGTGAACTGCATCGAACTCAACCCTAGACAAAATGTTTGAGCATTCATAGGTTTTCATCATTTGGCGAGATTCAAAATCTCGTACAGTTCGTCCACACTGCGCTTCAACAACATCATAATATTTAAGGTCACTCACCCAATTGGCAAATGTTGAAGCACAAGGTAAATCTTTTTCCTCATAGCCAATTTTTAATGCTTCTACTTTTAATATTTCATAAGCTTCAATACCAGTGTAAGGTTCGCTACAAAGAATGTTGTCCACAATAACGGTATCAGCAAGTTCAACAATATCGCTACAAAACTTACTATTTCGGCCACGGCCACCTTGCGACAGCAAAGCCATTTGAGATCTTAAATTGTCATTGAATTTTTTGATCCAGCTATTGATTGTTGAAAGCCCTGGTGGAAATTTGTCACCTGTTATTCCCATGGCCTTCGCTCTGGCCAACTCGCCTGACTTTTTAGCGGTAGGAGCGCTAGGGTTTGTTTCGATGGCTGCCATAATGTAGGTCATTTTGCGGTCAACCTGTGCACGCTGTATATCGGTCATAATTGGGATGACAGGCACATCAGGTTTGTTTAATACAAACTCCAACCTTTCGCCAACAAGCCCTTGTAATACACAAATAAGAAAATGTGATCTATCTCCGTTTTCTTTCTCACCCACAACCGTTTTGCTGTCACTTAATACGATCAGGTAATGTTCATACTCATCGTTATCTTCTTTTTTTAAATTAAACCTTGAACCTGGTGTAAATGAGGCATAGGAAGTTGCTAATGCTTGCATTTTGCCCCCTTATCACGAAGAGCTGTTAACACTCGTCTGGTATTTGGGGATTGCTTACACCAACGTTTTACTGTGGCCACCGAAGGAGAGTTTGATTCTCCAATTCGAAAGGCCACATTATCAATGATACCAGCAATTTTCACTGTGTTTAGGGGTTCTGCGCCAGTATAGTTTTCAATTGCATTTACATATGATTTTCTATCGAAACCACTCATAAAGCCCCCTTATAAATCAACAAATCTTTTCGAATCGGTTCTTCAAAGTTCATGTTTAGTTGGTGTTGTGCCAGCATATTGAAAACAATGTGTGACGGGGTCTTAGTATCTAGAAGTAACTCATTATAATGAGCATATGACATGACGTTTGATGATTCACTCAGGACCGTTTCTAAGTAATCAGCTCTGGTTGTATTAAACAAATAACGATGCAATGTTTGATAGGTATCAATATTTTTTCCTACATAGATATCCAGTTCAGTTTGTACTCGGAATTTTATTCCGTCATCTGCAAAAGCAGCCTCAATTAGGTCGAACTTTTTTCTATTTTTTGGGGTGTTATATTTAATTTCAGGTTTTATCTCTGTAACAAGAAAAGTACCTTTTAAATCACGTTCAACGATATCAGAAGTATATTTACGTTTATTCCCTTTTTCATCGAACCAAATTACGGATAGTGGTTGGGTTTCGAAAAAATCAATATTTTGACTAAATTGACGCAGATGCAACGCATCGTATTCTAGATGGCTTTCGCAAGGTAAAGCTTCAGTGTTTTTTGTAGTGTTGTAAGAAAGTGACGCATTTATCTTCGAGTATCGATAAAGCGGTTTTGCTAAGTGGTCTTTTGTTTTGGCAAATCTGGAAGCCATGATGTGATCTCTTATAGTTAATGAAAGTCACACCTAATTATATGCACATTTTTAACAAGATCCATACTAAGAAACTAATAAATGACAGCTTCAAGTAAAAAAACAAAATAAACACAGGTTAGTTAACGTTATCTCAACACAATCACTTAGTACACATTGTGTAGTATTGTTTTTTTAATATGAAAACCTAAGTATTTAAAGGTCTCTAGCGTGTATTTTATGTTTTTTACAGGTCTTGGTTGTATTAATAATTAAACTTATGTTTTTAGTGATTACAACTAAAAATAACATAGGTTAAAATTTAAATTAAATCTATGAAATATCTCCCCATTTCACTCCAAATTTAATCAAATACTTTTGCAAACGACTTGAATCATTTGATTGAGATTTTAAGATTCGGCTAACATCAAATAGCTCTCTACCTGCTGATGCCATACTATTATGGCGCTGACATGTATCAAGTACATACCTAAGTTGGTTAGCATCAAACGTATCCAAATTTTCAACTTGTTCCTTTGGAAGGTACTTATATAAAATATTGTTAGTTGATTGCTGGCCTGATGGGTTCCATGCTCGTTTTAATCGTTCTATTTCATCTGAGACATCATCTACTGTGATTCTAGAAGAATCTGCCAAAGTACACAGCCGGGTTATCGCAGAGCTTAAATCACGAAAGTTCCCGGACCATAGCGCCTCGTTAGAGGTAGAGAAGCCGATAAAGGTACTTTGTGCTTCTTTGTTAAATTGCACACGGTGCCCTGTTTTTTTTGCAAAAAGATCTATCTCATAGTCAACGTTAACAGGAATATCTTCTTTTCTATCTTTAAGCGCAGGTAACTCATATGTCCAAAGGTTAATACGAGCTAATAAATCTTCACGGAAAGACCCTTTTTCAATCTCCTGTTTTAAATCTCTATTGGTTCCTGCGATTAGTTGAAAATTACTTTGAACTGGCGTATCACTGCCCACAGGGTGGAAGGTTTTATTTTCTATAGCATGTAGCAGCATGGCTTGTTCTTCCAAGCCAAGTTCACCAATTTCATCCAAGAACAAAACACCGTCATTAGCCGTAAGTAAAAAACCATCTCTAGATTTTACTGCCCCCGTGAATGCTCCTTTGGTATGGCCAAACAATGCTGCCATAGCATTTTCACCTTTTAAGGTTGCACAGTTTACCGAGACTAATGTGCCTTTTAACATCGAGCGCTTTTTCTTTAATTGGAATATACGTGTTGCTAGCTGGCTTTTACCAGCTCCAGTTGGTCCAGTTAACAACATGGGATCTTGTGATCGAATAGCGACTTTTTCTATCTGAGTAATAAGTCTGTTAAAAGCCTTGTTTTTAGTCTCAATACCACCTTTTAAGAACTCTTTACCTTCTTGGTGTTCAACGTCAAACCTCGTGGCTAATTGGTCATATTTAGATAGATCTAAATCGATAATTTGTATACGCCCAATCGATTTGTTTTTATTGTTGTGATCGGGTGATGTCTGAATTAGGCGGCCTGGAAAGTGACGGCTTTCTGTAAGCAGGTAACTACATATCTGAACAACGTGAGTACCTGTTGTTATATGAAATAAATAATCATTTTTATCAGTATCGAATTCTTGTTGTTGGCACCAATCAAATAGCTTGGCATAAACTTCTTCAAAATCCCATGGGTCGCGAAAATTGACTTGATGTAATGCAACATTAGTTTCAGGAGAAACAGATTCAATATCTACAGCCACATTATTAGCAAGTCGACTGCTATGGTTATCATGCAACATATGAAGCTGATTAACTATTAAGTCTTCCTGGCTACACAAACTGACATTAGGTCGCCATTTGGCCCATTTATCAACTCGTTTACCAACATAGTCTAATTGAGTTCCTATCAAACTAACAACAACAGTATTTTTCACTATAATGTATCCATATAGATAGGCTCGGTATCTATTATGATATCTATTCGTACTTATCTATTCAACTCCAAATACATAAAAAAGCACAGTAATATAAAATACTCCTTTAAAAACAACTCATTAAAAACTTTAATTGCGGTTTCTCATTAACTTGGCACGTGACTTGTAATTACTTAAGTGTCTGATTAATAGGATGTGATTCAAAAAGTCACTCCGGTGCGCTGAACAATGTGACTGCGTATGCCTAATCAAACAAATATTAAGTAGCTCAGTAGGTAGAGCAGCGAACTAAGGTTCGTCAGTCATGGGTTCGATTCCCATCTTAATAACCATTTAAGTAGCTCAGAGGATAGAGCAACAGCTTAGTGCTGTTGGGCGAAGGTTCGAATCCTTCCTTAAATACAGGTAGCTCAATTGGTAGAGCAGCGGCTTTAACCCGTTTGTTGTGGGTTCAATTCCCACCCTTTATACGATGATATGTAATGAAACGTTAGTAAGTAGTTAGTACCAATGTTTGATAAACGCCAAGAACGAATCAGTACTGGCAAGCAGGATGCTCCCCATAACAGTGAAGTTTTGGGCCTTTATCAAATAAGTATTCAACCCTTACTAACACCTCCTCCTCTTTATTATGAGAGCAGGATTAAATAAGGAAATTAAAGATGTTTAGAAAAACTAAATTAGTAGCAGAAAATCAAAGAGTTTTGGTGTACAAAAATCAAAAACTAAATTGTGTATTAACACCAGGCAAGCACAAAATCTGGGATGTAAAAAATGAACTAGAGTTCGTTACTTTTGATATCAACACGATGTATTTCTCTGAGAAAAATGCGGAAAGATTATATAAAAATAATAAAGAATTAAGAGAGCATATTGCTCACTGGAAACTAGAGTGCACTGAAGTTGGATTGTTATATGTTAATGACTTGCTAAGAGGTATCGTTGCACCAAGTGAGCACTTATATCTGTGGAAGGATACTGGCGAAATACGATTAGAGAAAGTATCTATCGATGAGAACATAGATGTAGATGACAAGACGCTTTTCTTAATAAATCGCGCAGGTGCCAATACATCAACACGATTAATTAAAAGTGAGCGTACTGTCGCAATTAAGCCAATTGCTGATTTGAACGTAGCAAAAGACCATATTGGTTTGTTGTATGTTAACGGCCAATTAATTAAAAGATTATCGTCTGGTCAACATGCTTTCTGGCAATTTAACCACACAGTGGAGTTAAAGACTTTTGATTGCAGAACACAAATGCTTGAAGTTTCAGGACAAGAAATTCTAAGTAAAGATAGAGTTAGTTTACGCATTAATTTAAGTGCAAGCATCAAAGTACATGACGCAGAGCTTGCAGCGCGTAGTGTCGATAAAGTGGATGACTTTGTTTATAAAACGTTGCAACTGGCACTAAGAGAAGCCGTTGGTACTAAATCATTAGACGATATTCTTCTTGATAAATTGTATGTCAATGAAACGGTAAAAGAACTAGTAGTAGAACGCTTGTCAGATATCGGTATATCCCTTTTGAGTGTCGGTGTGAAAGACATCATTTTACCTGGTGAAATGAAAGCAATATTGAATCAGGTAGTTGAAGCACAAAAGGCTGCTGAGGCGAATGTAATAAAAAGACGAGAAGAAACGTCAGCAACAAGAAGTCTGCACAACACAGCGAAGGTCATGGAAAACAATCCCACCTTGATGCGCTTAAAAGAGCTTGAAGCGTTAGAAAAAGTATCAGAAAAAATTGGTAGTCTAACGGTATATGGCGGCCTAGAAGGTTTGATGAATGGTGTAGTGAAAATTACCTAATACCAATACATAACTCCAACATAGACAAAAGGGCTACGGAAATGGCTGTAGCCCGCTTATTACATAAATAATAACAAGATAATAAAGAATTAAGGAAAAGATAATGTGTAAAAACTACAACGTTATTGAAAATGAAGGAAGAGCGACAATCAAAGCATGGACCAAAGGTGTTCCATTTGAAGAGAAAGCTCAACAACAGTTAAACAATATTGCAACTATGCCATTGATACATTCGCATATAGCAGTAATGCCAGATGTGCATTTAGGTAAAGGCGCGACAATAGGCAGTGTAATTCCATCAGTTAATGCGGTAATTCCCGCAGCAGTTGGCGTAGATATTGGTTGCGGTATGGTTGCGACTAAAACAACGTTAACGGCTAGTCAGTTACCTGATAATTTATTAGCGATTAGACACGCTTTTGAAGCTGCCGTGCCTCACGGAAGAACAAGCAGTAGAGGAAAACGCGATAGAGGTTCGTGGCACAACGTGCCTGATATTGTTGCAGGTGAATGGTTGAAGTTACAGGCGAGGTTTGAGCGAATTTGTGAAAAGCACCCAGCAATCAAGAAAAGTAACAATGTTAAGCATTTGGGTACTATGGGTACGGGAAATCACTTTTTAGAACTTTGTTTAGATGAAAATGATGCTGTTTGGATCATGCTACATTCAGGCAGTCGTGGTGTAGGAAACCGAATTGGTACCTACTTTATCGAACTGGCCAAAAAAGAAATGCAGCGTCATCAAATCAATTTGCCAGATATGGATTTGGCTTATCTTGAAGAAGGTAATGATTATTTTGACGACTATGTTGAAGCTGTTGAATGGGCGCAAGACTTTGCAGCCAAGAACCGTGAAATCATGATGTTCAATGCAATTGTAGCATTAAGAAAGCAATTGCCGATTGAGTTTTCAACTGCCGAATTAGCAGTAAATTGTCATCATAATTATATTTCGCGTGAGCATCATTTTGGTAAAGACTGTTTTGTAACACGAAAAGGTGCAGTTCGTGCTGAAAAAGGCGAAATGGGTATTATCCCCGGCAGTATGGGGGCTAAATCATTTATTGTAAGAGGTTTAGGAAACCCTGAAAGTTTTAATAGTTGTAGTCATGGTGCAGGCCGAGTGATGTCTAGAACCAAAGCAAAAAAAATCTATAACGTAGAAGACCAAATTGCAGCTACAGAAGGTGTGGAATGTAGAAAAGATGCATCAGTAATTGATGAAATACCACATGCATATAAAGATATTGAAAAAGTGATGGAAGCACAGAAAGACCTTGTTGAAGTCGTCTATACCTTGAAGCAAATAGTTTGTGTTAAAGGCTAGTGATGGCAGACATGGAGCATAAGTAAGGACAAATTATGAAATACATGATAATTGATGGTTCACAAGGTGAAGGTGGTGGTCAGGTGTTAAGAACAGCGCTGACGTTGTCCATTATAACTCAACAAAATATTGAACTGATAAACATTAGAGCGGGTAGGAAGAAATCAGGATTGTTACGCCAGCATTTAACTTCTGTTTTAGCGGCACAAGAGATTTGTGGTGCGACTACGGAAGGTGTTGAGCTTGGTACAACCCGCATTCGTTTTTCACCAGGAAAAGTGAAGCCTGGTAACTTTCACTTTGCCATTGGCACGGCAGGTAGTACGGTTTTGGTGTGTCAGACGATATTGCCAGTACTGGCTTTAGCAAAGGAAAGCTCAACAGTAACATTTGAAGGAGGCACACATAATGGTATGTCACCTTCATTGAGTTTTTTAAAAGCATCTTACCTACCATTGTTAAGTTTGATGGGAGGAATATGCCGAGTAAAAACATTTTCCTTAGGTTTCTACCCTGCTGGAGGTGGAAAATGGCAAATAGAGGTAGTGCCAACTGATAGGTTAAAACCATTACATTTGAATAAGGCCGGATGCGAGTTTGCTAAAAACACCGAAAATTGTTCGTTAAATGCTCTGGTTAGTGGCTTGCCTATGAGTATAGGTGATAGAGAAATATCTACAGCTGTTAGGTTATTAAATTGGGATCAAGCTGAGTCACAAGTAGAGGTAGTTGAAACACCTGGCCCTGGTAATAGTTTTCAGTTAAGTATCGATAGTAATACACATAGTAGTGTTTTTGAGGTTGTTGGCGAGTTAGGCGTTTCGGCAGAACGAGTTGGCAAACGTGCGGCTGGACGAGTGAATAAGTTTATTCACGCTAAAGCGGCTATAGAGGAGCACTTAGCAGATCAGTTATTGTTGCTGGTTGCATTGGCAGGAAGTGGCAGTTTTACCACAACAAAGCCTAGTATGCATACAACAACCAATATTGATGTTATCAAGCAATTGTTGGGAAAAGAGATCCTGATGAAGCAATTAACTGATACATTGTGGAGTGTTTCTCTGTAGTAGCGTAATACGCAATAAAATGTGGTGGAAATAGAAATGAAGAACAGATTGGAATATGTCTATTTAGTGGGTGGCGCAGTAAGGGACTCGTTATTAGGTCACGAATCAAAAGACAAAGATTATGTTGTTGTAGGCGCAACAACTCAAATAATGACATCCTTAGGTTTTCAATCTGTAGGTAGCGACTTTCCTGTTTTTTTACACCCAGAAACTAAAGATGAATATGCCTTGGCACGTACCGAGCGTAAAAATGGCAAGGGATATACAGGTTTTGCAGTGGATGCCCGCACATCGGTGACATTAGAAGAAGACTTGGCTAGGCGCGATTTAACAATAAACTCAATGGCATTGGATGTTAACGGCAAAGTTATCGACCCTTTTAATGGTCAAACCGATTTAAAAAACAAAGTATTGCGGCATACCACTGAAGCATTTTCAGAAGATCCAGTGCGAGTGCTGCGAGTTGCTCGATTTCTTGCTCGTTACGGTGAAGAATGGACAATTCATCCTGATACATATGCGCTGATGAAGCAGCTTAGGGATAATGGCGAATTAACTCATTTAGTGTCTGAGCGTGTGTGGAAAGAAACTGAGAAGGCGCTTGGTGAAAAGTATCCGCAGTTATTTTTTGAAGCGCTTAACGGATTGGGAATATTCCCAGAAATAGAGGCGATGGTTGGTGTACCTCAACCTGAAAACCATCACCCAGAAGGCGATGTTTATACACATACAATGCTCGTTGTAAAGCGAGCAGCAGATTTGAATTTTGATATTGAAACTCGGTTTGCAGCTTTGACTCATGATTTTGGTAAAGCTTATTGCCATCAAGAACGAGGTAATCTAATTGGTCATGAACAAGCAGGGATTGCCGTTATTGAAGCATTTTGTGAACGACTAAAGGTACCCAATCGTTTTAAAGCGTTAGCTATATTAACCAGTGATAATCATACAAGGTGCCATAAGTTATTTGAGCTTACGCCAAAGAAATTACACAAATTAATCGTTGAAAATATGAATGCATTAGAGCATCCACAGCGTTTTCAACAGTTTTTACAAGCATGCTTGTGTGATGCGCAAGGCAGAGGCGAAACCTTTGTTAATAGAGCATATCCACAATTGTTATTAGCGCAATCATTGCTAAATGCGTTAACTCAGATGGATAAAAAAGCCGTTGTAAAACTGGCTATTTCACAAGGTAAAAGAGGCCCTGATATAGGTGGTGCTGTACGTGAAGCTGAAATAAAGTCTTTACGTGTTTTTTTAGCAGAGAGTAAAACAGAAAATGAGCGGATAGCTCTTAGGTAGATGAAAATGGAATCTAATAACTCACAAAAGCAAAATAATAAAATAGACGAAGATGTTCAAAAGGAAATCTTACGTAGAATAAAAGCAGCAGAAGCAGAGCATGGAGTCAAAATACTCTATGCTATTGAGTCTGGTAGCCGCGCATGGGGATTTGAATCACCCAACAGCGACTACGATGTGAGGTTCATCTATGCTCACCCTAAGGATTGGTACTTAGCAGTAAACCTTGAAGATAAACGTGATGTCATCGAATATCCTATTGTTGATGAGATAGATATTAATGGCTGGGATATCCGAAAAGCACTAAAGCTTTTTTGGAAATCAAACCCTGCCATAGTTGAATGGTTACAGTCGCCAATCGTATATGTTGACGATAATCATTTTGCCGCAAATGCTAGGGACTTGATAACAAGTGTCTATTCTAATGCAAAAGGGATTTATCATTACCGTAGTATGGCTAAGACTAACTATCGTGGGTATTTGAAAAACGATATGGTACCTCTAAAAAAGTATTTTTACGTACTACGACCGTTATTAGCCATTAAATGGATAGAGAAGTACAACGAGCCTGCGCCTATAGTTTTTGATCAACTGAGAAAACTGGTTGCTAACGATAAACTACTTGATGCCGAAATATCGAACTTACTGGAACGCAAGCGAGTTAGCCTAGAGAAAGAAGTCGCGCCAGCAATACCAGTACTCAATAAGTTTATTGAGGCTGAACTTGAACGTCTTGAAAGTTATGGTGAAAAGTCTAACGAAAGAACGGTAGGGTTTGATGCTTTGAATGAGTTATTTCTTGAGGTCTTAGAATAAATCTAAAAATCATCCATCACATGGTAGGTGGTTTTTTATAATTTTAATGAGTTCAATAAATGCAACCTGGGAATAATAATTGTTTGGCTCACTCTAGTTTAACCGAGATAATATGAATAATTCAAAGAGTACAATTCGCCAAAGAGCGGATGAAATTAAAGAATACCAATGTAAAAATTTAATCGCTGTTCTAGAGAACCCTATGGATATAAAAAACATAGGTTCTGTTATTAGAAATGCCAATGCGCTTGGTGTAGAAAAAATTTATGTTGTCGATTCAAGGCAATCTCTACCTGATGATTGGGAGGAATTGAGAGAACGTAAATCACTTTCAAAGATATCTGTTTCAGCTTCGAAATGGACTTTTGTTAAGCGTTTTAATAGTACTGAAGAATGCTTGGAGCATCTTGAAAAAAATAGATTTACATCTGTAGTGACCTCTCCTCACATCAAGGGAAAGGAAAACTATGTGCTTCATGAGGCTGATTACACCCAATCAAAACTTGCTGTTTGGTTTGGTAATGAATCTCGTGGTGTAAGTGATATCGTTATAGAAAGAAGTAAATCCTGCATATCAATACCAATGTTCGGCATGATTGAGAGCTTAAATTTAGCAACTACCACGGGGATAGTGCTTTATGAAGTTACCAAGCAAAGACGTGAATACCAAGCTAAATATAAACGAGCCAATAGAAAACCTAACAATATCTAATATCATAGTTCCTATTGATAATAAAAAGTTAAATGGTACATTGGTTTATCTTAGAAACTCTCTTTAGCACTTAGCTAAATTAAAATGAAAATTAACCCTTTATTTGGTATTGGCAATATTACTTTCGGTATGAATAGAACGGAAGTTCAATCAATTATTGGTAAACCAGAACAAACAAAAAACAAAAATGCTAAAAATGATGATTGCATGCCTGAAGTTTGGTGTTATGACAAACTAGGTTTACAGCTTGAATTTGATTCATTCTATGAATTTAGACTAGATCGTATAAAAATCACATCCAGCGATTTTTATATTTATGATGAGTCTCTTATTGGGTTACCAGAGGAAATACTTGTTAGGCTATTACCAAAATCAATATTAGCTAGTGAATATAATAATTATAAAGAATACAAAATTACTGACCTTAAATTAGAGATGATATTAGATAATAATATTGTTCGTGAAGTTACTTTAGAGCCTGATTCCAACGTAGAATTCTTTATGTATTGCTCAAAAAGTTTACAACGTAGATTTACTTGCAAACGCATATTAAAAAACAGTACAAGACGTAATGAAAGAAAAGTAGCAGCAGGACTCTACCTTATTCAACAGGACTTAGCCGATTCTAATCTTGGATTTTTTCCATCCGATATTGAATGGTTTTTAGGAAATTATCTTTCAATTAATCCTGAAACTAGAGAACTTTGGTGTGATGGAATTGAACTGAAACTTTGAAGTTATAGGTTTTAATCAAAGCTGACAGTAACAAAGCACCATAGCAGTCATTTATATTCTGTACATTTTTCACTTTCTCCAAATATTAGATATGAGCAATTGCTAATAACAAATAGTATTCAGTAAACCCCATTCCGCTTTAAACAAAGTTAAAAA
>CAJWBY010000044.1 GCA_913020705.1 uncultured Colwellia sp.
GGAAGCTTTGAAATGATCACATTATCCGCCGACCAATGCCGCGTTATTGGCGTAATGCTTGAAAAAGAAACCACCACGCCAGAACAATACCCGCTTTCTTTAAATGGAATTACTATAGGCTGTAATCAAAAAAGTAACCGTGATCCCGTTACCTCCTTTTCTGAAAGTGATGTGCAAAATTTAATCGATGAGCTGGTTGAAATGAATCAGTTAATGGTGGATCGCAAAGCTTCTGTCCGAGTAAATAAATATTTTCATCGCTTTTGTGATACTGAGTTTGGTAATTTAAAGTTTACACCTCAACAAAGGGCTATTATTTGCGTGCTATTTCTACGGGGCCCTCAAACTCCAGGAGAATTAAGAACACGTACCAATCGCTTAGCTGACTTTACCGATGTTAGTGATGTTGAAACGACTTTACAGCAGTTACAAGATTTCAATAATCAAACCTTGATTAAAAAGCTAGAACGAGAGCCAGGAAAACGAGAAGCCCGCTATGTTCATTTATTTTCAGACACCAATGAACTCGATTTAATGACTGTTAATACGGTGAAAGCTAGTGATTCTTCCCCTGATAGCAAATCATCACTTGAACAAAGATTTGTAACGTTAGAAAAGCAAGTGGCTGTGTTGAGTGAACAAGTATCTCACCTAACAGATTTACTTGAAAATAAGTAATTATCGATTTAATACCAATGCAGAACTAAAATATACATGGCAGATAATATCACTATACACGTTCAACCATAGATACATGCTTAATTGTCGCGCTTAATTCATTGAGATCACGCACAACAACATCTGCCAACTTCTGATAACTCGCCGTTTTACCATAATTGATAAGACAAGACATGGTGTTAGCATTTTTCGCTGCTTGCAGATCATATAAATAATCACCCACGTATAATAAATTTTCAGGGGCTAACTGCCACAACTCGGCTAAATGTAATAAGGCATCAGGTGCAGGTTTAGCTTTGTGATCTTCTCGAGTTAATAATATCTTAATATCAATATTATTATTTTCAATTTTTATAGTTGCTGCTTGACGACAATTTCGCGTAACAATAGCGCATGGCAAAGACAATTCAGACAATAAGGTTAAAATTTTCTCAGTGCCCGCCAGCTTTTTTGCTCCCACCGCATCGTTGATTTCATACTCAACTAATAGTTCATTAGCATCAACTTGCTGACTTTCTGGTAAGGCAGCCACAAAATCTAATAAATCAATATTTTTGGGACAACCCAAAGAGGCTCTTATGCTGTCAAAATCTAAAGATGAAGATACCAGGGTATTATCGAGATCAAATATAACCCCCATAAGTTTATGTGCTAACAATACTGTATTACTCCGATTTATCTGACACACTAATTAAGTAAAATAATGAGATTCACTGTAATTAGCAATTTATTACAATGAGAGTTAATACGTAAAAATAACGCATTAAGATCAGACACATCTTAAATAATAGACTTTTGCCAACGTTGCTTAATATGCTCCGCAACGCGAAATGCATTGGCATAAATAGTAAACGTATAGGGCACACTTCCGCCTGTAGGCATAAATGAACCATCAGTAACATATAAGTTATCAACTTCATGGGCTTGGCAGTATTTATTCAATACCGAAGTTTTTGGATCATTGCCAAATCGACAACCTCCAGCCATTAGGTTCGTTGGAGGAGAGCTGCTTACTGAGCTGGTAATGTTCTTAGCTCCCATACTCTCTAATAACTTTTCCCCCTTCTCTGCTAGGTATTCACCAACAACAAGATCGTGTTGATGCCCACCAATTCGAACCTTGGCAACCGCTTGTCCCCATTTGTCGGTGACCTCCCTGTCTAAACTTACAAAACAATCATCAGTGGGTAACCAGTCATTAAACACTTCAAAGCGTAACGTTTTATAGGTGGTAAATTCTTTTTTTAAGTTTTTCTTTAATTGCTCGCCCCACACTAATTCACTATCATCATTAAATTGTTGACCTTGCGCGCGAGAAATGGGATTTTGATAAAATAGAAAATCAATCGTACCTCCTTTCGCTTTGCCTTTATGGTTCACACCAGAGAAGTTTTTATCGTCAATTTGATACCAATCTTGTAAGGCACGATTTATAAAAGGCCCTACTTGCTTTAATTGGGCTTGTTTTTCGCTTGATAAATCTGAAAACAAAAAGTCTCCCTGCCCTGTACCACCACCGCTAAAAACTAAATTCTTTCCTACTTGTCCGCTATTATTTGCTAAACCTTGGGGGAATTTTTTCCCTTTTGAAGCAAGCAACAAACGTGATGTTTCCACTGCTTGGCAAGCAACAACATAAATTTTTGCTGTCGCTTTCTGTTGTCGACCTTGCGAGTCGTAATAATGAATGGCTGAAATTTCACCCTCTTCATCACTCGCGATATGGTAAACCTTGGCATTAGCTTTAATCGTTAAGTTGCCTGTAGCTACAGCATGATTTAGTAATGCAGCTCTTCCACTACCTTTTGCGCCCGATGAACAGCCATAACTGCTGCAATATCCTGAATATTCACAACTACTTCGCCCCATCGCTGGAGTCGACAATATGGCACGAGGCACTGGCATCGAATGATAACCAATTTTTTTTGCTGCTTTATCTATCCAATGGGATACTTGATGGTCAACCAATGGAGGATAAGGGAATTCGGTTGAACGTGGCTCTTGATGTGGATGTGAAACAGTTTTACCTGAAACGCCAACTTCTCGCTCAACTTGTGCATAAAATGGTTCGAGGTCATCGTAACTGATTGGCCAATCTACAATGTTAGCGCCTTCAATTTCACCAAAAGTTGATTTCAGTTTGAAATCAACTGGCTTTAAACGATGAAAATAACCACTCATAAAGTTAGACGAACCACCGACAACATTGCCGTTCCAAAAGCTCCAACCCGAATCACTGGTTGATTCACCTTGCCAGTAGCTTTCGCCTTCATCAGTTTCGTACTCTTCCTCAATAACATGCTGTTCGTCGGTAAGTTTGGGGTTGTAAGCGTCATGTAAACTTATGGCTAATTCATCTTTAAAGAATTCTTTTTCGGTTAACCACGGTCCTTTTTCCAATATCAATACTTTAGCACCAGCTTTCGCTAACGTATAAGCGACTGGCGAAGCCCCTGCACCACTACCAACTATGCAAATATCAAAACTCATGCTTTGTTACTTCCTTTAATTTTCTGGGACTTGTTACTTGCTAACAAATCTTTTGATGGAATAACGTTGCTCGCGCTTTTATCACTAGCCACAGACCGTTTAGGTAATTCAAAATAACGTTGACCGGCTTTAGGTAATGGAAAGCCAGCTTGGTGCTCTAACCATTCCCAACCCTTTCCTTCAGGGTTGCCACCATAAATAGGTGGAGAAAGCATTGCTTCAAAAACATAGCCAAGTAGATTATTCAGCCAATTTTCACCCGCTGTCGAACCACTGATCCCACGTAACATAGTTTCTTTTTCGGCTGTGGTTAATTCAATAAAGTTTTTTTGTAATTGATTTTTAGTGAAACCATTTAACCAACCAACGCCTTTATAGATAAATTCTATTTCGTTTTCATCAGTAGGCTGCTGATATACAACATTATATAAATATATAACCACATGTAGTTCTTTTGCGCTTGGTCCGCTGTTAGATTCTGGAAGTAGATGTTCAAGTACAGCATTAAGTGTTAACCAAGGGTCTGTAGTCAAAGCACCTAACAGCTTACCTTTTTCATTTTGACTGAATGCGAAAGTAGGCATTGCCGATATCGCGGTCGCTCCAGCAGCAGACTTCAATAGTTTTCGACGGGAAAGCTTATGCGATAACCATGATGGTGTTTGATAGTTTTTATCAAAAAAGCTGCTGATTTTATTTATTACTGACGCTGACATTAATTTATCCTTTTGCTGCACTACTTTTCCATTTATTAAGAAAAGTTAACCACTGACTTTTAGAGTATTCTTCGCCGTTTAATAACTCTGCAGTATCTTTTGATAAGATCATTTTTCCACTACTTGTTGAAACATACATATGAGGATAGCCTAAAACAGGCGGTAGAGATTTCATAAACGCTTCATTTTCATTACTATCACTTACACTGACTTTTAATAATACAAATTCATCATGGAGTTTTTTATAAACTTCTGGATTTTTTCCTAAAAAAGCATCCATTTTTTTACACCAGGTACACCAATTTCCACCTATTTCAATCAGTACATTACGCTGGGTTTCTTTGGCTAACTTTATTGCCGCATTGGCATCTTGAAAGGGGTCACTCTTTTCATCATAGACTTTACTGTATTTCGGTAAATGATCAGCGTTAGTTGCTGATACAGGTGTTATTAGAAACACAAAAGTGAATACGGTGACCATTAAACAAGAACAGAATTTCATAAATAGACTCAATAAAAAGTAGGATATTGTTAAGTACCCTCAATTAGACCTTACGTAGATTAACTATATTTCAAATAGTTTTCACGCCATTATGTTAAATTCAGCGCTGAACGATTATAATGCGCAACAATTATTTCACCAAAGGTATATCAACATGCGTCCAAGCGGCAGAACTCCAGGTCAAATACGTCCTGTAACCATTACTCGTCAATTTACTACTCACGCTGAAGGTTCAGTATTAATTGAATTTGGTGATACAAAAGTTATTTGTACTGCGTCGGTAGAAGTAGGTGTTCCCCGCTTTTTAAAAGGACAAGGTAAAGGTTGGATCACTGCAGAATACGGCATGTTACCTCGTTCTACTCACACACGTATGCGAAGAGAAGCGGCAAGTGGAAAGCAAAGTGGTCGTACATTAGAAATTTCCCGTTTAATCGCTCGTGCACTGCGCGCTGCTGTTGATTTGAAAGCCTTAGGTGAAAACACGATAAGTGTTGATTGTGATGTAATTCAAGCCGATGGTGGCACGCGCACTGCTTCGATTACTGGTGCTTGTGTGGCATTAGTTGACGCTTTAAATTACATGCGTGCTAAAGATATTATTAAAACTAATCCCTTAAAGCATATGATAGCAGCAGTTTCTGTTGGTATTTATAAAGGCGAAGCAGTTTCTGATCTTGACTACCCAGAAGACTCTGCTGCTGATACAGATATGAATGTAGTAATGACCGACACGGGGAAACTTATAGAAGTTCAAGGCACTGCTGAAGAAGCACCGTTTAGCTTCGAGGAAATGAATAACATGCTTGCCTTAGCAAAAGACAGCATTAATGAGTTATTTGACTTACAAAAGATAGCGCTTAACTAAACACTATTTATTATATGTGGGAATAAAGATGAAAGATTATCAACGTGAATTTATTGAATTTGCTCTAACGAAAAAAGTATTACGTTTTGGTGAATTTACTTTAAAATCAGGCCGTACGAGCCCTTATTTTTTCAATGCTGGCTTATTTAATACAGGTAGAGATTTAGCTCGCTTAGGTCGTTTTTATGCACAGGCATTAGCTGATTCAACAATTGAATTTGATTTGCTTTTTGGTCCTGCTTATAAAGGTATTCCTATTGCGACAACCACAGCGGTTGCTTTGGCTGACCATCATGATATGGACATACCTTATTGCTTTAACCGTAAAGAAGCTAAAAAACACGGTGAAGGTGGTAGTTTAGTGGGTTCACCACTAGAAGGTAAAATAATGTTGGTTGATGATGTTATTACTGCTGGAACAGCTATCCGCGAATCGATGGAAATCATTAAAACACATGGTGCAGAATTATCAGGTGTATTAATCGCTCTTGACCGTCAGGAAAAAGGCCAAGGCGAATTATCTGCTATTCAAGAAGTTGAGCGCGATTTTGCTACACAAGTTATTGCGATTGTAACGTTAGCGGACGTTGTAACTTACCTTGAAGAGAAAATTTCTTCGCAGCCTGCACTGGCAATAAGTTTAGCAAACATTAACAAATACCGTGAGAGTTACGGCATATAGATTCATCTGATCTTAAAAAATAAATACGTTCATCATAACCATTGAACTATTACTAATAGATAAAAAACGCCTCATTATTTCACAATAATGAGGCGTTTTATTTTGCTTGGATTCAGTTTCATTTAATTTTTTTGCATGCAACATAAACAAGATGGATTTTTACATTTTCATTGAAATTATATGTTTAAGTGCAGTTATGCTGTCAATTGAAAATGAGAGCTAGAATTTTTTTCATAAGCTTGATTAATACTTGAATAAAAACTTTCAATCCTCAATGCCCGTTCATCAACAGAGACATCACGATTGGGTGATATTTGTTCTTGAGCTTCTAAAGTGCGGTTAACAAGTGTATCAAAATCTTCTGATTGTTCACTGCCTTCTATAGCGAAAACATCATTAGTTTTATTTTGAACATTTAAGTTTTTAGCCTTACTAGGATCTTCTAAATTAAGCGCTGCAAGCTCTGATTGTGCTTGTAGAATAGTTCTTGCTGCAGAAGCCGCAACACGAGTATCTTGAATTGATGGGTTGGCAGGGGCTAGTGCCGCAGCATGTACTTTTTGCATTTTGGCAATAGTCGCTTGTGGATTACCATCAACCGGAGAAAGGTCTACTGATACTTCACCAGCGACAGCGTATTTTTTACCGTCAGGGCCTACTTCAAAAGTATAAGAGGGCGCTCCAGTAGAGGGGCCACCAACAGCAGCATGAGCTAATTCATGAGTACGTACTTCTTGATCTCGAAGTTTCAGCTCATTAATAATCTTTTGTTCTTCAAATGTTTTTTGACTATCAGGGTCAAGAGAACCGTCAGGCGCTTTTGCTAATGCTTCTTCTTTTTTAGCCTCAGTTTCTTCAGCTTCTTTTTTATCTAAAAAATCTTTAGCACTAGAGTTATCATCAGATGAATCATTTTTACGGTCACTGTCACCATTGATAGTTTTAGCTTCTAATTCCGCTTGTTTACTGATGCTCTCAAAATCAATGTTTTCACTATTCTGTGATGATGTTTTGCCTTTGTCTTTTTCAGAAGTTGCATTCTTATCTGCTGCAGATTGGCTTGCAGCTGCCGGTTTAGCAATAACTTCTCGGATATTATTTTCACGACGCAAGCTATCCGTCGGCTGATTAACCGCCGTAGGGATAGATAATGTAGGTGCTTGCGGTGTAATGTTCATGAAGTTAAGCTCTAACGTCTAATAAGGTACCAAGAGTTTCATCAGCCGTTTGAATAACGTTAACGGATGCTTTGGCTTGATACTCTGCAACTTTTAAGTCGACAGCAGCTTCAGTGAGATTAGGCAATTGTGATGAACTGGCATTTTTGTCAGCGGTATCAGTACTATTTTCTTGTCCTATACCAAAATTGTCTGGGCTCACAGTTAGGTTGGCTGCAATATCCGCAGCGGCTTGTGTAGCATCACCTTGCGCTTTTTGCAGACCCTGTAAACCACTCGCAGTTGCTGATTGTATTTCCATAGTAGATACCTCTATATCAATTCACAGAAAATGAATAACAAAATTCATACTGATAAATGTTGACATTTATGTGCTCAATTATCATACAAAAAGACCAAAAAGTAAAGGTGGTATTTCTTTTGTAAAATCATTCAAATAGAGGTAATAACCAAAGTATTAGCGCTTGTTGAAACTCTTCAGGGTGTGAAATGAAAGGAGCATGCGAGGCTTTTTTAATAATTACAACATCACTATCTGGTGATAATACGTTAATCGGTTCTATTGCCTTTCGTGGAACTAATCCATCCAGTTTTCCGTAAATGCGCAAATATGGCATTGATATATCAATTAGATTATCACGATGATCTACCGTTTCAAGTAATTTCAATGATTCTTCTAAAGTGGTTTTGGTTGGTATCGGAAATTGCAGAACTAGTTCTCGTAACAACTTAATATCATGACGTAAGTGTGGGCTACCCATTGCTTGAATTTTTAAAAAATTATTAATCGTTTTCGCAGTGTCTTCTGCAAGTTGACGATAAAATAAGGCTAAAACATCGGGCTTAATACCGAGCCAATGTTCTTGTTCAACAAAGCACGGTGAGCTTGCAACAGTTATGAGCGCTTTAACTCTTTCCGGAAAATTAATCGCTATTTCACAGGCAACTAAACCTCCTAACGACCAACCTATATAAACAGCCGGTTTTGCAACGGCTTGCTGCACTAAGCTTGCAACTTCGGCTAAAGTATAAGGCGACAATAAATGCTCTATATTCGAGCCAAAACCAGGTAAGTCGACAGTGATCACTTCGAATTGATCTTTTAATAATTCAACGCTAGGTTGCCAAACGGCTGAATTTAACCCCCAACCATGAATTAAAACGAGTGGTATTCCACTCCCTTGACTCGATATTTTTAAAGTTTCTGCCATGCTCATAGTAAATGGATTTACCGCTAATTTTTAATAGACGAAAGTTAGTGACAGTTTACCCAAAAGGCGTAATGAATGGAATTTAACCCTGTAAAATTTTTGCAAGATTTAAAAGTACAATCAAGGCATTTTATTGAGGATGTAAAATTGTACAAAGCACAATTAAGTTGTTGTGATTTATGCGGTAATGGTTGTCATAGCCAAGCCATTATTTGTGATTTTTGCTTAGCTGATTTACCTCTTTTTGATTTAAAAGCATTGCACGGGAATTTACTCACCTGGCCTGGCGTCAATGCAATATTACCGAAACGAATGTTCGATAAATTGATCACGGTTTCCCCGTATCAATGGCCTATTGATTCTTGGGTAAGACAACTGAAGTATCACGGACGTTTTGAATTGGTCGATTTACTGAGTTTTCTGTTATTTCAACAATGGAAAAATATCGTGCAATACGAAAGTGAATCGTCTCAAACTTTCAGACCACCACAGTTATTATTATCAGTACCTATACATTTAAATAAGTGGCAAAGTCGTGGGTTTAATCAAGCACATTTACTTGCAGCAAACTTTGCTAAAAAAGCGAATATTTCGTATTTACCCAACGCCCTAAAACGTACACATAAAAATATTAGCCAAGCAGGGCAAACTGGTGCTGCACGACGCAAGAACTTACGACACGCTTTTAAACTTTCTACAGAATATTTAATTAATAAAAAAACTCTGCTACCAGAACACGTTATGTTACTTGATGACGTTGTAACAACAGGCTCTACATGCAATGAAATATGCACGTTACTTAAAAATAATGGTGTAAAAAAAGTTACCGTTTTAAGCATTTGTTTATCATTACCTGGGAACAAGATTAACGATAATTGTAATTAAATGCGTAAAAATCACTTAGTAACGGGTGTACTAAATGCTTTAGCAAAAAATAAGCTGTTCGCTATTAATTTGGCACTACCTAACCAATAACCACGAAACGCTAAATTATCAGTAGTCGCAATGATTCGGCCCTTGCCATGATTATGCGCAACGATTACAGCTGTATTCGCCACTCGATTTACCATGTTTTTATCCGCATAACCGCTCATTAAAGGCATTGAACTATAATTAGCTACGGACATAAAAGGTTTTGAAATATGTTGCATTATCAGTGTGCTATTACGAAATAAAGGTAAACGGTTATCGGTATATCCATAAGCCAATGGATGAGAGATATCGAGTGTTGATTCAAAAATAGCGCCCGCAATTCGTTTACGTCCCGCTAACTTTTCTTTGTCTTGGTACTGTAAATTGTCCGTATCAAACAACTGATTAATTTCGTCTTTCGTCACAAAATTCGCTGAAAGTATTTCATATTCTGACAAAAATTTTGCACCGCGTTTCTGCGAGTAAATTACACCACCATTTTTTATCCACGCACTTAATTTATCTACACTGCTTTTTCTTAATGAATTGTATTTTCCATCAACCATAATGATATGGCTATATGTACTCAGATCAATTTCTGATAATCGTTGTTGCTCAACGACAGTGACTGGAATTGACAAGGTATCATCAAGATAGAACAAAATTTCTGCGCTTTCATATTGCGATACGCCTTTACCACCCACCATTAAAGTTTTTACAGGGTTTAACAATCGAAAAGAGCCACTGCCAATATCAATGCCTTTTACCGTTAACCCGGTTTGAATACTGCTCAGTGGTATATCAATTCGCTGACTACTTTGAATAACAATCTCACGCCATTTTTTTTGCGTTTGTATGCCTGCTGGAATAATAATACTGCCACGCGAAAAGTCTTTCCTGACGACTTCACCATTACTGTTTAATAGTGAAGAAAATGGTTTTGTCGCTACTTTAGCTTTAATGCCTTTATTGAGTAATTCATTCAGTAGTTTTGGCGCTAAAAAATGATGCCATTCAAAGGCGTACGTATATGCTTTTTGGTCAATACTAGAATCATCAGCAATTTTAATTGGCGCTTCCCATGCATTTTCAGACAGTTTCAATCCCCATGTACGTCCTAGTCGATAAAAATCTATATCCATTGCCAATGGCATTGTCCAACCAGATACATCATAAAAAGTATTATCTTGGAATTGAGTTTGTTTAGAGAACAACGCTTTAATCACACGATATTGGCGTTGTTCTAGAGGCACATAGAAGCTATGTTCTTTTTCATAAACAACACCGTCTAAACGAAAATCTTCAGTAAGAGGATATACGTTAATTTGGTGTTGCTTTAACTTATCAAGCAATGTATTCAAGCGGTATTCATCGTGAACTTCATGTAATAAATAACCGCTAAAATTCTCTTTATCAGCAAGTGTTACTGACTCTTTATAGAAGTTTTTCTGATAGCTCAATAATTTACTTTTATTCTGCCATGCCCCTTCAATTGTAGAAAGAGAGGTTAAAACATGATTTTGAATACCAAATTCAAACGTTAATAAGCCATTATCACTGTTTTGCTGCATGCCTCGACTACTGGCTTGCTCAAACAGAATACCAATCCCACCATTGATATCAGGGTAAGTTGATCCTTTACCGTAATAAAAATCATCAAAATTTTCTTGGCTATAATAAAGTCGCTCATCTTTATCGAGAGCCGCGGCATGAAAAGTTGCTAACAGCTGAGTCAATTCAGTATTAGCACTCGGGGTTAACGGATGAGTACGAGATGGTATGCCCGGTTGAAAAAAATAACTACCATTAGCACCCATTTCATGAAAATCACCTAAGACATGTGGCTGATACTGATGAAAATAAGCTAATCTATTTTGACTTTCTTTTTGTGCTAACAGTAACCAATCCCGATTCAGGTCAAAACCGAAATGGTTAGTTCGGCCCGTTAACCAACCTTGGTGATGTTCAATATGGTTTGGATCAGCATTAGGTGTACTACCACGATGCATATTCGCCCATTGCACAAATTTGTCCATACCATCAGGATTAATACTAGGTTCAAGAACAATCAAAGTATTATCTAACATTGCTTTGATTTCAGCACTTTCACTGGCCGCTAGATGATACGCCACCACCAAAGCTGCATTAGCTCCACTTATTTCATCGCCATGAACACTGTACCCAAGCCATATAACAAGGGGTAATGAAGAATCTAAACCTTGAGTATCTTTCGATTTTCTCGCTAAAATCTCGTCTAAATTAGTTAAATTTTCTTCAGAGGATACAGTTAATAATACTTGTTGACGTAATTCTTGGGTTTTTCCGATATTGGTTAGTTTTATCCGCGGCGAACTACTCGCCAACAGATTAATATAACTTAGTAACTGGTCATGACGAATATGACGTTCACCTAATCCAAAACCCAACGAACTCTCAGGTGTAGGAATTACTTGATTGTATTTATGATCAGTGGGCAAGTATTCATTAACTTTAGCCGCATAGCTAAATGACGACAAAATAAAAAAACTGATCAATATGGCTAAAAACAATCGTTGTAACATAAGAGATATCCTTGAATTCAATAGCAATAAAATACCAAAATCTAGGAGAACACTCCAGAATAACCGTGTATTTTTGTCACATTTTTACTTTAATTTAATGTAATTTCACTAGCGTATAATTACATAGCAGCGTAAAATGCTCATACTTGACTAAATTAGTCAGGTATTAATATTTTCATTCTCTAAACTCCCTCAGAAATTTTAGAGAAATTTTGGCAACAAGCGTAGAGAGTAAATAACCGTGATGATCAATATTTCCGAAACAGCACAATCGCATTTCACTAAATTATTAGAACAACAAGCTGAAGGCACCAGTATTCGTGTATTTGTTGTTAACCCTGGCACAGCAAGTGCCGAGTGTGGCGTGTCTTACTGTCCGGCTGACGCTATAGAGCCCGAAGATATTGAATTAAAGTTTGAACATTTTTCTGCCTACATTGATGGCGACAGCAAGCTTTTCCTTGAAGATGCTGAAATTGATTTCACTACAGATCAAATGGGTTCACAATTAACGTTAAAAGCACCTAATGCTAAATTACGTAAAGTAAATGACGATGCGCCATTATTTGAACGTGTTGACTACTTCTTAAAAGCAGAAGTGAATCCACAATTAGCTGGCCACGGTGGTGAGTGTACATTGATGGAAATTACCGAAGATGGTTTTGCTATTTTACAATTTGGTGGTGGCTGTAATGGTTGTAGTCAAATTGATGTAACAGTAAAAGACGGTATCGAAAAGCAATTGCTCGAAACGATGGGCGGCGAAATAAAAGGTGTTCGTGATATGACAGAACATGAACGCGGCGATCACTCTTACTATTAAGTTATTCATTCACATAAAGTAATGAGTATACTGGAAAAAATAGGCCAAGACCCACAACGCAGTTTAGTACTGTTCATTCGTGGACTTGGTCTTTTTGCTATTGGCGCTTGTTTGATCTTTATTGGTTATTACTATCATTATGTTTGGCAAATAGCAGGCATATGTTTTATTGCTTTAGGTATTTTATTCTCAGCTTGGGGATACACTGGCATTTTCGCCAACCGCTTACTCAATATTTTCGACCGCCGCTCAAGTGAATCAAATGAAACGTTTACACCGAAATAGGCTGTTTTTCTATTACACGATAATAATGCCAAGCCAAGCTTAATCCCCGAACCAATAAAAACACACTAAATGCAGCCCATAATCCGTGATTACCAAAATCTTGGAATATCCACCACATCGGGAAAAAACAGCCAAAGGTAGCTATTATCATACTGTTTCGCATTGCCTTAGTTTTCATTAATCCAACAAAAACCCCGTCGAACAAATAACACCAACACCCTAAAATAGGTAAAATAGTGATCCAATGGATATATTCTTTGGTTGAGTGAAGCACATCTGGTATATCGGTAAGCAAACTCACAAAAAGTGTGCCTGCAAAGACAAATAACAAACTATAAGATAAAGCAAAAAGTCCTGTCCAATATAAAGCTATTTTCACAACATAATTTCGCTGTTTAGCGTCTCTTTGTCCCTGTGCTTTCCCAACTAATACTTCTGTCGCGTTTGCAATACCGTCTAAACCAAATGATATTAATAAAACAAAATTCATTAAAATGGCGTTGGTCGCTATTACATCATCTCCTAACCTTGCACCTTGAAAAGTTATAAAAACAAAGCACACTTCTAAACATAAAGTGCGAATGAGAATATCTCTATTAAGTTGAAAGTAGTGAATTAATGATGATTTTTCTAATAACGCTTCTTTTACATAAATGAGTTTTGATAAAATCACATTGAACAAGCTTCTGATTGTTCTTTGCTTTATTCGATTTTTATTATAAACAATATAAGTTAAACCAAGTATAACCCCTGAATACTCTGCAATTAATGTTGCTGTTGCTACACCTTGTACTTGCCAATTAAAGACTATTACAAACAAGAGGTCTAAAGATAAGTTAATTAAATTAGTCACGATCAATAACCACATTACCGCTTTAGCTTTATTATTACCCAATAACCAGCCTAAGATCACTAAGTTTGATAAAGCAGCGGGCAGTCCCCAAATGCGAATGTCGCAATATTGTTTCGCATAGAATTGTATTTTTTCAGATCCCCCTGCTAATCCTAAACTTAGGTCAAGATAGAATGACTGTAATAAAATAAGCGTACCACCAACAATCCCCGCCACTAATAAACCACGAAGCAGTACTAATAAACTTTTTTGATTGTCTTTTTGTCCAAGCGCCTGAGCTGTAAGTCCTGTTGTAGACATACGTAAAAAACCACATAGCCAGGTAACAAAAGTAATAATCATCGCACCGACTGTGCTGCCACCCAAATAATAAGCTTGGTCTAAATGGCCTAATACCGCAGTATCAACTAAGCCCAGCAAAGGTATTGTGATATTTGAAAATATCATTGGTAGTGCAATGATGAATAGTTGTTTATGTTGATTTAGATTATTAACGTTCAAAAAAGTATTCCATATAAAACATTACGACAAAAATTTACTATAAAAAAAAGATAAAACGCGCTATTTTCGTTATTCAATAAACAAAGGCCATGTTCATGAAATTTTCTTTCCTCTTATTATTACTGTCTTGCTTTCACCTTACTAGTTTTGCAGCTGTTATTTTACAGTATCATCATGTGAGTGACACCACTCCATCAAGCACCAGTATTTCACCCCAACAATTTGAAATTCATATGCAATATTTGGCTGACAATAACTTTAATGTGATTGCGCTTTCAGATTTAATGAATTCAATTAAAAAGCAGCAACCCATTGCAGATAAAACCGTAGCCATTACTTTTGATGACGCCTCTCTAGATATTTTAACTAACGGTAAACCTATACTCGACAAGTTTAATTATCCCTTCACGATGTTCATCAATCCAGCAATTGTTGAACGTGGATCTAAAAACTACCTTTCTTGGGCACAGCTCAAAACAATGGCTGACGAAGGCGTTATTATTGCTAATCACGGAATGGAACATGATTCTATGGCACGCATTAGCGATGGCTTAACTGAGCAACAGTGGTTAAATAAACATACAGAACTATTGTTAAGTGCTGAAAACATTATCAAACAAAAAACAGGTCAAACTTGGCGTTACTTTGCTTATCCCTATGGAGAATATACTCCCGCAGTACAAGAATGGATAACAAGTAATGATTTCATTGCATTCTCGCAGCAATCTGGCGCGGTAGGTTTATCAACAGACTTAACCACTGTGCCACGCTTTCCGGCATCAAAGCCTTACGATCAAATATCCAGCCTTCGAGATAAATTAAAATCCTTACCTTTCAAAATGACTTTGAATGATGAAAATGCACAAACAATTGTAGAATATGACCAATCAAAGTCAGTAACTTTTGATGTGGTAGTTGATGATTTTCATCCCGCTCAATTGAATTGTTATATTTCTGGTTTAGGACGACAAAAAATAGAATGGCAAGAAGAAAGTAGCTTTACTATTAATTATAGCGCGCCACTGCCAATTGGTCGTGTGCGCTGTAATTGTACTGCACCTAGTATTAGTGAGCCAGGTCGTTATTATTGGTATTCAAAACCATGGTTTGTGCTAAAAAAAGGTAATGAGTGGTATTCACTTTAAACAACCAAACTATCGTTTCAGTAAGCTTCTCATTCCACTCTAGGTTTGGATGACAAGCTTAATTGGTTGATATTATTCAGCTAGTTTTACTATTTTTGCAAAGTCACTTATCAGCTTTTCACCATCAATCGTTGGTAAGACACCCAGTGCTTGCCTAGGCTTAAAAATAGCCGCAATATTCCCCTGAGGATTAACTAATACTAACGATGCGCTGTGATCGACTAAATAATAATCCTTATCAACACTGTTATCTTCTGGTTCATTAATCGCGTACATCAATCCTAAGTTGCGTGCAAAAGGAAATAACACACCGTGATCTGCTGTCAGTGCAATAAACTCTTCATTAAAATAAGCGATATATTGTGCTAATTTTTCAGGCGTATCACGACTAGGATCAGCAGAGACAAGTAAAATTTGCGTGTTTGCGCTAATGGCTTTTAAGTCATCATAAACAAAATTCAGTTCCTGCAGAGTTGTTGGGCAAACATCAGGACATGAGGTATAACCCAAAAATATCCATGACCATTTGTCTGCCAATTGCTCTTTTGTAAAAGCCTGATTATGATGATCGGTTAATTGAAAAGGTTTAATCTCTCGAACTTCTTTATAGTATAAAGCATGCTCAGGTTGCGGCAATATCGTTGCTTTTTGAAATACAAAAAAGCCTACCGCTCCGGCAATAATCGCAACGATTACGTACAACAACTTATTCATAATTAATGATTTCCGTTTGACTTAAGCTGTCGGTAATAAGTAATGATCGAGTAACAAAATAATAAACAATGCCATCAAATGAATAATTGAAAACTTAAATGTATCCATTGCTGTATTTTCATCTGCATTAAATTTGAGTTTCCATGCATAAGCGAAAAATATCAAATTTAACGTTACTGCACCGATTAAATATAACCAATTACTCATACCCACTAAATACGGTAATAAACCAACAACAAACAATAATACGGTATACAGTAAAATTTGTGTTTTGGTGAAGTTCACACCATGTGTAACGGGAAGCATTGGAATATTAACTTTCGCATATTCATCTTTACGATGAATAGCTAACGCCCAAAAATGCGGAGGTGTCCATGTAAAAACTAACAAAACTAATAGTAAAGCATTTGGGTGTATTTCGTTGGTCATTGCTGTCCACCCCAAAAGAGGAGGAATAGCACCCGCTAAACCGCCAATCGTTATATTTTGCGGCGTTGCGCGCTTTAAATACATGGTATATACAAAGCTGTAGCCAACCAAACCCGAAAATGTCAGCCATGCAGTTAAAGGGTTCACTAAACTATATAGAATTGCAAAGCCACTCACCGCTAGAAAAATGGCAAAGAGTGTTGCATTTCTTGGGTCTAAACGCCCAGTTGCAAGTGGTCTGTTATAGGTTCGTCCCATAATACTGTCTATACGCTCATCTACAATATGATTGATAGCAGCTGCAGCCGAGGATAAAAAACCAATACCTACCATTGACGGAATAAGGACCTGCCATGGAATTGCACCTGGCACGGAAAGACACATTCCCACCAAAGCAGTTAACACGAGCAGTGCAACAACTCGCGGCTTAGTTATTTCATAGTAGTCACGCCAAACAGCCGTTTTAGCTGTTGCCGTTCCATTCACTTCATTGGTGGTTTCTGTTGTTATTATTTCACTCATAAGTGTTCCTATATTTTCCGTCGTAAACTGTACGTTAAAGTGATCAAAGACAGCATTAGGCATGCTGCAACAACGTTATGACTCACTGCGACTGATAGCGGCAGAGAAAACCATATATTGCTAATTCCCAATAATATTTGACAGCTTAGAATAAATGCTAAGCTTTTAGAGGCATTTTTGAAAAATGCAGATTGTGATTTTCGATACACCATGAGTGCTAACCAAAATAAATAAATCCCTGTAACTATCGCACCGATACGATGCACGACATGTATGGTTACGCGAGAAGCATGAGATAAATGGCCATACTCGTAAGTTTCTTTTTCCGGAGGGATCAAGTCAAATGAATCTTCAAACGTAAGCTCTTCTTGCCACCCAGCTTGACAGATAGGTAACTCGGTGCACACTAATGCGGCATAATTTGATGATGTCCATCCACCTAAACCTATTTGTGCCGTCAATATAACAATACCAATTAAACCATATCTTCCATATTTCTTAAGGGCAAAGTCACCACCGGGCACCCTAAAATCAGATAAACGAAGATAGAGCACGAACAACAGACTTAATGTTGTAAAGCCACCCAGTAAGTGACCCATGACAACAATAGGCATCAGTTTCATTGTAACTGTCCACATGCCTAATGCAGCCTGGAAGATAACCACGGCAAGTATCAACATGGGAAGCCGTAATGGTGTTCCTTGATCACGCGATTTAAATGATAAAAATGCGATAGCTAGAATCAATAAACCTAAAGCACCAGCAAAATAACGATGGATCATTTCATTCCATGCTTTCTGCGGTTCAACTTTTCGTTCTGGGAACGCTTGTTCAGCTTTAATAATTTGTTCTGCGGTTTCTGGTACGTCAATTAATCCATAGCAACCAGGCCAATCAGGGCAACCTAAACCTGCATGTGTTAAACGAGTATAAGCACCTAAACTCACCACAATTAGCGCTAATAAAATGCTAATTAAAACCAAGGTACGGATGCGATTGTTAGCACTGCTTTTCATCTTAGCCAATCCTTGAATACTTAAGTAACTTCTTCATATCAGCAAGAATTTCTTTACCAAACATTGCTTGAGCATCATCATCAACTGGCGGTTTATGAGATAAAATTACATTACCTAAAGGATCAACAACCAAAACTTGTGGTTGTGGCAAATAATTAGTTAGTAGACTTGGTGTGGCGATAATAGTCCAGCTGTTGTCAGTTAACCTTTCGGTTTGTTGAGGTGATAAAGTATCTGGAGAAAGCGCCACACGTTTTACTCTTGGTCTTTCTCGACCTAAAGCGATATAAGAGTTATTAACACTTAAGAGAGTTTGTTCACAATGCGTATCACAATGCTTCGGGAGGCTATAAATAACTAACCATGTTTCTTGCAGAGCTGTTTGTTCAAGACCTAGCTTTTGTAAGGTGAGTTCATTTTCGACTAAAGTACCTTTATTGGTTACGCCATAATCAAGCCAATTTTGAGTCAGTGCTAATTTTGCTAACACGATAGGAAGCACGAAAGCTCCTATTACCATAAGCATACTTCGACGTGATTTTTTCTGTGACACTTCACTCATACTTCTACACCTTATTATTTTTTTTATTTAGTGGCTTTAACTATTCTTCACTATTTCTACTAAATTTAATTGACGCAAATATCATCAATAAGATCCAAGCAAGCGCTAAACTGAACCATTGAAATGCGTAAGCACGATGTTTTTCGGGAGGCATAACAATCGGCTGCCAATTTTTTTCATAGCCAACACTCTCTGTTTTATCTAAGTAAACGACAAAGGGCAATAGTTGACGTGAAATTAATGTAGAAAATTTATCTATTTCTATTTGTTGAACACGTAATGGCCACTCTTTTTTGACCAGTACTTGCTCCATTAACATGATACCTTTTTCAATTTTACGTACATGTCCTGATAGTTGATATTTTCCTGTAATCGTTTGAACATTCGGCATTTCTTGTCGACTAATTGAACCTAAAATCCAACCTAAATTGACTAAGACGTCATGCTCTCCACTAATAAAGACTTGATAAACTCGATAACCTAATTGGCCTTTATTCGTTTGATTATCTAATAAAAATAATATTTCATTATCAAACTCACCATTCATGGTTATGGGTAAATCGTTAATTTCATTTGTCTCTGATAGGACTTTTTCAAGTGACAATGCTTGAGTTTGACTTAATTGAGCAATAGTTTCGATGCGTTGCTCTTTTTGTAAAGCGCGATCATTTTGCCAAAATCCGAGTTTTACTAATCCAGAAAAAACGAGTAGGGTAAATATCAACCAAGGTAGGCGAATGTTTGATATAAAATTTTTCAAACAGTTAATTCCTTAATAATACCAATCAGAGTAATATATTAACCCGCTTGGTATAGTTCAATATGAACATTACAACATAGGAAATTTTTAGATGGTAGTTGCGGTAAAAGTAATAATTGTAGGCTGTTTACTCTTTATGGTATTCAGCTTGTTTCAAGCATTAATAGTACTCAATAAAAATGATCCAAATAAACCGTCAATGTCTAAATTTATTGGCCGACGAGTTATGATTTCAGCCTTTGTCATTATTCTTATGTTAGTCGCTATTTTAACCGGCGTTATAACACCAAACCCACGACCATTTTAATCTAATCCATATGGTAAAATGTTGTAGGTGAGATTAATTCCCACCTACAATTGTATTGATGTTTAAACGATATATACAAATACAAACAGTATTACCCAAACCACATCAACAAAATGCCAATACCAACTTGCCGCTTCAAAAGCAAAAGCATTTGTCGGCGTAAAGTGGCCTTTTAATACTCTCAAGAATACAGCAATCAACATGATTGTACCCAAGGTAACGTGCATTCCGTGAAAGCCCGTTAACATGTAAAAAGTTGAACCGTAAATTCCACTTGTTAAGTACAATTTCATTTCATCAGAATAACCGTGCATGTATTCTACAACTTGCAAGAATAAGAAAACAACACCTAATAAAATAGTTAAACCTAACCAAATTTTAAGCATTTTACGATTATCTTTTTCTAAAGCCGAATGTGCCAAATGCGCTGTAATTGAAGACGTTAATAGCAAAATGGTATTAATTAGTGGTAAACCATACCAGCCCATCTTCGTTGTTTCTGTACCATCTGGTGTAACTAATAGCGGCCAGCTCGCAACAAATTCCGGCCATAAAACTGCACCCGTCATTGCATTATTATCAGCCCCACCCAACCAAGGTACTGATAACGTTCTGGCATAAAATAAAGCACCAAAAAACGCGGCAAAGAACATCACTTCCGAAAAAATAAACCAACTCATTCCTTGGCGAAATGAATTGTCCATTTGATGGCTATACTTGCCCGACATCGATTCATTAATAACATTACTGAACCAGCCATAAAGCATATAGATTACTAAACAAACACCGGCAAGTAAGATGTAACCACCAAAACCGCCTTCAGCGCTATTAAGTGTCGATACATAGTTTCCTGCGCCAACCGCAATTAAAAATAGCGCCACTGCACCTACAATCGGCCAATGACTTTGCGATGGTACGTAATAACTTTCATATTCTTTTGTTGTCATTATTATTCCCCTAAACAAATACCGTTACACATAAAGTGTTCGGATTGAATTGTTAAGATTCCACTTTTCCGGTTACGTCGTACAAAGTGTAAGACAACGTTATAGTTGTTATATCTTCAGATAGCTCTGGGTCAACATAAAACTGTAACGCCATTTCTACTTCTTCATTCGCTTTTAGTGGCTGCTGCGTAAAACAAAAACATTCAATTTTTTGAAAATACGCTGCGGCTAAACCAGGTGACACTGACGGTACTGCTTGACCAATAATGTCGCGTGTGGATTCATTTTTAGCATAAAATTTTACAAGTTTCATTTCACCGGGATGAACTTTTATTTCACGGACCATCGGTTCAAACTTCCAAGGTATTCCTTGAGCCGATCGACTTATGAACTGCACTGTTACAACTCTTTGAGTATCTATTTTCTCTACATTATAAACAGCAGCAGTTGTTGACGTTTTTCCGTTCAAACCAGTAATATCACAAAAAACATCATATAAAGGGACTAGCGCAAAACCAAAGCCAAACATTCCAAAGACAATTAGCATCAGTTTTTTAACGACCTTACTATTCTGATTCGTCGCAGAGCCATCTTTGTTATTGGAATTTTGCAATTCGTCACCTTTATTCATGATTTATTAACCTAATCTTCGATTTTCGGTGGTGTTGAAAACGTATGGTACGGAGCAGGACTTGGAACTGTCCACTCTAAACCTTCAGCACCATCCCAAGGCTTAGCAGATGCTTTTTCACCGCCTCTAATACATTTAATCACTACCGCTAAGAATATTAATTGCGACAG
This sequence comes from uncultured Colwellia sp., assembly GCA_913020705.1. Next base: position 21,464 of record CAJWBY010000044.1, read on the forward strand.
ACCAAATGCAAAACCACCGATACTCACCCACTTGTTGAAGTCAGCAAACTGCAACGCATAATCAGGAATACGACGAGGCATGCCCGCTAATCCTAAAAAGTGCATTGGGAAAAACAGTAGATTCACAGAGATAAGTGAACACCAAAAGTGCCATTTTGCTAGCGACTCGTTATACATATGACCGGTCCATTTAGGTAGCCAAAAATAGGCTCCAGCATAAATCGAGAATAACGACCCAGTTACTAATACATAATGAAAATGAGCAACAACAAAGTAAGTATCATGATATTGAAAATCAACAGGTGTTAACGCCAACATCAAGCCAGAGAAGCCACCAATCGTAAATAAAATAACGAAAGCGATAGAAAATAACATCGGTGTTTCAAAGCTCATTGAACCACGCCACATTGTTGCTACCCAGTTAAAGACTTTCACACCAGTAGGTACCGCAATCAACATAGTACAATACATAAAGAACAGTTCGCCAAACAATGGCATACCTGTTGTGAACATATGATGTGCCCAAACAATAAAAGACAATATTGCTATTGATGCCGTTGCATAAACCATAGAGCTGTAGCCAAATAATTGCTTACGGGCAAAAGCTGGAATGATTGTTGAAACAATACCAAAGGCTGGCAAAATCATGATGTAAACTTCGGGATGACCAAAGAACCAGAAAATATGCTGGAACAATACTGGATCACCACCACCGGCTGCATCAAAGAAGCTGGTACCAAAATAGGTATCAGTTAACAACATGGTTACGACACCTGCGAGGACGGGCATGACAGCAATTAATAAATAGGCCGTGATGAAAAATGTCCACACAAACAATGGCATTTTCATGTAAGTCATACCTGGAGCACGCATGTTCATAATGGTAACAACGATATTTATCGCGCCCATTATGGATGAGATACCCATAATATGAACAGCAAATACAAAAAATGCTGTACTACCATTTGAATAAGTTGTTGAGAGTGGAGCGTAGAATGTCCAACCAAAATTTGGCGCACCTGACTCCATAAAGAATGAAGACAAAAGAATCGCAAAAGCAAAAGGTAAAATCCAGAAGCTCCAGTTATTCATACGTGGTAGTGCCATATCAGGAGCACCAACCATCATTGGTATCATCCAATTCGCAAAACCAGTAAAAGCAGGCATAATCGCACCAAATACCATGATCAAACCATGTACGGTAGTTAGCTGATTAAAAAAGTCAGGATCAACGATTTGTAATCCAGGTTGAAATAACTCTGCTCGAATAACCATGGCTAAAGCGCCACCAGTTAAAAGCATAATAAAAGCAAACCATAAGTACAATGTGCCTATATCTTTATGGTTTGTAGTGTACAACCAACGCTTCATGCCTTTCATTTTATGGTCGCCATGATGTTCGTCGTGCGATTCTTGTTCTATAACGTCTGTAGTCATTTTATATCCTCCTACTTCGCACTAGCAGCAACAGCTGCAGGTTGTACTAAATCACCCGTATTATTACCCCAAGCATTACGCTCATAGGTTACAACTGCGGCTATTTCGGTTTTAGTTAACTGGGTACCAAAAGCAGCCATCGAAGGATTTTTCTTACTTCCGTTAACAACCATATCTATATGAACTGCAACATCACCTAAAGCAATGGCGCTACCTTTCAGTGCAGGAAATGCAGGAGGTAACCCGGTACCAGCAGGCTGATGACATGCTACACATGCTCTCATATAAACTTTCTCACCCATTGCCATTAATTCATCTTCAGTATATGTTTTTGATAAATCTTCTGGTGGGGCTTCAGCAACAACTTCAGTCGTATTTTCAGACGTTGCTGTAGTTCCAACCTCATCGTTTCCTGAGCCTTGAACAGCAGTTTTAACATCAGACGCTTGTACTGCATCTCCGGTATTGTTACCCCAAGCATTTCGCTCGTATGTAACAACGGCAGCAATTTGTTTCATACTTAATTGCTTGCCATAACCTTGCATACCTGTACCAGCTTTACCGCTAAATACTATTTGAATATGAGTTGCTATATCACCCTTTGCGACAGAACTACCTTTAAGGGCAGGAAATGCCGGTGGTAAACCAGCACCAGAAACTTGATGACATGCAGCACAATAAGCAACATAGGTGGTTTCACCTAGTTCCATTAGCTCATCCATTGAAACTTCGGCTGTAAGCGATGCTTTTTCAGCTTCTGCGGCTTGCGCATTCATTTTATGCTGTTCATCAAGCCAAGCTGAATAATCAGCTTCAGACAAAACTTCAACAACTATCGGCATAAAACCATGATCTTTGCCACAAAGCTCAGCACATTGGCCTCTATAAATTCCCGGCTCATCAACTTTTGTCCAAGCTTCATTAATAAATCCAGGGTTAGCATCTTGCTTAACAGCAAAAGCAGGTACCCACCAAGCATGGATAACATCATCGGATGTGATCAAAAAGCGTACTTTTTTATTAACAGGAATGACAAGATGCTTATCAACTTCAAGTAAGTAATTATCGCCTTTTACAGCTGTTTCACCATTTTGATTTTCATATTGTTCACGAGGTGTTGAGAGTACAGAATAAAACTCAATATCTTGGTCAAAATATTTATAGTGCCATTTCCATTGAGAGCCTGTGACTTGAATAGTAATGTCAGAGTTGTCGTTATTTTCCATCTCAATTAATGTTTTTGTTGCCGGAACAGCCATGGCGATAAGAATGACTATGGGAATTGCTGTCCAGAGAATTTCTACTTTTGTACTTTCATGAAAATCAGCGGCTTTTGCCCCTTTAGATTTCCGATGAAAAGCCATCGACCAAAACATAGCACCAAAAACAACTACGCCAATTGCTATACATATATACATTGCTAGCATATGTAAGTCGTAAACATCTCGACTTACTTCAGTTACACCTTTGGTCAGATTTAATTCCATATCTGCCCAAGCTGAACTGGAAAGAATACTTCCCAATGACAGCCAACCTAGGTTACGTCTTTTCACACGACATCTCCTTCACCCTATTAAATTTCAAACTAAATACCTAGGACAAAAAACATCCTTAGTACGGATTATTATTATTTACTTTTGTTACATTTTTTTTATTGTTTTGTTAGCAATTTTATTATCAACTGTTAGTGTCGAAAATATCGCCTTATTATTATATTTGTACACTTTCCAAACTAGAATTACCCAAAAGTTGATCTGGGTCAATTTAAAAATCATGCTAATTCAAAATAAAAACCAACAAAAACAATAGAGTATCAACTCTAATATATACAAAGGTCTAATAACAAAGGGCTGTAGACATTGTTCTAAAAACAATCAGTTAACAACGAAATGTTTCGTTGCCAATTAGAGGTTCGGTTAATTTTTAAACAGAAAAAGATAAAGTCGCTTGAAATAAGCTGATAATGAGAATTGTTATTATAAAAAGGAAAGGTTTGTATGAGAAACGAACGAATGAAGTGAAAAGCAAACTTTAGCACATTTAAAGCGATAAAGTTTGCGAATAATATTGGCTAAATCACATCCAGTCAGCAGCGCGAATTACGCCAACAGCAAGCCCTTCAATATTAAATTCTTGCGCAGCTAAATCGACTTTAATCGGCGAAAAATCATCGTTTTCAGCATGTAAATAAACAATATTACCTTCACGCTTATAGCGCTTAACGGTTACGTCTTCTTCAACACGCGCCACAATTACTTGACCATTTTGCACATCAGTTGTTTGATGAACCGCTAATAAATCGCCATCGAGTATGCCGATATCTTTCATACTTTCGCCATTAACTCTCAGAAGATAGTCAGCTGCAGGATGAAATAATGAACCATCAACTTTATAATGCTCTTCAACATGTTCTTGTGCAAGGATAGGTTCTCCTGCAGCGACACGTCCAATGAGGGGTAAACCCTCATGCTCGATAAATTCTTCAGCTAAACGAATACCACGAGATGTACCCGGAAGCATTTCAATATAGCCCTTTTTTGCGAGTGCTTTTAAATGCTCTTCAGCGGCATTAGCTGACTTGAAGCCAAAAAAGGTCGCTATTTCAGCGCGTGTAGGTGGCATACCAGTTTCTGAAATATTATCTTTAATCAAATCAAAAACTTGTTGTTGGCGAGGTGTTAATGGTTTTAGCTCAGTCACTATAATTTACCTGTATTTTTGCACAGCAATACTGACATTGTATACAGGCTGTATATAAACGCAAGTATAATTACGATGACCTAATGTTGAAACTTCCCTTCTTGAAGGTAAAAGATAACTTGCTCAATAACTTTTTCATTTCTCATCATAAATGGATGCGTAGTTTCCATTTCAATATGATCATTCATTCCATCAAGCTTTGTACTCGCGACAGAAACTTTTCCATCATCCTTATCAGGGATTAGCGTTGATAATATTAAATTTACGCTTCGAGTGCCTGCTATGACGCCTAAATCAAAATTCGCTTCACCTAACTTACTCGTAATACTTAACTCACCTGTTCCAAGTTGCATACCTGCATCACCATTTATAAAACTAAATCCAGGAGCATTACACAGTTTATCAACGACTTCACTGCCATTATTTGGAGGACCAAGCATCACGACTTTGTTGAGATTTTCTATTTTATGCCTGCTTAAATACTGCCTAACTAAAATACCACCCATAGAATGAGTCACAAAGTTCACAGGTCGGTCTTTGCATTTCAATAAAGCCTTTGAAATGAACTTTTCAGCGAGTTCTTCAATAGAGTGATCTCGTGATGGGTAATTGATATTAATGACAAAATAGCCTTGAGCATGCAGACGCTTTTCAATAACGTTCATTGAACTTGAAGATCTTGCTAAGCCATGCAGCAGAATCACACATTCGGTGTCAGGTGAATAATCAGATAAATCATCGGAATATGCTTGATTATGATAATGACTACTTTCATCTGATATAGCACTTAGCTCTTGCTCTATCATGTTTTTCAAACGCGTTTCAGCTTCCGCTATTTTTTTACCAAACTGTTCTTTAAGAAGCGCCAATTCGGCTTTAACTGCTGCTATTTTATCATTCATAACTCCGCTCCATTCCTACGCCATAACTTTGGATATTTCACTTTAATCATTTTGTTAATAAACTATAAAATCCCTTTGGGGACAATTCTTCTGAGTTTAACACTGAATCGTTTTAGGTAACCCACTTCGCCATCAGGGTTCCAATTTAGCGTAGTTTGCCAGGCATTTTCGGGTTTCATTTCTTCTAACATTCCCTTCTTCACACTGCGTGCGATTTCTCTCGAAGGAATTATAGTAATACTTTCTGTATTTAAATTGGCACTTCTTGGATCTACATTGAATGTGCCGATGACAGTTATTTCATCATCAATCACCATAGATTTTGCATGTAATCCAAATATAGGAACGTCTTTCAATTGATTATGCATCACATCAGACATTATTTTTTTTCTTATTTGAGCATCGGGTTTAAATTCGTAAATTAAAGCGCCCGTTTCTAAAAGCGCTTTTCTATCTCGTTGATAACCACTAAAGGCTTCTAGATTGTCGTTTGATGCCAAACTATTAGTAAGGATTTTAACTTCAACACCGCGGTCTACTAAGGCCTTGAATAAATTCCGGCTAAGAGACGTAGTAACCAAATAAGGTGTTTG
>CAJWBY010000045.1 GCA_913020705.1 uncultured Colwellia sp.
CAAGTATTTATCCAGGTCAAAAAATAAAAATAGTAATTTAATGTGGGATTTAAAAGATAAGATTGTTGTAATTTCTGGTGCCACAAATGGTATTGGTAAAGCTGCAGCCTTTGAGCTTGCAAAGCATAGTCCGAAGCTACTATTAACCTATAGAAATCAAGACCTTGCCGATAGTCTGGTTAATGAGCTAAAAGTAGCATCTCCAGGCGTATCTGTTGAACTAATATATTGTGATTTTTCAGCGCAATCATCCATCAGGGAATGCTCAAAAGAAATTATTGCATCGCAAGATAAAATCGATGTATTGATAAACAATGCTGGGGTTGTAAATACCTCATATCATGAGACATCCGAGGGCATTGAAAATACTTTTGCAGTGAATCATTTGGGTTATTTCCTCTTCACGAATTTGCTTCTCAATAAGATGAAGGGACCAGAAGAAAGCAGGATTATTAATGTTTCTTCTGCTGCTCATTCATTCGTTAAAGACATGAATTGGGAGAACATAAATTTTAAGGATGATTTTGGGCAAGGTATGCAGGTTTATGGGCAATCAAAACTTGCAAACTTACTTTTTACAAGACATTTGGCGATTAAACTATCTACCGATAATGTCTCAGTAAATGCCATACATCCAGGCGGAGTCAACACTGCGCTTGGTAGTCAAAATAAAGCACTTTTTGGAAAAATTTTAAAAGTCATGTTAAAGCCATTCTTCCGATCTCCCTTGAAAGGTGCCTCTAGCATTGTTTATCTCGCAACTAAAAATGACGATGGGGTTACAGGAGAATATTTTGTTGATTGCAAGCAAGCAAAATCTTCATCCTATTCTAAGAACCTTGAAGAAGCTCAAAAACTTTGGGACCTCTCTGAGCGGTTGGTAAATGAAGAGTTCCCTATTTAGAAATTAGTTAAAATTCTACTGGATCCACATCAACGGACCAGCGCACTTTATTTGAACTTTTATTCATTTAATAATAAATACAAACACTAATATTCAAAAATTTCATTTACGGCAAATGCTCACTGGCAAGATAGTCATGCGATTGCATCTCTTGTAAGCGACTCAAACAGCGCTTAAATTCAAATACCAAACCACCGTGGCTATATAAATTGTCCATATCAACTTCAGCTGAAATAATTAACTTCACATTGCGCTCGTAGAACTCATCAACAAGTGCGATAAAACGACGCGCTGCATCTTCACGGTCTACACTCATTTGTTTAACATTCGCTAATAATACCGTGTGATATAAACGGCTTATTTCCATGTAGTCAGTTTGGCTGCGGGCTGACTCACATAATACTGAAAATTCGAAGTGCACAATGCCATCAGATTCTTCGATGGCGTGTAACGATCTATTGTTCACCTCAATATCAACCGCTTTTTTCCCTGGCTCTACAGATAGTTGATTAAAATATTTTGTTAAATTTTCGCTGGCTTTAGCATCTAAAGGTGAATGATAAATCTCAGCTTGCTCTAATGTACGTAAACGATAGTCGACTCCACTGTCTACATTCACTACGTCACAATGCTGATTAATTAATTTGATTGCTGGTAAGAAGCGCTCTCGTTGTAAACCATTACGATAAAGTTCAGCAGGAATAATATTCGACGTCGCGACTAACGTAACATTAAGAGCAAATAGCTCCTCAAATAAAGACCCAAGGATCATCGCATCAGTAATATCAGATACAAAAAATTCATCAAAGCAAATAATACAGGCTTCATCCGCAAAACGTTTAGCAATTATTTTTAACGGATTTTCTTGGCCTGTTAAGGTTTTTAATTCTTGGTGAACACGATGCATAAAACGATGAAAGTGAACACGCATTTTATTTTCAAAAGGAAGACAATCATAAAAAGTGTCAACCAAATAAGTTTTCCCGCGCCCTACTCCACCCCAGAAATAAATGCCTTGAATAGTTTTAACTTCAGATTTAGCAATAATACGCTTCCAGCGATTTAATACTTTTTTAAACCCTTTAGTGGGCAAAGGTTTATTTTGAAAATCTTCATACAATCGTTGAAGATTAAGTACTGCATTTTTCTGTGCCTCATCATATAAAAAATCATCACGAGTTAAATCTTGGTTATACTTATCTAAAGGTGAAAGCTTGATCATTTTATCTTCACTTATATTTTGATTCACTGAGTCTTTCAAGGACTAATGCGATATTTCCTTGAAATTTACTAATTCGCATTCATATTGATTAGGTAAGCGCGAATAGAAGCGCTATTATACAAAATAAGTTTATATACTTTTACTACTTTTTATCGAATATAACGAGGGTTTCACACTATGGATATAGTTTTAGCAATTTTTCTTTTATTAGTTGGCGCTGCAATTGGTTTTATTGCGAGTCGTTTGTTATCTGCATCAGTTCAAGACAATCAAAAACTTAGTGAACAAGTAAGCAATAGTGAATCCGCTTTAGCACAATATAAGCTTGATGTTACAGAGCATTTAAATGATTCAACCATACTTTTAGAAAAGATGAATAGCACTTGTCAAAAGGCAATGCAGCAGATGGAAAAAAGTACTCAGCTATTACAACAGGCAACTCCTACAGAAGTTGACGGCATGCCATTTTTCTCGAAAGAAACACAAGAACAATTAGCCCAAACAGTTACTTTACGTCATAACCGAAGTGAACGAAAAGACAAAGTAGCAATCACCGAACCACCATTGGATTATTCAGGTGAAGCAAGTGGACTTTTTGCAGACACGAAACAAAGTGTTACAAACGCAGGATAAGGTAACTGGAACTAACAGAAATAACATAGGTCTTTAGTTAGGTATAAAAATTAAATTAATTATTATGTTTCGAGAGAGGTTATCTCCTTTATGAAAAAACTGTCAGTTTTAGCAACAAGTATTTTATTATCCGGCACAATTGCCGTTGCGAGTTTGCCTGTACAAGCAAATTTACCTTTTTCAGTTAATGGTCAACAAATGCCTAGTTTAGCTCCAATGCTAGAAAAGGTGACGCCTGGTGTTGTGTTAATTTCGGTTACGGGAACACATGTAGAAAAATCAAAAGTACCTGACGCATTTAAATTCTTTTTTGGTAACCCTAATCAGAACCAAAATCAATCAAGAGAACGTGAATTTAGAGGTTTAGGTTCTGGTGTTATTATTGATGCAGACAAAGGCTACATCGTTACAAATAATCATGTAATTAATGAAGCAGATGAAATTCAAATAACCCTAAAAGATGGTCGTCAAATCAAAGCAAAGAAAATTGGCTCTGATGCAAGTAGCGATATCGCTTTATTACAAATAGACGCTGAGAATTTAGTTGAAGTTAAACTTGCCGATTCAGACAATATTCGTGTTGGAGACTTTACTGTAGCGATTGGCAGCCCTTTTGGTTTAGGTCAAACGGTTACATCAGGCATTATTAGTGCTTTAGGCCGTAGCGGATTAAACGCTCAAAACTACGAAGACTTTATTCAAACCGATGCAGCAATTAATAGTGGTAACTCAGGCGGCGCGTTAATTGATTTAAATGGCAAGCTTGTTGGTATTAATACAGCAATACTCGGCCCAAATGGCGGAAATGTAGGTATTGGATTTGCTATACCGAGTAATATGGTCGACAACTTAGTGAAACAAATTATTGAATTTGGTGAAGTTCGTCGGGGAGTACTTGGTGTATTAGGTAGAAGTGTTAATGGCGAAATAGCTAAAGCTTTAGAACTAGAGTCAAACCAAGGTGGCTTTATAGAACAAGTAGTCGCCGACTCGGCTGCAGAGGAAGCAGGTATCGAAGCCGGCGACGTTATTATTAAAGTTAACGGTAAAATGGTTAAAACCTTTGCTGAAATCCGAGGGAAAATCGGTTCTATTGGCGCAGGTAAGAACGTTGAGTTAACAGTAATTAAAAAAGACGGTTCAGAAAAAGATTATGACGTCACGCTTAAAAAACAAGAAACGGCAAAAGTAGAAGCCGCAAGTATTCACAGAATGCTAGATGGTGCTGAACTTGAAAATAATGCTAATGGCCAAGGGATTGATATTAATTCAGTAGAAGAAGATAGCCCTGCAGCAGTTATTGGTTTACAAAGAGGTGACGTAATAAGCGGAATAAACCGAACACGTATCAAATCGATTGGTGAATTACGAAGCTATTTAAATGATAACAAGGGTGTTTTTGCACTGAACGTTGTTAGAGGAAATAGCACATTATTCTTAATGATTCGCTAATACTTTAAGATAAACCTTCAAAATAAAAAAAGGCTCCTAAGGAGCCTTTTTTATGAGTAAATTCTTTCGAACTATAAGATTAAACTAGATTTATGCTATGCTTAGTCATATAAAACTCTAATAATAAAAATTCACCTTGAAGATAATCAATTTAATAAAATATATTGTTCGTCCTGCCAGTTATGGCGTGATGATAGCTGTCGCTTTATTACTTTTAGTACCTGAGTTACGTATGAACACTTTACAAGTGCTTCAAAATAATCAACAGCAACAACAGCCATTATCTTATGCAAAGGCGGTTAGCCTTGCTAGTCCAGCGGTTGTAAATATTTATTCTGAAGAAATCAACTCAAGTCCCGTTTACGGTACAAAAGGAAGAAGACCAACCAATTTAGGCTCTGGCGTTATAATGGAATCAGAAGGTTACATTTTAACGAATTTCCATGTTGTACAGAATGCCGATTTAATCACCGTATTATTGCAAAATGGTCAACAATCTCCTGCTGAATTAATTGGCTATGATACTTATACAGATTTAGCGGTGCTTAAAGTTGATACTTCTAACCTCCCCGTGATCCCACAAAGAGCTAATTTACAGTCACTTGCTGGTGATGTTGTACTTGCTATAGGTAATCCACTTAATTTAGGTCAAACCGTTACTCAAGGGGTTATTAGTGCTACAGGTCGTAGCGGGTTAAGTGTTATTAATTATTTAGAGTTATTACAAATGGATGCCGCGATTAACGATGGAAACTCTGGTGGCGCTTTGATCAATACCAATGGAGAGCTTGTTGGAATTAATTCTAGAAAATTCGTCAATAAAGAAAGAAACATTCAAGGCATATTTTTTGCCGTACCTTACTCTCTAGCTTATAAAGTAATGAGAAAAATAATTACCAATGGTCGTGTTATTAGAGGTTATTTAGGCGTAAGTATAAACTCGGCTCAGGACACTTTAAAAGGTTTTACTATTGCTGCTGTTGACGGTAATAGCCCTGCATTTAAAGCTGGCTTAAAGCCGGGCGACATTGTTTATCAAATCAATCATATCGAGATAAATTCTTTTCCACAGGCACTTGATATTGTTGCAGAAACAAAACCTGGAACAACTTTGCCTTTTAAATTAATAAGACAGAAAGAGCTATTAGAAGTGTCGGTTACTATTTCTGAAAAAGCGAAAACTTAAGTCACAGGTAATTATTTATAAGCAACTTAACCTACAGGAAACTTAATAAGATAAGCTAATCCTTTACCCAGTTGGCTCTTAACGGTTATTTTTCCTTTCAGAGATCCCGTCACTAAATTATAAACGAGATGTGTTCCTAACCCGCTTCCTCCATCTCCTCTTTTAGTTGTGTAGAAGGGTTCAAAGAGCAGCTTGAGTGCATCATCATCAATACCTATACCATCGTCACGATATCGAATAATAATACTGGAGTTTTTCTCGTAAGCTTCAATAAGGATCCTTCCCTTAGTACTTTCATCAAAACCATGATTAACCGAATTTAAAATCAAATTACTGAAAATTTGTGAAATTGCCCCAGCATTAACATTAATGAATAGTTTTGAATCACACTCAACATCTATAGTGATATTTGTTCTTTTCAGTTTAGGTCTTAACGATAGAGTAATTTCATCAATGTATTGAAGTACATTAATATTTCTTATTTCATCAGATGACTGATCAACAGCTACTTGTTTAAAACTATTCACCAGAGATGCACCGCGCTGAGTATTAGTGGCAAGAATAGCCAAAACTTCTTCAATGTCTTCAAAAAAATTCATCAGTTTAACTTCAGTTAATGTCGCATTATCAAACGACTGTTTTATTATTTTGTATTCCTCTTGTAAATGACTAACCCCCGTTACACAAATTCCTAAAGGGGTATTAATTTCATGTGCAATTCCAGCAACAAGACCACCTAATGACGCCATTTTTTCTTTCTGTATCAACTCTTCTTGTGTGGTTTTTAACTGCTCAATTACGTGATTTAAATCATGATTTTTCTGCTCTAACAAACGGTGTTGCTTAGCCATTTTTAATTGAGAATCTTTTCGTTGTTGCGTGTTAACTACGGTATCAATAGCGCTTGCAACATGTTGAGCGACAAAATGCAGCAGCATCAGATCTTCATCTGTATATAGAATATCTTCATCATAACTTTGAATTACAATAAGACCATGCAAAAAATTAGCTGAAATCATGGGTGCCCCCATCCATGATGTAAAGTCTGTAGAACCTAGTACTTCATCCATTTCGCCTTCTGTAATAAGTTTATTAACCTGACTAATATCTAATAATTGCGGCATTCGAGTACGAAGAACATAAGCACTCACGCCTTTTCCAATGGGGAGTTTTCGATCTTTGAAATTATGTTCATCTTTCTCGTCAATAAAATAGGGTATCGTTAGGCTAAAATCTTCTTCACTATATAAAGCAATGAAAAAGTTTTTCGAATATATCAGTTCATCAATAATGCTATGAATTTCTTTGTAAAATACATCTAGAGAGTTATTGTTGTAATCAATTGACGCAATTTTGTACAATGCGTGATGAAGCTTTTCAGAGCGCTTTCTTTCAGCAACTTCTTCCTCTAGTTGAAGGATGTATTGTTGACGATCTAATGTTTCAGACTGTAAATTAGCGCTATATTCAGGGATAGACAATGGCATACCTCACTTAATATCTTTGTATTAAGTTTAGTAAAAAATTGAATTAAAGAAAGTGAATATTTAAAGGTATTTTATAAAATATAGTATCTAAAGAAAATCAATTACACACCGCAGACTTCCAGAAATATTTTAACTAAAAATCAAATAATGAAAATTTCCATCTAGTTTATTATTTAAAGAAAAATACTAGGTCTAGATCCACAATATATTACCTTTTACTTATCAACTCACTAATTATGTAAACGCTATTCATGTGTAACTATCTGCTATTTGAGTAACTTTCAATTAACCAAAATAAACATGATTAACCCGTGGTGACTTACTGTAATATTGATAGTCAGCATCAAGGTATTTAGGATAATGCCTGATGGGTGTTATCGCAGGTTTGGCTAGATAAAAACCTTGAGCGTAAACCATGCCAAGCCTTTCTAATAATTCAAACTCTTCAATAGTTTCTATACCTTCGACAATAACCTGCGCTTTAGCCGATTGTGCCAAATCAAAAATAGCTTTTAGGAATTTACGCTTAAAACTGTCTTGGTGGCAATTCTCGACAAAGTATCGGTCGATTTTTACAATGTCTGGGCGAAGCTGACTCCATAGCTTTAATCCCGAGTACCCTGCCCCTAAATCATCAATGGCAACGTCGAAGCCAAATTGACGATACTTAGCCAGCGCTTCACTGAGCATACTGTCGTTAGGTACGGGATATTTTTCACTGAGTTCGATAACAATTTGATCGCAACTCAAACCAGCTTGCTGAACAAATTTTATGGTTTCACCCTGAGGGTGATTCTTACTTAATAATACTAAAGGGCTAATGTTTATAAACAACTTTCCCTGTAGCTTTAATTCGGCAAATAGCGTAATAGCTTTATCTCGGCAAAGTATTTCTAATTCAGAAATTAAGTCGTATTGTGCTGCATAATAAAAAAGTTTGTCAGGTGAATACAGTTCAGTATTTTCTGGGCCACGTGTTAGTGCTTCATATCCTAAAATAGTTTTTTGTTGTACGTTGAATATCGGTTGAAAAACTGTGGTTACTGATTTTCCGGCTAAAATTTCTAAAAGTTTATTTTTCACATAGTACTCCTTAAGTTACAGAGTGTAGGTGAATTTTATTACATATTTATGACAACGTATTTCCATTACATCATTTAAGCACCATTATAAATAACTACGATAACCTATTGAAATAATGATTATTTACTTAGAGGGAATACAATTACCACTTGTTTTTTTATTAATTTGATCAAAATCGTTACAATTATTAATTGCTTAAACATCTCGCTTCAATATGATGTGTATATGAAAAAGATAATTGTATAAGTGTGAGGCTGAAGTAATGACAGAGCATGTAGAAATAAAAAATACCATTAATCGACTATCAATCTCTGATTTTGGACAATTATCCAGTGGTGAAACTACACAACTTTTTACGTTAAATAACAAGATGGGCACTCACGTTAGTATTACTAATTTTGGCGGTATTATTACTTCAATAAATACCCGAGACAACAATGAGGCTTTAGCTGATATTGTTTTAGGATACGACAACATTCAAAGCTATGAAAATGATCCTTATTACTTAGGCGCTGTTATTGGCCGTTATGCAGGAAGAATCGACCAAGGCAAATTCAGCATTAAAGGTGAAGAATTTCAACTTACGTTAAATGCTCCTGATAGCCAGTTACATGGCGGAAAAAAGGCCCTCAACAAACAATTATGGAATGCTAGAACATTTCAAAACAACTCATCTGCAAGTGTTGAACTTACGTATACAAGCCCTGATGGCGAAGAGGGTTTTCCAGGTAACGTTGCTTTTAAAGTTATATATACCTTGGATGACGATAATCAGTTCACCCTTGAGTACTTCGCCAACACAGATAAAAATACTATAGTGAATTTAACCCAGCACAGCTATTTTAATTTAGCTGGCCATAACAGCGGTAACATTTTAGATCATCAAGTTTATATTAATGCTGACTATTTTTTACCTATGAGTGAACGCGTCTACCCTACTGGCGAACAAAGGTCGGTTTTAGGGACAGCTCATGACTTTACCAATAAAACTGATCTAAGAGTTTTGGGTGATGAAATAAACGGTGAAGACCAACAAGTAAAAATTGGTTTAGGTTATGATAACTATTGGCTGTTAAATAAAGAAAGTTTAAACGGGGAAGTTTTAGCAGCACAAGCTATTGATAAAAAGTCAGGTAGATGTATTAGTATTTATTCAGATCAACCTAGCTTAATTTTATATTCCGCCAATTATATTGACGGTAGCCAAGTAGGAAAAAATGACTGCTGTTACCAGCCTCGTGCGGCATTATGTTTAGAAACCCAGCGAGCAAATAGTTTGCAGAAAGGTAGTTCACTCGACAATGTATTATTAACGCCCAAAGATGATTTTTACAGTAAAACTCAGTGGGTGTTTTCTTGTATTTAGTGTAATTATATTTAAGGAACATAAAAAACTCAGTCTTTTTTATGTTCCAGTAAATTAGCCAGCTATTGAAAAGACTGTCCTTCCAATAACTATGCCTAGATTAAATAATAGTATTGCCGTCATAATACCTGCCAAAGTTAATAATGCTGATTTTTCAACGCTTGTAGTGGTTGCCCACCATACTTTAAAATTTACTAGCATGTGATTTCCTTAGTATTTTAGTTACTTCACTAGAAACATAATAAATGCGCCAACAAATGCACCAATCAATACAGCAAAGAATAATTGCTTAAGTTGACTGTCATTATTTTTTTCTGCTTCTGAAATATCTTCAATTGCCTCTTCAGGTACAATTATATCGCTTTGATGTATTTCGAAAACCGACGATAAACCAAGTACGGTATCTTGTGAAGCATTGCCATAACGCTCTACCCGCTGTACGGTACGTAAACTAATTGCACAAGCATCAGCTAGATGTTGTTGTGTCCAACCTTTACCCGTGCGTAATTCTTTTATTTTTTTAGCGTTAACATCCATTTTATTCACCAAACAACATAAAAATAACTTTAACAGCAAGAAAACCCGAAACAGCTCCTGCTACAAAAAAGCCCGGAATATACCACCAAAAATTACTTTTATTAAGTTGTCTGCTTTTCTTTAACGCTTTTTTTAGAGTTTTTACATGTACGTCATTTTTGATTAAGGTACAGTGGGTTTCTCCAGTAAGCATATTCACAACATTTAATTCAACTTCATAAAGATCATCACCAATAGAAAATTGATGAATAGACTTGCGTCTAAATGACCATTTTTTCGATACTAATTTATCATCAATATAAAGTTGTTCTCTTCCATTAACCGCTGAGCAGTGTAAATGAATAGTATGTTCACCTTCTGTAAAGCTATAGCTGAAGCCTTTTCTAAAGCTGATTATGTTTTCAATATCTTTTTTCGGTGCTGTAAGATTTTCAGTCGTATTTACTGTGTTATTTTCTGTTTTCTTTTCCATGATTATTCCTTTTCCTGCCTCTAATTAAGTAAGGCCAGTAAAACTTTTTTAAATTGTATTGTCTGCGTCATTGAAGCGACAGTACCCCTATATGTCATATGACAACACCAGTGTCACATGAGTTAAGACATTGAAAATATTAGACAACACAAAAAAAAAGAGGGCAACATAAATGTCGCCCTCTTTTCTTTTGTGTTGATGAAACTTCAACATTTACAATAAACTAATCGTTAGTGTTTAACTATACATCTAGTAGCTTTTTAATTTCCAAAGTGATTTCGTCAATTCTATTGATATCTACCGGAGCAATAAAAATAGTGTCGTCGCCAGCAAGTGTTCCTAGAATACCAGCAGGTTCACCTAAGCTGTCTAACATTCTTGAAATCAATGGCGCGCCACCAATACCTGTTTTCAAAATTATTTGCATATTGTTGTGTTTAACACTGACAACCACTGATTGAATTGATTGCTTTGATTTAGGAACCGCAAGTTCGTCTGGTAAAATGTAAACGACTTCTGCATTAGCGTTACGCATTTTAACTGCGCCAAGTTTTGATAATAGACGAGATATTTTCGCCTGCGACATATTTTTAAAACCTTGTTTATCTAAGGCTTCAGCTAACTGACTTTGCGAACCGTAACATTGATCCTTCAATAGAGATTTGAATGCTAAAACTAATTCGGCTTCATTTTTTTTACGGCTAGAAATCATATCTTCGTCAGTACAGTAGTTACAATGATTTTCATTTTAAGCGATTAACACTAAATTCACCTAGAAAAATTTATAAAAAGTAACGTTAACCACTTTTCAATACAAAAATAGTATTATTAACACTAGGAGGACACCATATTTCTAACCTGTAATTTTAGGTATTTGTAAAAACATTATTTTATGAAGATGAGTAGCTGAATGTAATTGCTTACAATTTTTAAACATTTTATCACCTATATTTCTGACAAAAATTAGTTACATTTGATAACATTTAGTTATGTGAGTAATAATGATAATTTATCAAAAAACAATGAAAAAAACGCTCCCAAACATCCAGCAATTATCAGGTATCGAATAATGTTAAGGAATATTTTATTGAATTATAAAAGCCGTATCCTGTGCTTATTATTGGCATTAATAGCAGTATCTGTTCATGCTGCTGATCCACAACATAAAAATGAAACCACTGTTTTTGATAAAACATTCAGTTGGCAAGCGATGGGCGGAATCTCTGGTGTTTATCATCAAAGTTTATTAAAAGGCGATGAACAGTCAGAGCTTGGTAATCATCTAAATATTTCACTGTTATTCGATGTTTATTATAAAGGATTTTTTATTCAGTCTAATCATCGCCGTTCTGATGCGGTAACGTTAGGTGCTGAAATAGGCTATGAACTTATTGTAAAAGAAAATTGGGAACTTGATATTTTACACAAGACTTATGTACCCGGTTATGATCCACAAGAAGTTATAAAGAATAATGATCATGAGATTCCTACTTTAGAAGACCTCGAATTAAGAAAGTTTGGTGAAGGTTTTGGCTTTCGTTACTCTCATTTCTATGAGGATTCCATTTTATCTGTTGATTTAGCCGCACTGAGCACCAATGGTTGGGTCGCTGATGTTTTTTATAGTCAGTTAGTTCCTTATAGAAACTGGGATATATATCTCGGTGCAGGTTTTACTCATTATTCACAAGGCGTTACTGATTACTTTATTGGAGTAGACAGGGATGAAGTGTCTGATAACCGCTCTTTTTATGAACCTGGCAGTAGTTACAAAGCACAATTAGAAGTTTTTGCGCGCCACCCTATTTCTAAAAAATGGTCTTTCAGCGCAGGTATAACACAAAGCTTTTATTCAAGCGCATTTAAAAATAGCCCTATAATCGGTAAGCAACACTTAACTGAAGTGATGTTAGGGGTTCTTTATGTATTTTAACCTTAGCAATGGACATGCTAAAAAATGGTTAGTGTTGAGTTGTTTTCTTGTCAATTTACAGCCTAGTTTGGCTGCGGAAATAACAAATAAAACTAATGAGCAAACGAATACAGTAAACCAATTATCTGCAACTCCTTTGAGTTTTTCTGCGCAACCAGCAAATTGTATTGCTTTGCGTCATGGAAGAACTTGCTACGCCAGCGTAAAGCTTAATTGGTCGAATGATATTAAACAAGATTATTGTATCTACATTAAACAACCCGAAACAAAAAATGCACCACTGAAAATTATAAAATGCTGGAAAAGTAGTAATGGCAATCAAATTATTTTTAATTTTGAATCGAATGAAAAAATTGAATTTTTATTGATGTCATCCAAAAATAAACAGGTTATTGCAGAAACTGCAGTAGAAGTTAGCTGGGTGCACAAACCCACCGCAAGAAAACGTCGCTGGCGTATATTTTAATGTCTGCCTCAAATGGTAAAAGGAAAAAAAGATGACAAGTCGAATCTTATTAGTGGAAGACGATTTAACCTTAGCTGATTGGGTTTGTGAATATCTTCGCGAACAAAACTTTATTGTCGATCACGTAGCCCGTGGTGATTTAGTCATGGCTGCCATGGTCAAATTTGAACCACAACTCGTATTGCTGGATATTATGTTACCCGGTTTAAATGGCATTGAAGTTTGCCGGTTAATTCGTCAAGAAAGCCAACTACCGATAATTATGCTGACAGCAAGAGCTGATGAATTTGATGAAGTTATTGGCTTAGAAGCGGGTGCTAATGACTACGTGATCAAGCCCGTTCGCCCACGTGCATTACTCGCCCGAATTACAGGTGCGCTTAAACATAATGTACCTTCAGAAGTATCTACACAAGTCATTTCGCACGGCACACTCATTATAAATGGGGAAGCTAAAAGAGTTACTTATAAAGGTGAAGAAGTTGAGTTATCTACAAGTTTGTTTGCCTTTTTAACCTTTCTTGCCAGCCATGCTGGTGAAGTGGTTGATAGAGACACCGTATTTAAAGCATTAAAAGGACGAGAGTACGACGGGCAAGATCGTCGCTTTGACGTTATGCTTTCAACGTTGCGTAAAATATTTAATGACGATCCTCAAAAGCCACAAAAATTCAAAACAGTTTGGGGCAAAGGTTATTTATTTGTTGCCGACGCTTGGGCTGAGTAAATTCTATGAAGCGCTTGTATATCAGTATGGTAGCTGCGGTATTAGGCGCATTATTCATTATAAATTGGGGCTTAGATAAACTTGTTGCTAAACAAGAAAATGAGCATGAAAATACTGAATTAGTTGTTTATCAGAAATTAGTTGATGGCTTTGAGCAGCAATTATCAAACGTAAAACCCATTGATTTATTAGAAAAAACTAACCAGTTAGCCCAATATTATCAAGTGAATGTTTCCCTTGAAAGTACTGATAACATTGCGCTTCCTCAATCTTTACTTGCACAACTTTCACAGTCAGGCGGTTTACTTTTAGCCTCTAATGACGAGCCTTATTTATTAAGAAAAATAACCTTGCATCCAGAAACTTTAATACATTTACAGCTTCCTCCGATGACCTCGGAAAACGTGCAGGAAAACCTGTTATTTACCCTAATTCTATATTTAGGGATTTGCGGAATTATATTACTGTGGCTATTACCGTTAACACGCCGTCTTTATTTGCTGACTTTTTCTGCTGCAAAAATTGGCGCAGGAGATCTGTCAATACGCGTTCCTTTTAATCGTTTTTCTTATATAAATACACTAGAAAGCAGCTTTAATAATATGGCCGCACGCATAGAAAAATTGGTTGCTGATAATAAAATTCTTGCTCGAAGTATTTCTCATGATATTCGTACACCTATGTCTTGTTTACGGTTCGGTGTAGAAGCGGCATTAGATTGTGATGACTTAACAAAAAAGAATAACTACCTTTCGCGTATGGAAGTTGAGCTGACTCGTATGGAAGATATGACCACAGCGTTTCTCGATTACGCCGGCATGGAGCGACAAAGCTTTCATTTAAAGCTAGACTTAATCGACGTAAACAACTTAGTTGAAGTTGTTACTAACGACTGCCAGTCGTTAGCTGAACAACATAATATTAAATTATCATGCGAGCTATTAACAACAGAGAAACTCTATTCTTTAGATTTCCATTGGTGTTATCGTGCAGCACTAAACTTGGTAAGCAACGCGATACAACATGCTGACTCACAAGTTATTTTATCGATAGACATCAACAATCAAGAATTTTCCATCTCGGTAGAAGATGACGGTAAAGGAATACCTAAAGATAAACGCGATGTTATATTCTCTCCATTTATAAAACTTGATAATTCACGTTCCCGCGAGCAAGGTCACTTTGGGTTAGGTCTTGCGATTAGTGCTAAAGTAATGGATTGGCATAAAGGAAAAATTCAAGCAGATGCTGGCATAATTCTTTCTGGGGCTCGATTTGTTTTATTATTTCCCGCTCAAAACAATACTGAAAATTTATCACTATAAGTATTTAGCTCTGTCTCAATCATGCTGTTTTTTGTAATAATGAATTTATTAAAATGAGAAGGAAGTCATGCCAAAATTACTTATTTTTAACTTTGATGGCACTTCAAATGAACCAAGTGACGCTGAACAAAGTATCAACGAAAATGGTGTCAAAGAAGATGACAATATTACCAATATTCTTAAATTTCATTTACTTTGCGGTGGCAACTTAAAAAGTACTTCAGACCAGGCAAGTGGCTGGGAAGATAGTAACCAAAAATGCTTTTATTACCATGGTGTTGGTACTTACGGTAGTAAATTGCGTAGAACGATTAACGCCCTAATATCTCCTGAAAAATCGGATATAGCTAATATTCTTAATCGAGCAAAAGCAGATTTCATTCAACATTTTCAAAAAGGTGACGAAGTACTTTTAACAGGCTTTAGTCGAGGAGGAGCCTTAGCAAGGCGCTTTTGTTCAATTATTAGTGAAGATATGCCCGACCTTAAAGTCTATCAAGCCATCTTTGAGACCGTGGCCTCTATTGGTTTACCTAATATGGGCAAAGAGAATCGCCCTAAATCTGATATTATTTTTGAACATGGCCACACACTTGCTCCTACAGTAAAAAAAGCATTGCATATGGTTTCCCTTGATGACAAAAGAAAAGCCTTTCAACCGACACTAATGAACCTCGATGAGCGTATTTTAGAGGTATGGTTTACTGGTGCGCATTCAGACGTTGGCGGTGGCTATTATCGAGATGGTCTATCCGATATCACTTTTCGTTTTATGCTCAATTGGCTTGAAGACCTTCCAATTAAATTAACTTTAAAAACGGTTGATGACATTAATTTTACAACCCTCTTACCTGCAAAGGTCAAATATAACATCAGTATTGATGATGTTATTATTACCCCCAATGTTTTTGGTAAAAGCCATCAACAAGACCGTATGCCGGTAATTGACTTTTTTACGCTAACAGACAGAAACTGTTGTGTTATCGCTAATGATAAAGTCACAAAAGACTTACCGATAGTGAATCACTCTGTGGCGCAAAGAATTAATGGTGATGATAATTACCGACCCGCCTCTTTAAAATGCGTGTTACATAAAATTATTTATCCGGACGGAGAAATGATCTCAGCGGAAGGCATTAAAGATCATATTTTATAAGCCAAACGAAACTTAAAAACACTTGAAATTGGTCAGTCGATCGTCCTAAGCATATTTGCATCAGAGCTTAATAGTCATACCGCGCTAATGATTGATAAAGGAAGGTCCTATAAATTTAATGTGGAGAAAACACTTGATGATAAACATCAACAATGGTTCGATGCCAATATAGCTTCAGATGCAAATGGTTTAGCCTAATAGGTTCGATAGGAACAGAAAATGAAGATGCCTTTCTTATAGGCAGTGAGTTAACGCATTTTACAGTGTCTGAATCAGGTGAGTTTTGCGCATATGCAAATGACTTGCCCCGTTATTACGGTAATAATCCAGGAGAATTACAATTAACTGTTCAGTGTATTTCACCATAAATAACCCATAACTTTATTTAAGACATCAACTTAGGACAAAGATAAGGAAAGCGACAGCTTTAACTTCCCATATTTGCGCCTTTCTATTATTATACCCTGTGATTTTTTAGCGCTAAAATCGCTTATACGCCTCAAAAATAAAGGACTATTTGTCTTTGAGTTTATTAAAAAAACAGACCCTAGCAGTAAATAAACATGACTAAAGTTGTTGATAACGAAACCCTAAACCAAGTTCTAATGAACTATAAATGTTCTCTTGATAACAGCTCAGTATCTCCTTTCGGAAACGGGTTAATTAACAGCACCTATTTAGTGTGTAACGATAAGGCTAATTTTGTTTTACAACGCATAAACAAAAATGTTTTCAAAAATCCAAAAGATGTTATTGATAATGCTGAATTAATTAACAACCATTTATTGTCAAAAAAACATAAAAATCTTTATTCGTTAACGCCAATATGGCAAATATCTACGATAGATAATCAGCCAATGATTATTGATACCGATAACGAATACTGGCGTGCAATACATTACATTCCGAATTGCTTTACGGTGGAAGAAGTTGAAACCCCTGAACAAGCTAAACAAGTCGGCTCTGCTTTTGCGCAATTCACTTCTGCGTTAAGTGATTTTCCAGCAACATCATTGACAGAGACTATTCCTGACTTTCATAATTTGTCTAAACGCATAAATGCTTTAAAAACAGTAATCAAAGCAGACGTTCATGGGCGTTTATCATCATGCCAACCCTTAGTCGATTTTTGTTTATCCGAACAAAATTTTATTGATGAAGTAGAGCAACTTACTCAACAACTTCCGATACAGGTCACTCATAACGACACTAAAATTAATAATTTATTATTTTGTACTAAATCGAAAAAGCCACTTTCTGTTATTGATTTAGATACATGCATGCCTGGGTATTTGATGCATGATTTTGGCGATATGGTCAGAACTTGCTGCTCAAATTTACCAGAAGATAGTACCGATTTAGCTAATATGAAAGTAAGATTCGATATTTATAGCGCATTATCACAAGGCTATATAGAAGCCTTTGGTGATAAAATGTCTGACCTCGAGCAACAAAGTTTGGTTATTGGTGCACAATTATTACCATTTATGATCGGTATTCGCTTTTTAACCGATTATCTAGACGGTGATAACTATTTCCATGTTCATCATGAAAATCATAATTTAGAAAGAGCAAAAAATCAGCTTAATCTTTATCGCTTATTAAATGAAGAGCGTAATAAACTGAGTGAAATAGCGACTGACTTTTCAATAATGGTCGCATAAATTAAATCGATTATTACAGCCCTTTATAAAGCATCATTAAATGCTTTGAATCCCAACTATAAGTAGCAGCTATTTAAATTCATCCTGTTTCATGGGTATAATTTTCTGTTATTCTCCTCTTCTAACTCTGTTGTGATTGTGTGTTTTTTACCCTACACTAACTTTCAAAATAAAATAATAAGAAAATAATGGCTCAAAGTAATCAATTAATTTCGCTGCTTGCAAAAGGAACTGCCTGGATTAAGGGTTATATCAATAAGTTTTTTAGTATTAATAAGATTGATGGCATTATTCAAGAAAAATTTCTTTGTGCACCTGAAGCGGATATCAAGGAACAAACAAGCCTTTGGATAAATAAAATTGTTCGAGGTCTCTCTCAAGAGGAAATGCTTGACTTGTATTTATGGTCAAAGCAAAGTAATTCTCATCGCCATTCATTATTTTCTTCAGCGGCACTCTCTGATGATCCTTCAGTGTTAATTAAATTAAGCGCCCTTTTCCCTTTAGAAAAACAGATACATCAAAGAAGCACACCATTATTTAACTATGCTATCGCGGCAACCCTAACTTTTGTATTTCTATTTACTGGTAATATTTTTATTAACATGGCGCCGTTTCCTCAAGCCGATATTGAAAATCAATTTGTTGAAACAAGGATATTACGGACAGAAATTGGACAACAAACTCGTTTTTCACTCTCAGATGGCTCAAGAGTAAAACTCAACACTAATAGCATAGTTAAGGTGAGTTTTTCAAAAAACAATCGTTTGTTAACACTCGTAAAAGGTGAAGCTAATTTTAATGTAACAAAGGATAAAAGTAGACCTTTTACCGTAACAGTTGGTGAAAAATCATTTACAGCTTTAGGTACCATTTTTAACCTACAAAAAACATCAAATGATAATATGGAGCTTGTAGTCACTGAAGGTATTGTATTAATAACAAAATCTAACAAGCCATTGAATAAAAATACAAATGTTGTATCGGCTTTATCTAAAGAAGAATTTTCTGGCGTATTGATCACTTCAGGTGAAATGGCCACCATACAAAATAATAATCAAACATCTAATCAAAAAATATCATTTGAGGAAGTTCAGCGCAAGCTCGCTTGGCAACAAGGCATGTTAGTGTTTAGTGGTGAAACACTAGACGAAGCATTAATTGAGATAAGTCGCTATACAACCACTAAATTCGAACTTAATGGTGATGAGTTAACTAACATAAAAGTGGCTGGTTACTTCAAAGCGAACGATATCGACGGCCTACTTACCTCTTTAAGTACTAACTTTAATATTCAATTCGAAAAAATGAATAACAACTCGATACGTTTAAGCTTGAATACTCAAAAATAATTGCGATTCAATAATTTTTTTAAATTTTTATTTTATATCCTTATGTAAAAAATTAACGATTTTACTCTACGCATGACTTCTTATTAAAAAACCTAAGCGCTGCTGTAAAGTAATCTGGGCACTATAAAAACAATAAAATATCTCAGGAATGATATAGCAATGAATAAATGTACAACACTTAAAGCTTTTTTAATTCTAATAATATTCAGTGCATCGGGTCACGCTGTGTTTGCTCAAACGGCTATTAAAGTAGACGAACAAGCTATAGAAGTTATATCAGTAATAGGTAGCCGTGTTACAGGTCGCACCGTTGAAGACTTACCTGTTCCAGTTGATATTTTATCAGCTGAAGCACTTGTTAATACAGGACAAACTGAAGTAGGAAGAATGTTACAGGTCATAGCACCTTCTTTTAATTTTTCTAGTTCGTCAATTAGTGATGGTACTGATGCATTACGACCCGCGACATTGCGTGGGTTAGGCCCAGATCAAACTTTGGTATTGATTAATGGTAAACGTCGCCATCAAGCAAGTTTAATTCACATTAACACCTCTGTTGGACGTGGCACGGCAGGAACAGATATGAATGCGATCCCTGCAGCATCGATTAAACGTATTGAAGTATTACGAGATGGTGCCGCTGCACAATATGGTTCAGATGCGATAGCAGGTGTGATCAACATTATTCTCAAAGATCAAAGTGAAGGCGGCAGCGCTGCCGTTTCCTATGGAGAAAACTCAGTAGGTGATGGCGAAACGACTAATGTTGATCTATCCAAAGGGTTTGCGCTAGGAAATGATGGCTTTGTTAATACCACTTTAAACTTACGAAGTAGAGGATTTACAAATAGGGCTGGTCTGCATGGTTCATGTCAGTATTCAGGTTGTACGCAACTTGAAAACGGCAATTACCTTTTAGGGGACCCACGTGAAGCCACAGCAGCACGTGAAACTTTTCGTATTGGTGACGCAGATTCAAACCAAATAGGCCTAACCATAAATACCGGATACGATTTATCTGAAGGTCATCTCTATGGGTTTATTACCTATTCGAGTCGCGATAATGAATCTGCAGCGTTCTTTCGCCATAATGCTAATACTGATGGTAATGCTCAACTTCAAGATAATGATGCAACCGTTCCTCATGGTTTTTTACCTAAAATCAAGACTGAAATAAAGGATATTTCATACAACGTCGGGTATAAAACTGAGTTTCGTAATAATTCATCATTCGATTTGTCATACACCTACGGTAAAAATAGTATTGATTATACAACTCTTAATACCATTAATTCATCATATGCAAATTCTTTAATATATACCTCATTATTGACGGCAGATGAAATTCGAGTGTCCATTCCTCGAGAAGCCTTTGCTTACGGGTTAGAGCTTACTTTACAGACCCTTAACCTTGATTACACTAAAGCTTTTGATTGGTTTTCTTTAGCAATGGGGGCAGAACTTCGCTCAGATGAATTTAACGTTCAAGCGGGTGATGAATATTCATACCGTGATTATGATACAGACGAGCTCGGCAATAGCTTATATGCAACTGACCGTGGAGCAGGTACTCAAGGGTTTGGTGGTACGGCTCCTTTGCAATCTGTGGATGAAACTCGAAACGTTATGTCTTTTTATATTGATACCGAATCGGAAATTACAGATGCTCTCATTTTTAGTGCAGCAATGCGTTATGATGACTATGATGGTTTTGGAAATAGCACTAACTTCAAACTTGCCGCTAATTGGTCAATCACTGATAACCTATCACTCCGTGGAGCCATGAGTACCGGCTTTAGAGCTCCATCGATGCAACAACTTTATACCGATAATATCAGCACTCAATTTCAAACAGCATCCAATGGCGGAGACCAAATAGCTGTTCAGATTGGGACTTTTCGAAACGACAGTATTTTAGCGAAAGCAATTGGTATTCCAGAACTAAAAGAAGAAGAGTCGACTAACTTTAGTATTGGCACTGTCGTAAAATTTTCCGATGATATTAATTTAACCGTTGATTTTTATTCTATTGGTATTGAAGATCGCATTGTACTGAGTAACTCATTAGGTGAGGGGCTATCGCCAGCCCTTGATGCGGCATTAATATCTTCAGGTGCTGGTGCCGGACAGTTTTTTCTCAATGGCGCAGATACCCACACGAACGGCGTTGATATTATCACGACTTGGAACACGGAGTTTATGTCAGGCGAACTAGACCTTACATTAGCAGCCAACTTTACCGAAACAGAAGTTACTGATACTTATACACCACCTGATAGTGCTTTAGCTGGTGTATCGCCAAAAGATGTGTTTTCTGAGCAAGCTATTTCTATTATTGAAGAATGGCAGCCCCAAGATAGAGTCAGTTTAACTGGCTTATATACCGTAGGACCATTTATCATAAACCTCGCCTTTAATCGCTATGGTGAGTACACAGTTCTCGATGGTGAAAGGCAAACGTATGAGGCAAAATTATTAACAGGTTTACGTGTGAATTATCAATATAACGACGAACTTTCATTTAATTTTGGTGGTAATAACATCTTTGATGTATACCCTGATAAAAATGAAATCGGTAACTCTCGCTCAGGCACTATTGTTGACCCAATTGGAAATGTTGTGGCGAGTAGCCAAGGTGTATTTAAATATTCACGACGCTCTGCACCCTTTGGCTTCAATGGTGCGTATTTCTATGCCGGTGCTGAATACCAATTTTAGCTAAAGATAAAGACGTTCCACAACAATAGATAATGATCAAAAAAGCAAAGTGTTCACACTTTGCTTTATTATTGTTACGAAGATAAAAAATTAAAAGAGATCAATATCTCCCTCTTCAATATCAGCTTCTTTAACATCACCACGACTTAACATATCTTCGAAGAACGTTGTTTGATTTCTGCCATTCCCCTTACTGTAATAAAGTGCCTGATCAGCATAATCAATAGAAGTAATATGAAAGGTTGAGCGTTTAAACTCTACAACGCCAATACTCACGGTAATGTTATTTACGTTAGGAAAATTATAATTTTCAACATTTTCTCTAAATTTTTCTAATATTTTTACACAATCTTTTTTATTATCTGCCGATAATAAAATAACAAACTCTTCTCCGCCAAAGCGAAATTGAAGGTCTTCTTGCCTAAAGCTTGAACGGATAATTTGCGCAAGATGAATTAAAATCTCATCACCATATAAATGACCAAATCGATCGTTTACAAGTTTAAAATGATCTATATCTACGATGGACAGCCAAAACCTATTAACTTGAGTTACAGGATCTCCTTTTAACTTTCTTCTTTCGTCATCAACTTCCTCATAAGACTGAGGAAGACTATCAAACACTTTTGAAATTGATGAATCAAACGTTTTTCTATTAGAAAGCCCCGTTAATTCATCCGTTTGTGATTCATTCAATAATGTAAAAAAATTTGTGTAAATACTTAATATTCCAGAAAGAATGTAAGACTGCACCTTATCGGCTTTATCTTTTAAGTTTACCACTAGAAATTGTTCATTCTTCCTATCGTGATGCAATAATCTTATTAATAAATAACCTTCATCTGTCTTCAATACATATTCTTCTAGAGATAATGAATTCATATTTTCAAAAGCATCTTTTAAAGCTTTTTCAACTTCAATCGATGAATTCTTAACCGTACACTGATTATTTTCAAGTGTGACACTTGATATAAAATCTCCTTTTTTGTTGGCCGTTATTATTTTCACTTTTGAACAAACCATCATACTATTAACACTTTTTAAAAGGCTAAAAGCTAATAACTCTTTATCTCTGTGGGAAGTAAAATTAGCGATATGGTCAACGAGTAAATTCGATTGATACATTTATAAATATCTTCTCTATTGATTGTGATTGGATTCAATAAGAACCAACTCTTTTTATAAAAAAAGTATAGACCATTAAAAATAAGTTATAGATATTAATGCTAACTCAATTGGTAATATTATAGTCGGTAGTACCGGTTTGAATACTTATTAACCACGCTCCGAGCTTTTTAATTCAATGGCTCCATACCTATGAATACCTTCGAATATCTATATTGATTAGAAATAAAACAATAAAAAAAAGCAAAGTGCGAGAACTTTGCTTTTTTTATAAGTATTAACGGAAAAATTATTAGTGGCACACCATTTAACGTCTATGCCTTAATAAATTCCCCCCGTATTATAGTGCTATTTTTGAGCTATTTGTCAGGATCAATACCGTGCTTAATTTTCTCTATTCTTTCTTGATGTCTATGATGTGCTTTAAGCCCTGCAACTGAAAAAGCACCGACAATAGCAATAATAGGTATTAATAATGATAACGTGGCTGGGTTAAGTAGCGTTTCTATCCATTCCATTTTTAAGTCCTTTCAAAATAATTTAATTTTATGCATTACTCTTCGAAATAAGTACCCCAGCCATCGTAATCAACTTTGCATTGCTGAGCTAATTCAAACATTTTTTTTGTTTCTTCGAAAATAATTTCTTCGTCAAGTGGCTGTTCAGTAATAATATCAAAAGCAAATACTTTGTCTCCGTTTTCGAGTTCAGCTTCCTCTGGATCTTCTATTTCTAAACCCATTTTAAAAGCGGCGATAGCTGCTTTTTCTAAAACATTGAAATCAGAGCTGGAAAAGTGATGCTCAATCGTATGATGTACTTCTTCATTAGTACCATCTTCTATAAGTGCATTAACCAAATTATTTGTATGGTCTTGCCATTGCTGTAATTCTTCGTCTTTCATCGTTATCTCAATTTATTTAATATTCTTTTGTATTACTAACTCGTTTCCAGATTCTTTACTGAGTTCAGTAATCTTAACGAGCATCTGTTTGTGTGCAGCATTAGCAACCTCTCTAATACTTTCTTTTTCATCTGTCTTAAAGTATATCGGCTCTAATAACTCAATAATTAATTTACCATTGTTCCAACGGCCTAACTTTATTTTTTCATGTGAATTACTTACACAAACAGGAATAATAGGCACATTTGCTTGTTGTGCTGTACGAAACGCTCCTGTTTTAAAAGGTAGTAAACCTTTACCATTACTTCTAGTTCCTTCTGGAAACAACCAAACAGATAATTCTTTTTCTGTGATTTTTTTTGCCGTTAACGCAATAGTGTTAATCGCTTTACTTGAATTTGCACGGTCAATTAAAATATTGCCCGTTAGCCAATACATTTGGCCGAAAAAAGGGATCCATTTCAAACTCTTTTTCCCAACACTCACGGTAGAAGGTTGAACAGCCGCACTCACCGTAAAAATATCGTAACTATTTTGGTGGTTACAAATATAAACAGCCGGACCAATATCTTTAATACTATCGGGCATTCTCACTTCAATGCTTAAGCCTAAAAGTGTTGATACTTTACTCAGATAATGAGCTGTATGAAAAACATTATTCCGATGAAATGGGCGTAAAAGACTATAAATACAGGCGGCACAACAAATAAAGACTAAAGCCAGTGTCATTAAAATAAAGCGAATTATAGTTAACAAATTTACATCCTAATTATTATATATCGGCGCAGTATACCCTATAGATTCACGACTACATATACACCCTTTCAAAAATACAAAAAATCAGTAATTCAGCTATATACTGATTTTTGATATAAGCATAGTCAGTTTGCTAAATAAGAGGTATATCTTATGCGTAACACTTATCGCGCTATTTGAATTTCTCTATATTTCATATACAGAATTTTTAAACGTTCATACTCGAAAGCTGAACCTGATGAATAATACCTAAACGGTAAACTAGCTCGCGTATCTATACTACTGAGTAGTGACAAAAAGATTTCCTCATCCCCTTCCATCCCTAATTCTTCAATGACCGCTTGAAAAGCTAACATATCTATTGCTGACCCTGTCGCATCACGAAGTGAAGATGGTCCTAATAACGGCAAAACTAGGTAGGGGCCAGCATCAATTCCCCATACACCTAATGTTTGACCAAAATCTTCATTTTGTTCATCTAGACCAATGGGTGTTGCCACATCAAAAAGACCAAATATGCCAACGGTTGTATTTACCGCAAAACGACCGAAGGTTTCAGCAGCAACAGTAGGTTTCGCTTGTAGAAGAGCGTTAAAAAAAACAGGTATTTCACCTAAATTACTGAAGAAATTACTAATACCTATCTCTAGAATATCAGGCGTTACAGCTTTATAACCTGCTACAACAGGTAAAAGCACATATTCATCAGCTTTAGCGTTGAAGTAGTACATACGACGGTTAAAACCTTCCCATGGATCAGCATAGTCATTGGTAATAGACTTTTCGACATAGTCTGCAGGAAGTTTTACACGAGGCTCTTCTGTATTTCCCTTTAAATCAGGTACTGATGAGCACGCTGAAAGCAACATAACGAATAAAGCGGTTATAACCCGTGTAAATAATAGATTAAACGGATTCATTATTTTGCTCCTTGGAATTGGCTATTCATGTATTCAACGAAGCTTTTTCTGTCCATATTTCCACAGTGGCCGCCTCGATCAAATACTTTTGCCCTTGAACCAAAAACATCTTGTAAATATTCAACTTCCCCCTTTGCTAGAATAATATCATCCGCATTCGTTACTAAGCTTATTTTGTCTGAGTGCCTTAAATAGCTTTCTATATTTTTCAATCCGAGCTGCTCAATAAGATCTTCTCTCGTTAAGTCTGGGTTACTTTCTTGCTGCCAAGGAACCACCACTTTCTCAAAATATTGGCCGAAGGTTACTATATGAGATCTATGCATAGCATTGGTAACACTTTCAAATTTACTAATATTTTTATTTTTATATATAAAGCCACCAAGGTTATAACTAACGTCTAATGCAAATAACATATCGGATGATGACATTCTAAAAGAAGCACCGATTAGCAATTCTAATTCTTCTTCTGATAGTTCTGCATCTTTAAATAAAGCGTAAATAGAACTATGAGAAAATGCGGATGATTTTTGAGATGCATAACTTTGTGCGAATGCTGAAAAAATATCATCAAGCATAGCTGAAGCCGCATCTCGTCCACTTTCTCTAAGATCTAAATAGCTATCAAGGATGGTTGCTGAATTGTATAAACTTACTGGAGGGTTAATCAACACGACTTTTTCAAAATTAAATATTTTTTCATGCTCATCTAATTTAGATATATAAGCAGCATGAGCTCCACCTAAGCTATAGCCCGTTAAGGAAAATGTGGTTGTTTCTAGATTATTTTCATTAACGACTTGCTGATAAACCTTTTGCATTACTCCATAAAGGTTTTTAGCGTCTTGTGACAAAACGCCGGGGAAATCTGTTGTAGAGTCGAGGTTAATAATGAAATTAGAAAAGGTTGGCGAAGAAAGAGAAATAACATGATAGCCTTGCTGAAATAGAGTTTTCTGTAAGCTGATCATCTTTGAACTGCTATAGCTTGCTCCAGTACCTGCAATCACAAAAACTAAGGGTGCTTTTTTATCCTGTTTCACCAGTGAGTATTTCATTTTACTGCTATACCAGAATACTTCAGGAATTGACGTTATTGAACGCAATTCTATTTTCTTTTCAATCGTTGGGATGTTTTTCGGTAATGAGGCTGCAATTTCTTGGCAATATCCTGTAACCGTTGCCTGATAACGAGTGTACTGAATATCACAAGTATTTGCTTTTACTTCAGTTTTGGTTGTGGTTTCCGTTTCGTATTGATTATTCGAACTACATGCTGATAGAAACAACACTAATAATATGCTTGCAAATCGCACTGACATTCCCTATTTATAAAATATTATTGTATTTTAAAATCTGATAAATATAATTATAACTGACTATTAATCAGGTTCCTAACAAAGCAAAAATGTTGCTAAAGTAATCTAGAAACTTAATCGGTAAGAGTAAGTGAATTATCTTAAATCTCTAGATTTCATCAAGCTAGGCTATTCACCTTTTTCGTTTAGTACTCATTTTGTTATTCATCCACTTTAATTCTTTTGGATATCAATCAATAAGCTATAAAATCGACATTTCAGCTAAAAAAACTCCTTTTTTTTCAATACTTGCCTATAGTTAAAAGGTATTTAAAGTGATGTAAAAATAATAAAAAGCATTAATTATCTGGAATAGGCTGTTTAAT
>CAJWBY010000046.1 GCA_913020705.1 uncultured Colwellia sp.
TATTTCATGCCCAAGTGGACCGTTTATTTCCTGCCATTCATGAGCCAAACTATAACCAGTCCAGTAATCATAGTCTTCTAGTATGATTTTAGCCCACTCATCAATGCTGGTTGCCATTTGCTCCAAGTCACCAGTTTCTGGATCAAAAGAGTATATTGCATTGTCCTTTATGCAGAATTGCCCACCAAAAACGTCTTCGGCAAAAAATAAGCAATCATCAACTAAATGCTTATAATTGGCTGCCCATAAGCTTTTACAATTCCATTCTTTTATGCCTATTGAACATTCTGAATTTCTTGATGAAAAAACTCTTAGTGCCAACTCAAAAGCATAAAAACCATCTTTTTCACTCAATAGTATCGCTAGTTCTTCAGCTAAACTTCCTGCTAGATTAATCGACATAGGATCCAATGCAGGCTCCCCATTATTAAAGGGAACACTTGAAATAGAAACCAATTTATTTATATATTCATACATACTTTAATCTACAACCTTTATTTCGACCTTTGTCCCACAGGCAACACCTCTGCATTGGGCCCCCATACTTGCTCCAGAGCCTCGGTTATCACCACTATTTATTTTTCTAACACTCGCCCCAGAACCACCTTCATCGAACATAGCAGGTGGATATTCATCTCTATCTTTTCCTGCTTCAGTCTTTACTTTTTTTAGAGAGGCTCTTCTATTTTTCTTAGCATTAGCCCTATTTACTGTCAAGGTACTTGGCTGACCAGCCGCTTGCGCATCTTCAATATGCTTCGCACTTTCGGGGTGTTTACTTTTACTAACCTTAATAATTTTTGGACCACGCTTCCCCTTAGTACCAGTAGCATCATTTATCATAGCTTGTGAAGTTTCAGGAGAAATCAAACCTGTAACTTCTAGAATTATTGCTACTAATGCACCGGCACCGGCTCCTCTCTCTCTATGTTCTCCAGTTGGATCAACCATATTAACCGGATCATTCCCAACATAGGCATACCAATTCATCCCATCCTCATAGCCAATCGGGTCAGTTTGTAAGAATCGACCTAACTTTGGATGATAAATCCGTGCTTTGTAATAGTATAACTCAGTGCCCGGCAACAATATTTGCCCTGTGTACCTAAAACGCGAGGTACTGTTGTTCATCGGCTCACCATAAGGCCCATATTGATGAGTTCTACTGATACCACCTGTACTACTGGTTTCTGCAACAATAGAGCCGCGTTCATCGGCAAGTAAATAACGGGTATTAGTGGTGCCTGAGCCAATATACCATACCAGCGGGTCATCAGTACCTATGCCGTGCACATAACGATTAAGTAAAGTGCCGCTACTGTTGTATTCACCAATAAGCTCATCACCATCGTATAAAAAGTTAGTTTTACTGCCGTTAAGGCTTGAGCTTTCTAATCGTCCTGTAGGGTCGTAAGTTAATGCCAGTGATTGGCCTAACCTTGCTGCTGACGTAAGACGATTGTGCGCATTGTAGTTATATACCCAACCATTAAAGTTAGTTAAGTTGCCTGTGTTGTCGTAACTAATGTTTTGACTACCCACACTGTCGTATTGGTTTAAGTTATTTACCTCGTAGTTTTCTTGGTTAATGGTTGGAATTTTCATTTGAAAGTTGGCGTTACTCACCACGCGATTCACAATTTGGCTCGCAGGGTTATATTTAAAGCTTGCATTGTTAATATTGACATGGTCAAAGTTTTGCACTTGCCCTGCATTATTATAGCCCAACGATGAAACAGCACCGCTACCGTTATTACGGTTAACTGTCGTTAAACGGCCATAATTGTCATAACCATAACTGGCCAATACTTTGTTGTTCTTTTCTTTTATGGACGTTAAGGCGCCTGTGCTGTCGTAAGCATAGTTCACATAAAAAGTATCAGGGTGTTTTAGCTTACTGCGACGTCCCGCGTCATCATATTCATAGGTGAGTGCTCTGCCGTTGGTGGTGGTGGTTTTAAGTCGTCCTAAGTCATCATAGGTGTAACCAACCGAACTGTTATGGCGTGTTGACAGCTTTGGGCGTCCGAGTCCGTCGTAATCAAAGTTTAAGGTGTATTCCCCTGGGACAGCCGTACTTGTTTTGGCGTTAATTGCATCATAGTGGTGTGTCAATGTTTTACCGTCACGTTTACGCCATGTTTTTAGATTGCTGTTGGCGTCAAACGTATTACTTTCGTAGCTATAATCGGGATAGGTTGTTTTATCAAGACGGTCAACACCATCATATCGGTAGTCAGTTTTATTGCCGTTACCATCTTTTTTCCAGTCAGCTTTACCATTACGGGTATAGCCTATTTCAATGTCGATACCTGCAGCAGTAGTGCCATAACCCGAAATAGTTTTAGTTGGTCGAGATAAGGTATCGTAATAATGTCGAGTAATGCGGTCTGCCCCAAATTCCCCTTCTTCACCTAATGTACAAGCAGAGCTAGGTAAATTGGTAAATATCAATGGATTCATACGGGTAGCGATACACTGAGGACGATTAAGTGTGTCGTAGCTTGTTTGAGTTACTTTCTCTGTAGTATTCACCGTTAGTGGCGGTTCTATAACGCTTGATATTAATTGCGTTTTAGTAAGCAAGCCAAGACTGTTAAAGTCATTGTCTGTGCTGAGATTAATGATGAGGTTAGTGCTTGTCGCCGATGTTAATATACCACTTTCAAGTTTGGCAACTTGGTTGTCTTGGCTACGGTAAGTGGTTTTTGTTGCTGCACGGTAACCTTTTTGATTTACAGCCCCTATATCCCATGTTTTTCGACCAATCTGGTCATAACGAGCATATGTAGCATCATTAGTGCCTGCCAAAGGGCCATCTACTGATAATGTGTTACCTGCATTATCATAGTTATAAGTGGTCGTTTGACGCAAACTATTAATACCATTGGTTTGAGTAATAGTTTTTGGCAGGTTGGCGTTGTCGCCTACCTTGTAGCCATATTCGGTAATTTGCTCATGTTTTGTGCCACACTCTGACGAACCACAAACAGAGGTTTTAGTGAGACGATTAAAGCCATTAATAATAGTATAAGTATTAGTGGTTATTCTTCGCATGCCACTATCTGCGATAGGCTCAATTTTCGTTAACATGCCGCCATGGTCAGCATCAAAGGTGTAGTCGGTGCGATTACCGTTTGCATCAATTGTGTAAGTGGGTCTAAAACACTGTAAACCTATACATGAGTTTAGGTTGTAATTTGCGATAGTTGTTATATCAGCAATACTTGAACCTGGCTTACTTATTACCTTTTTTGATGCGAGGTTACCATTGTTATCATAGAACAGTTCAACCTTATTGCCTTCTGGGTAAGTAATACTATCTAGTGTTTTATCACTGTTATATTCATAGGACGTGTCATTACCTAAGCTGTCTATAACATTAGTTATTTGCTGTGTTTTACTGTCATCCGAATATACCTTCAGCTTAATCGTACGCTTATAGCTGTTAGGCCCAGTGATTTTTATTTGTGTAAATTGTTTTAAAGGGTCGTAGTTACTTCCTGATGTTGGGGTATACGTATAATTAAATGTTTGCCCATCACGTGTAACCGATGTTACAAAATAATTATGTGTTTCATCATCATAAGCTCGAGTCGCTGAGCTAACAGCAATGCTGTTATAGTTATTGGTTGGGCGTTTATAGGTAAAGTTTCTAGCATGGTCTTCTAAATAAGTACTATTAGTAAAGCCACTGTAATCCCATGTTCGGCCTAATTTGTCAGAGACCGTGCTATTAGCGTGCGAATAATTATTTTCAGCGAGTATTGTATTGGGCGCGCTTGTTTTAACAATAGTGACTCTAGACAGTGCAGCCCAGCTAGAACCATGCGAATTAGAAGCGTAAGTGAACGACATTTTATAACCTAAGTTACTGGTCGCTGAAGCTGGACGATGGTTGTAATAGGGCGTGTCTACATCGTACGCAATGGTAATTGTTTCGCCATCAGGGTAGGTTATTTTATTCGCGTAAAAGGTACCATTCGTATAATGTTGACCTATTGGGTAAGAGCCTGCTTTAACATTGTAATCAATAACAATGCCTGATTTACCTTGGGTATATTTAAAGGTTTGGCCACTCATATTACCGAACAAAGTGGAACCTGTGTTTCTTGCTGGAATACAATCTTCATCACTACATTCAAAAAATTCAGATGTGTTACCGCCAAAGGTTACTGAATAATTTTCTTTTCGTATTGTTAGCACTTGTTCCCAATCTTTATCACTGAAGTCATCGAAACTTACGGCATCGTACATGTCGATATCAAGTGATTTTGAAGCCCATGTAGCCTCAATTTTAGATTCAAACTTTTGAATGGTATGAAAGGATAATCGCGGAGCTGCAGGTATACTAATGGTGGGCAACTGAGGATAATATTTGCCCGACACGAGGTCTACACCATTGATGTCTGTGGCTATTGCTAACGGTTTAATGTATTGATGATCTTCTTGTGCAAACGTAAATGGTACATAAAAAATTATCAGGAGGAGAACTATCTTTTTTATCATATTTTTCATTGTTTTTCCCTTTCGACATATCACTTTTATCGTAAGTGTCACTAGTCTATGTCTTTGTTAATATGTGTTTAACTGAGATGTTATTGGCTTTGCAACGGTGTTTATTTAATTGTTGTGAATAATAAAGTAAACTTTGTTTAAGCAAAGGCGCTCTATAACTCACTTAAAATACTGCTCTTCCATCACCTAAATCAGCTCTGATAAGTTGAGCCTTTGAGTCAGAATTACTGCCTTTATAACAAGTTAATGTGATGGCGGTATCTTCATAAATGCGTATAGATTGAGTGCCTGATGTGGATAAACTGGGGTAGCTACTGTAGTCACCAAATTCAGCTAATGCACAATGCGTTGTATTTGTAGATGTCCAACTAATCGTTATATAAGCACCAGATCTGTTTACGCTAGACGGGCTATTGAAAGTTGTAATAATTGGGAGTAAAACAGGTGCTGGCGTTACTGGGTCAGGGGTTGTTGGGGTAGAACCGCCCGACAAATTGAGTCGATTACCTGCATCGTCAAGCGTATAGTTCACTTGATTTGCAGAGCCATCTGTGACTTTTACAAGCCGGCCACGAGCATCATATGTGTATTTCGAGACATGGTCCTGCGCCATGCTGTGGCTGCTATATATTGTAGTGAAAAATATACCTAAACATAATAATTTATTATTTTTCATTTTATTCATCTTATTTTTATTTTTTTATTTTTTTATTAAATACGAAGAGCTAAACAAAAGATAAAGCATTTAATTGTATCTCCTTTAACTTCAAATCAAACAAGCTATGTATTTTCATGCATCGAATTCACTTAATAAATTCTGGTATCTGGCATTACGTAGAATAAATATTATGTTTGAAAGCTAACTCCATTTACATGTAATGTCGCGTTTATCACACATTACTGTTAACAAGTTATAAACATAAAAATAACAATTGGCAAGTTTATGGCAATAACAACCACAAAAATCATTTAAGGAATCTTATAACGTCGATTAATTAATGGATAAATTTATTGTGTTTTAAAATATTATTGAAGTGTTTGAGGGGGAATAGTACTCGTTGAAATTTAGCTAATAGTTTTAAAGTAATTATTAACCTTCTTAATTAAACGGCTAGGGTTTGAATTAAAAAAGCGCCACAAAAATAAAGCGTTTAACGCTATTTCTGTGACGCTTTATCGTTATCTATTTTATTAGTATTTCTTTTCTTCTAACTGCTCTTTAGTATAACTTGGCTTTGCATGTTTTTCGCCCATGTCATCAGCTAGTTCTTTAGGTATATAGTTTTCGTCATGCTTAGCTAATACTTCTGATGCTTCAATGAAGTTACCATCAACAAGTACGCCGTTAGCAACAATGCCTTGTCCTTCACGAAATAAATCGGGCAAGATTCCATCATAATGCACTTTAATGACAGGATCAGAAGCATTAAATACAATGGGCATTCTCATATCAACCAGTTCAAATGTTACGTCTAAACTTGTTGGATCACGTTTAACACTACCCGGCACAACTAAACCACCAATACGAAGACGTTGACCGTCAATAGGTTTAATACCGCTATCGTCTTTACCCTGATATATCTCTGAGGGTTTGTAGAATAGATCTATGTTTTGGCTTAGGGCATAAAGCACTAATCCGGCAACGAAACTAAGGCCAACTAAAATAGAAATTACTATGGTTAAACGTTTTTTACGACGGGGATTCATGAAACAACCTTATTAGAGTTTTTGGATAGATCTTGTGCAACTGAACTTTTATCATCAGTTTTCTTTGATTCAGCTGAAGACTTCTCAGCAGCTTTACGTAATTTCACTTCTCGCTGTATACGTTGAGCGATTTTATTTTTGACTTTTTCATGATTATTATGGCTGCTATACACGAGTGCGGCTAATAGAAAAGCGCTTACTCCGTAAGATAGCCATACGAAAAATCCGTATCCACCCATATCTAAAAATGCTGAAATACTATCAAATTGCATTATTTAGTTCCTTCTGCGGTAATTAATGTTCGTACCCAGGGACGCATGCCATTACGCGATAATATCTCAGTGCGAAAACGGATACAAATAACAAAGGTAACGAGCATTGCTATACCTAAAAAGCAAATAACAAATGGCCAAAACATATCCATACTCATCGAAGGAGCACTCATTTTACTGACGGTTGCTCCTTGATGAAGGGTATTCCACCACTCAACTGAATATTTAATAATAGGTATATTGACGACACCAACGAGCGATAAAATACCGGCCGCTTTACCCGCAAGATTTTTATCTTCAAAAGCATTATGTAAAGCAATTACCCCTAAGTAGAGGAAAAGCAGCACGAGTTCAGAGGTTAAACGTGCATCCCAAATCCACCACGTTCCCCACATAGGTTTACCCCAAGCGGCACCGGTAAATAATGCGATTGCGGTAATTACTGCTCCTACTGGAGCCATTGCCGCTGCTGATGCATCAGCAAGTCTAAATTGCCATACCAAGCTGCAAAAAGCTGCTGTTGCCATGGCCATATATATGCTCATGGATAAAATTGCGGTTGGGACATGAATATAAAATATTCTAAAACTGTCGCCTTGTTGGTAATCTGCAGGGGCAAAAACGAGTGCCCAAACAATACCTATGGCAAGTAGGGCAATTGTAATTTTTGAAATCCAAGGTAATAGCTTGCCTACAAAGTGATATGACACTTCAGGATTCGCATAAGGATGTAGCCATTTCCACATTAGTTAGTACTCACTTTTAACGCTGCGCTCACAGCAAATGGGGCTAGGGTTAAAGACCCAAAAAACAGTGCGGCAATTATAGCAAGTTGTCCGCCGTAGGGTAAGTTCATTGCCGCAGTATCTATGGCACTAGTCGCAAATATGAGTACTGGAATATAAAGGGGCAAAACTAATAAGCTAAGTAATACACCACCTTTCTTAAGTCCTACTGTTAGTGCAACACCTATTGCCCCAAGTAAACTTAATATGGGCGTACCCAACAACAACGTTAGCATTAATGCGCTGTAACTATTTTCATTCAAGTGTAAAAGCACGGCGAGCAACGGAGCAATAAATATAAGGGGAAGGCCTGTTACCATCCAATGTGCAATGATTTTTGCCAACACTAATATAAAAATAGGGTGGGGGCTCAGCATCATTTGTTCTAATGAACCGTCTTCGTGATCTGATTTAAATAATCGATCCAATGACAATAACGTAGAAAGTAAAGCTGCAACCCAAATTATACCTGGGGCTATTCGAGATAACGTTGTAGATTCAGGACCTATACCCAATGGAAACAATGTTACGACTATGATAAAAAATAATAACGGATTGATAATATCGTCTCGATGACGAAAAGCAATCGTGAGATCTCGCTTGATAATTAAATTGAAAGCAGATCTATATGACAAATTTTGATCGGGTATCATGCTATTAACTCTAGTAAAACCGGTAATCTAAAGTGATTTTTTTCACTTTGTCTTCATGAAATGATAAATCTTGGTGCGTCGTTAATATTACACAGCCACCACGCTGAGCATGTGCTAAAAATAATTGTTCTAACTGTTCTACACCATTTTTATCGATTGCGGTAAAAGGTTCATCTAATATCCAAATAGGTGCCTTACTTTGCCATAAACGTGCGAGAGAAATTCGACGATGCTGTCCTGCACTTAAATGCGAAGCCAATGCATCTTCAAAGCCTAACAAGTTTACTTTTTCTAATGTCTCTTCAGCTTTTGAACTATCGTTGCCATGCAAAGTAAGATTAAATTCTAGATTTTCTTGAGCCGTCATTTCACCTTTTACGCCAGGTAAATGACCTAAATACAAGAGGTTTTGATGAAAGTCATCCTGTTGCTCTACAATATTTTGCTCTTTAAATAATACTGTTCCGTCATATGGTTGTGATAATCCGGCTAAAATACGCAATAAGCTTGTTTTACCTGATCCATTTGGACCTTCCACCTGTATAACATCACCACGACATACTGAAAAGTTAAGAGCTTCAAATAATATTCTGTCTTCACGAATACAAGTCAGCCCGTTTGCCGATAGCAGTACTTGATTATTTGTTTTATCTTTTGGTGATTGGGTACTTAGAGAATTTTCCAATAGAATCACTTTTTGAATAATTATTATACGTTAGCTTCACACCAAGTTTATAAACTGAATGTTATCGTAATGTACGGTATAAATAGTTGATTTAGATCGTAATATCAAGTCGGGTATTATCATACTATATCGCACAGTAAAGGCTAGCCCTAGAAATGAGAAAATTAATCATCCATTTTCTTTTTACATTGATGAAATTACACATGATATAGTGCTAGAATTACCAAAATTTTTAGTTTGAATTGTTTTTCTGTACCTCGTTATTTGTTGCTAATTGAAAAACTAAACTCACTAAAGCGCCAAGTTAAAGGCGTCTTTTATCGATAAATTTTTGTATTTAGTGTGTACACTAAATCGGAGAAAACAATGACCCCTGAAGTAATGCTCCCTGAGTTAGGACATTTCGCCCTGATTATAAGTTTGGCTTTTGCTATTTGTTTAAGCATTATTCCATTAGTAGGTTTGGCAAGTAATCAACAACGCTTAGTGGGTTATGCTAAACCCTTAACCTTTGGCATGTTTGCTTTTACAGCCATCAGTCTAATTATATTGGGTTGGAGTTTTGTCATCGATGATTTCTCTGTTAAATATATTGCGGGTCATTCTAATTCTCATTTACCTTACTATTTTAAAATTAGCGCAGTATGGGGCGGGCACGAAGGCTCTCTTCTGCTTTGGGTTTTCTCCTTAACCGCATGGACAGCTGCTGTAGCTAAATTCAGTAAAGGCATTGATGAAGCATTTGTTGCAAGGGTTTTAGCCGTTCTCGGCATGATAGCCGTTGGGTTTATGTTATTTACTATATTAACCTCAAATCCGTTTGAACGCTTATGGCCAATGGTGCCGACTGAAGGTCGCGATTTAAACCCTCTTCTTCAAGACATCGGGCTAATTATTCATCCTCCTATGCTTTATTTAGGCTATGTTGGATTTTCTGTAGCTTTCGCTTTTGCCGTTGCTGCGTTAATGTGTGGCAAATTAGATGCCGCTTGGGCCCGCTGGGCAAGACCTTGGACTGTTGCTGCATGGATATTCCTAACATTAGGTATCGCTTTAGGCAGTTGGTGGGCGTATTACGAACTTGGTTGGGGCGGTTGGTGGTTTTGGGATCCTGTTGAAAACGCTTCCTTCATGCCATGGCTTGTCGGAACAGCACTTATTCACTCATTAGCGGTTACTGAAAAACGTGGCACATTCAGAAACTGGACTGTGTTACTGGCAATATTTGCTTTTAGCTTAAGTTTATTAGGTACATTTTTAGTACGTTCAGGTGTTATTACGTCAGTGCATTCATTTGCAGCTGATCCTGGTCGTGGCATGTTTATTCTATTATTGCTGGCAATAGCGGTTGGTGGTTCATTAACGCTTTATGCTTTCAGAGCCAGTACCGTTCAAACGTTTAGCCGTTTTGCTCTATATTCTCGTGAAACAGCACTGCTTGTTTGTAATATTATTTTAGTGGTTGCAACCGTTACTGTAATGTTAGGAACTTTGTATCCATTACTCGTTGATTCAATGGGCTTAGGTAAAATATCTGTAGGACCTCCGTATTTTAATGCGGTATTTGTGCCGATAATGAGTTTGCTGTTTGTTGTAATGGGTATTGGCCCGTTAATTCGCTGGAAAAAAGCTAAGCAAGGTGAATTACGTAAGCAAATGGTAAGCCCACTTGTGATCAGCATTATAGTAGGTGTAGCATTCCCCTTTTTATACGGTGGGAAGTTTGAAGCCTTAGTGACTATGGGCGTTGGCTTAGCGTGTTGGGTTTTTCTTGTCGTTATGCAAGA
This sequence comes from uncultured Colwellia sp., assembly GCA_913020705.1. The sequence goes on from CAJWBY010000046.1 coordinate 10,408, forward strand.
ATTATTAAATCAAGTGAACTCAGGTCGTGATAAATGGAATTTCTCTAAATTGACGTTAAGCCAATGGGGAATGACTGTTGCTCATATGGGGATAGCGATAACGATTGTGGGTGTTACCTTGGTTTCGATGTATGAAAGTGAAACTAATGTAAGGATGAACGTCAATGAAAAAGTTAACATTGACAATACAAACTACGAAATTGCTTTTAAAGGTATTAAACAAGTAAAAGGGCCAAATTACAGCGCTGAACAAGGTCAAATTGAAGTTTATGATAATGGCGATTTTGTGACGCTTTTAAAACCTGAACGTCGTACGTATTTAGTACAAACGATGGGAATGACTGAAGCAGGCATTGACCCAGGTTTATTCCGTGACATATATGTTGCATTGGGCGACCCTCTTTCTGGTAACGCTTGGGCAATTCGTATTCATTACAAGCCTTTTGTTCGTTGGATTTGGTTAGGCGCAATATTCATGGGAATTGGTGGTTTCTTAGCGATATTAGATAAACGCTACCGTCGTAAAAAAGTGATGACTAAGGCAGAGAAAGATTCGTCGAGAGCAGCAGCTGTTGATAAATTAGCAACCAGTAATGAAGGAAATGCTTAATGGGTAAGTTAATTCGCTTTATTCCGCTTATTTTATTTATTGCACTAGGTGCAATTTTATTCAGGGGACTATCGCTTAATCCTACAGAACTACCTTCTGCGCTGATCGGTAAAAAATTCCCAGAATTTTCTTTAACGTCAGTGCTAAACGCTTCGCAAACTATGACAACCGCGGACTTTAAACCCGGTATCAAACTAGTGAATGTTTGGGGTACTTGGTGTCCGTCATGTCGTTATGAACATGATTACTTAAACAAATTATCTAATACAAGCCGCTTTACTATCTACGGTTTAAATTATGATGATGAGCGAGATCAAGCCGCTAAGTGGTTAACTAAATTAGGTAATCCTTATGAGTTTTCAGCCTTTGATGAAGAGGGAAAGCTTAGCGTTAATTTAGGTGTTTACGCTGCGCCTGAAACTTTTGTTGTCGACCACAGCAATATTATTCGTAAGCGGTTTGCAGGCCCGCTAAATCCAGAAATTTGGAAAAATGAATTTGAACCGCTTATTGTACAAATAGAAGCAGAATTTTTAGCCTCATCACAAAACAATGGAACCAGGTAGTCATGCTTAATAAATACTTAGTTATAGCTTTTATAGCAATACTTACGTTCTTTACTTCATTGGTTTTAGCTACGCCTGTTGATACTTATGTTTTTAACGATAAGGTTACAGAAATTCGCTTTAATGCACTCAATAAAGAATTACGTTGCCCTAAATGTCAAAATCAGAATTTAGCTGATTCTAATTCACCGATTGCTGCTGATTTACGCAGAGAAGTTTATGACATGCTTCAACAAGGTAAAGCCGACATGGAAATTGTTGACTTTATGGTGTCACGTTATGGTGAGTTTGTTTTATATCGTCCGAGAGTTTCTAGTTTAACTTATCTTTTATGGTATGGCCCAGCAGGGTTATTAATTGTTGGTGTTATTGTTGTTGTCCTCGTTCTTCGAAGGAAACCAGTGAAAAACGCTCAAAAACCCTTAAGTAATGATCAAAAAGATAAACTTGATCAAATTCTAAAGCATAAATAAGGCTGTATCATGGAATTAATTTTTATCATTATTGCTTTTTTGTTACTGATACTAGCAGTAGTGTGGGCACCTTTTATAAAACAGCAAGAAAACAATATTTCTATTGATGACACTCAGCGAGATGAAACCAATGTACGTTTATATCACGAGCATAAAGCAGAAATAGAAAAAGATTTTGAGCAAGAGAATATTGATGACGAAAACTATCAGTATTTATTAACAGAACTTGATAACACTTTATTGCAAGATATGGAAAATCAGGATCTTGAAAGCAAAAATACTCAAGACACTAAAATTATGAGTATTGCTTGGCCTGTCGGTTTATCTGTTTTTATTTTAGCTTTTAGCTTTTATTTGTATAGTGAAATTGGTACTTATGAAAAGTTGACCACTATGACTGCGCAGGCACCAATGCAACAGTCGACGAATCCTGAACAGCAAGCGATAAACCAAATTAAACAATTGATGCAATTGACTAAAGCTGAACCTGAAAATTCGGATGCTTGGTATCGATTAGGGCAGTCGTTAGTAAGTGTTGGAGAGTTCGGTGGTGCATTAAAAGCTTATGATCAAGTATTACGTATAGAAGGTCCGCAAGCCGATGTTTTTGGCGCCAAAGCGCAAGCAATCTACTATAAAAATGAGCAAAAAATTGATAGTACGGTGCAAGGTTTTATTGACCAAGCATTATCGATTGATCCTAATGATCCTTCAACCAATATATTATTAGGAATGCATAACTTTATTGCGGGTAATTATGAAGTCGCTATTTCTCATTGGCAGCGTGTTGTTGATTCAGATAAACAAAATGTGAACAAACAAGCGTTAATCGAAGTCATTGATGAAGCAAAAGCTCGCCTTGCAAATCCTGATGCAGCAAATACTCAATCAAGTAAAAAAGAGCAGTCTGCAGCTGGGCCTCAATTAACGGTTAATGTTAAATTAAGTGATGAAATATTAAAAAAATTATCACAAGAAAGTGACAAAACAGTATTCATTTATGCGATATCTTCAGATACATCACGAGGTCGTATGCCGCTTGCAGCAGTTAAGATATTAGCAAGTGAATTACCGATAACAGTGATACTGAATGATTCTCGTGCAATGACACCGCAAGCTAAACTTAGCGATGTAGATTCGGTACATATTTATGCGGTTCTTTCTGCAAAAGGTGGGGCAGGCATTAATTCAGGCGATTACAAAGCTGAACTTAACAATGTGCTCGTTAACACTACAGAGCCATTAGATTTAGTGATTAGTAGTATAGTACCGTAATTTCAATAAAGTCATATTTTCTTTGGCTGTTTAAAACATCATGCTTAGCTTCTAGCTGTATGATGTTTTAGTCTAATTGAGTATATTAATCAGTCGTAATTTTGTCGTCATCAAACACAATAGAGTATCGAGTTCATGCCTAAATTTACTGGACGTTTTCACGGCCGTACCAAAGAAATTCATAATAAAAAAGCCAAAGTTGGTGTGTTACTTACCAATCTTGGTACACCTGAAGCCCCTACCGCTTCTGCTTTAAGGCGTTATTTAGGCGAGTTTTTGTCTGATCCTCGTGTGGTTGAAATACCTCGAATTATTTGGCTGATAATTTTACATGGCATTATTCTTCGCGTTAGGCCAAAAAAATCAGCCAAACTATATGAAAGTATTTGGACTCCATCAGGCTCTCCTTTACTTGTCATAAGTAAACAGCAAAAAGAAGCCGTGGCTAAAGAGCTTGCTGAAAAATATGGCGATGATGTAAAAGTTGAATTGGCTATGCGTTATGGGGAACCTACGATCAATGATGCATTAGACCGATTGCAACTTGCAGGGGTGAGTAAAATAGTCGCATTACCCCTTTATCCACAATATGCAGGGCCAACTGTTGGTTCAAGTTTTGATGCTATTGTAAATAAAATAAAGACTTGGCGCTGGATACCGAGCTTAAGTTTTATTAGTGGTTACCATGACAATCCTAAATATATCGATGCCTTAGCTCTGAGTGTAAATAAACATATTGAAGAGCACGGTAAGCCTGATAAATTGGTACTATCATTTCATGGTATGCCTAAGTACTTTCTCGAGCAGGGTGACCCTTATTATTGTTTTTGTGCAAAAACTACGCGCCTATTAATGGAATCGTTAGGGTTTAGTGAAGATGACTTTGTCATGACATTTCAATCACGTTTTGGCAAAGCTGAGTGGTTACAGCCGTATACTGACGCAACACTGATTGAACTTGCTAGTGATCATAAACATATCGCTATTATTAGCCCTGCTTTTAGCGCGGATTGTTTAGAAACGTTAGAAGAATTAGAGCATGAAACGCGTGATATATTTTTGGGTGCAGGTGGTGAAACCTATCATTACATCCCAGCTTTAAATATTGATGAAAAGCATATTGAAGCGCTTGTTGATTTAATCACTGATGAAATTACGCTATAGCTGGAATGTAGACAGTTGATCTTTCAAGCTTCGTTATAAAAAATAATACTTTTCATGAATACTCATTTTATTCATGAAAAGGATTTTATCAATCTATTGTCCTGTATTTTATCTTCGAGATATTGACTCTTTTTCTACTTAAAAATAATAATATTATCAATAGTATGAAAGATACTTGCAGGTTTGGTTCTGAAACTTGTACTGTAATAGGGGATTGATCATTAATAAAACTCTGACCAATGTTTTTACTGCCATAAGTATTATCTTCTAAAGCCCATTCAAAATCATTGTAGTTATAACCACTTGACGTTAATTGCATTGATTTATCTTCAGGAGAGCTACTTTGGCTGATTGGGATATTATTACTCAGGATACCTAAAGCGGCTCCATCTTTAGCTTCAAAAGCTCCTTCGTAAGAGATAAACTGCAAAACCTGATCATTACTATCAACTATTGCTATTCCATCTCCAATACCGTTTGCAGACCCATTTTGAATACCACTCACCTCGAAAGCTAAAAAACCAAAGCCATTGTTGGTATCGCCAAATGTAACATCATCAATTGTGTAGGTTTTATAAAGATACCCCGTACTCCCATTATAAAATTGTAATGACCAGTCTAATAGGTTCAAACCTGCTGTACCGGCAATTTCAACAAACTCATCTTTGTCTGCGCCACTATTATCATAATGAATTTCATTGATGAAAATGAGAGAGGCTTGGCTAGTGATGGGGATTAAGAATATTATTAACGTAAGTAGAATATATCTAACAGATATTTTTAAGGCGTACAGATTCATATTAATTCCCTTTATGTTTTAATTAACTTCTTGTTATCAATTAATTTACATTAAAGAGTGTAGCAGAGCTTTTTAATTTTGCAGTTGAAAGTGATTATTAATGGGGAGGATAGTATAGACCGTTGAATTTAAAAATAAAAAAAAGCGCAACAATTATCATTGTTCCGCTTTTTTATTCGGATCCTCAGATCCTTTAATAACTAAAGTAAATCAGTTATTAAGAAGCAATTACGTTTTCAGCTTCAGGACCTTTTTGTCCTTGCTTGATAGTAAAAGAAACAGCTTGGCCGTCAGTTAGTGTACGGAAACCGTCACCAGAGATAGCGCTGAAATGAACAAAAACGTCAGGTCCATTGTCTTGCTCAATGAAACCGAAACCTTTAGATTCGTTAAAAAATTTTACTTTACCGTTAACTGTATCAGACATGTGTGCATTTCCCGTAGGTCATTAATTAAAAAATAGTAATAAGTGGATTATCCACTTGGATTTATACGGAGTAAATGCTCTCTACCTATAAAAGTACAGACAGAGAAAGGTTTCCAATAACACAAACTAGTAGCGTCTGAGGTAATCAATAATAACCTTTTTAACTAAGGTATATAGTTGAAATATCCTTCTCCCGAAACGCAAAAACTCAACGCGAAAGTATGTTAGCACAATCTTTTAGAGAGATCCTATAAAAACATTAAGATTAGGTGACTTTTTTATGACAATAAAAAGCCAGCTAAGGTGCTGGCTTTATTAGATATTTATAACTGATAATCATTATTATTTATCAATCATACAATTAACAACAATTACAAAGCAGATATTTGCGTGATTTGCTCAACAAGCTTAGCTAATGCAGACTCAGCATCCGCTAATTTAGCCTTTTCTTTATTGATAACAGCTTCTGGTGCTTTACCTACAAATTTTTCGTTGCTTAGCTTGCCACGGGTTCTATCAGCGTCTTTTTCTAGCTTATCGATAGATTTGGCTAGACGAGCAAGTTCCGCTTCTTTATCAATTAACCCCGCCATTGGTATTAATACGGATAAATCTCCAACAACAGCGGTTGCTGAAAGTGGGCCTTTATCGTCATCAGCCAATACTGTAATACTTTCTAATTTTGCTAATGCACTTAAAAATTGTTGATTTTCGTCTAAACGACGTTGGTCATTGGCATTAACATTCTTGAGTAATACGGGTAATTCTTTACTTGGAGAAATATCCATTTCACCACGAATATTACGAATTGCTACAACAAATTGTTTAACCCATTCTAAATCGTCAATCGCTGTTTGGTTACATTGGCTTTCATCAAACTGAGGGAAACCTTGCACCATAATACTAGCAGTTTCACTACCTTTGAAATCAGTAACGAAATTACTTAATGGCACAACACGTTGCCAAATGGTTTCAGTAATGAATGGCATGATCGGATGCATCAAACGTAATAAGCTTTCCAGAACTGTCACTAAGGTATGACGCGTGCCACGCTGTTGTGCTTCAGTGCCTTTGAATAATACGGGTTTGGTTAACTCTAGGTACCAATCACAAAATTGGTTCCAAGTAAATTCGTAAAGCGCTTGTGAAGCTAAGTCAAAGCGAAATGCGTCAAACGATTCATGTACTGTTTTAACTGTTTGTTGGAACTGGCCTAGTATCCAGCGGTCAGCTAATGAAAACTCCATTTTGCCTTGTTTACCGTTGACTAACTTTCCACAGTCTTGCTCTTCAGTATTCATTAATACGTAACGACTCGCGTTCCATAATTTATTACAGAAGTTACGGTAACCGTCTAAACGTTTCATATCCCAAGTGATATCACGACCTGTAGAAGCCACTGATGTTAACGTAAAGCGTAATGCGTCAGTACCGTGTGCTTCAATACCTTCAGGATATTCTTTTTTGGTTAATTTGTTTATCTTTGCTGCCAATTTTGGCTGCATCATATTACCTGTTCGCTTTTCCAGTAAATCGTCAAGCGAAATGCCATCGATCATATCTAATGGATCGACAACATTACCTTTTGATTTACTCATTTTATCGCCATTTTCATCGCGAATAAGCCCAGTAACATAAACTTTTTTGAACGGTACTTGTGGTTTACCATTTTCGTCTTTGATGAAGTGCATGGTCATCATGATCATGCGAGCAACCCAAAAGAAGATAATATCAAAACCAGTAACTAACACGTCAGTTGAATGGAATTTTTTAAGATCTTCCACACTGTTTGGCCAACCAAGTGTTGAGAAGGTCCATAACGCCGATGAGAACCACGTATCAAGTACATCATCGTCTTGTCTTAATTTAACATCGTCAGTTAATGCATGCTTAGCACGCACTTCTTCTTCAGTTCGGCCTACGTAAAATCCACCGTCTTCGTCGTACCATGCTGGAATTCTATGTCCCCACCAAAGCTGACGAGAAATACACCAATCTTGAACATCACTCATCCAAGCGTTGTACATATTTTCATACTGTTTTGGTACAATTTCAATTTCACCATTTGCTACTGCATCGACAGCAGGGCCAGCAAGTGGTGCAGTACGAACATACCATTGGTCAGTTAATAATGGCTCAATGATCACACCTGAACGATCACCATAGGGTGCAACTAAATCATGTTCTTTTACTTCAACTAAAAAATCTAAATCGTCAAACGCGGCAACAATGGCTTTTCGCGCAACAAAGCGATCCAACCCTGCAAAAGCGCTAGGAAGCTCAGGGCTATAGACGTCAGACGGTTCACCATTATTTGTATAAACTTCAGCGCTGGCTAAAATAGCTGCGTTTTTATCTAATATATTAATGAGAGGTAAATCATGACGTTTACCGACCTCATTATCATTGAAGTCATGAGCAGGCGTTATTTTCACACAACCTGTGCCTTTAGTCATATCAGCATGGTCGTCGCCAACAATAGGGATTAAACGATTAACCAACGGTAATAAAATATGCTTGCCGATAAGATCTTTATAACGGTCATCTTTAGGGTTAACAGCTACACCAGTATCACCTAAAACCGTTTCTGGTCGAGTGGTGGCAACAACTAAGTAATCAAGACCTTCAGCCGTTTTAACGCCATCCGCTAATGGGTAGCGCAAATACCACATGTGGCCTTTTTTATCTTTATTTTCTACTTCTAAATCTGAGATGGCTGTATGAAATTTAGGATCCCAGTTTACTAAGCGTTTACCACGATAAATTAAGTCGTCTTCAAACAAGCGAATAAATACTTCTTGCACGGCTTCTGACATACCGTCGTCCATCGTGAAGCGCTCGCGAGTCCAGTCAATTGAGTTTCCTAAACGGCGCATTTGCTTGCCGATAGTACCACCAGATTCGTTTTTCCATTCCCATACTTTATCTATGAATGCATCACGACCGTAATCATGGCGTGTTTTATCTTCTTCAGCCGCAATCTTACGCTCGACAACCATTTGCGTTGCAATACCTGCGTGATCCATACCCGTTTGCCATAAGGTACTTTTACCTTGCATACGTTGATAACGAATTAAGGTATCCATAATAGTTTGTTGGAACGCGTGTCCCATATGTAAACTACCGGTAACGTTTGGCGGCGGAATAGCAATGCTATAACCATCTCCTTCGCTAGTTGGGCTAAAATAACCTTGCTCTTCCCAACTTTGATAAAGAGACTGTTCGATTTCTGAAGGATTGAATGTTTTTTCCATGGGAATGACTACTTAACTTGTTTGATGTGCATTGATTGAGTTTGATTGTTTTGGCGCGGTTTGATTATCCACTTGAAATCCCCATTGACGATAGCCTTTATAACGCTCTCGAGCTTGTTGTTTTAGGGTTTCATCACTTGGTACAAAATCAATAATATGTGAAAACTGATTAGCAAAGTTTGGCACTGTGCTGGTTAAATTTATTAAAATAGCGCGACGATGAGTGGGTTGTTGCCAACTGATCTCAACGGCTGCTCCATTTTTAGGGCCTTCGCCCGGTAAATTATGTGGAACAAAACTGTCAGGCTCAAATGCCCAAAGTAGTTCATCTAATTGGTGCGCCATTTTCTGATCAGCGCAGTAAATAAATACTCGCTGATTTTGACGATAAAAATTAGCTGCCTGCAAACAAGCATGAAAATGTGACGCTTCAGCCCCATCTTCTCGCTTTGCATTATCTTCAAGCAAATAAAACATTACTTGTGTTTGCATGTTTGCGGTGTTCCTTTTGTTTCTTTATTTAAATTGATGTTATTCGCTTTGCTCTGCACCTGAACGATTCAATAAAAATTGAGTCAACAAGCTTACAGGGCGACCAGTCGAGCCTTTATCTTTTCCGCCACTTCTCCAAGCAGTACCAGCAACATCTAGATGCGCCCAGTTGTACTTTTTAGTGAATCGCGCTAAGAAACATGCGGCAGTAATAGTACCTGCGCCTTTGCCACCTAGGTTAGTAAAGTCAGCAAATGGGCTTTCTAGTTGTTCTTGGTACTCTTCCCATAAAGGTAAACGCCATGCGCGATCACCACTTTGTTCAGAAGCATTCAATAATTCGTGTGCTAATGGGTTGTGCGTGCTTAATAAGCCAGATGCATGCTTACCTAAAGCAACCACACAAGCACCGGTAAGTGTTGCAACATCAATAACCAGCTCTGGATCAAAACGTTCAACATAGGTTAGCGCGTCACATAACACTAAACGACCTTCTGCATCTGTGTTTAATACTTCAACTGTTTGACCTGACATTGTTGTTAAAATATCACCAGGGCGGTATGCATCGCCACCGGGCATATTTTCACAACCGACTAAAATACCAATAACGTTAATAGGTAATTGTAATTCTGCCAATGCGTGCATAGCGCCTAAAACACCAGCTGCTCCACCCATGTCATATTTCATTTCATCCATAGCTTCACCTGGCTTTAATGAAATACCACCTGAATCAAAAGTGATACCTTTGCCGACTAACACTATTGGGTTGACATCAGCAGCAGCGCCATTATATTTAATAATACTCATAATAGATTCATTGCGGGAAGCTCGGCCAACGGCAAGGTATGAATGCATACCTAATTCTTCCATTTCTTTCTCGCCAACAAATTCGGTGCTAACATTTTCGTAATCGTTTTCTAAAATTTTAGCTTGTTCTGCTAAATAAGCTGGATTACAAATGTTTGGCGGCATATTCGCCACATTCTTACAGGTTGATATACCCTCTGAAACAGCAAGTGCATGAGAAATTGCTCGTTCACCTAGAGGTAATTCTCTACGTGTAGGCACATTAAAAACCATTTTTCGTAATGGGCGACGAGCTTCAACTTTACGGGTTTTTAATCCGTCAAAGCTATATAAGCAATCTTGAGTTGCTTCAACAGCTTGACGAACTTTCCAATATGTATCACGACCTTTAACATGCAATTCAGATAAAAAGCATACTGCTTCCATAGAACCTGTTTCATTTAAGGTGCTAATTGTTTTGCTGATAATCTGACGATATTGGCGTTCATCAAGTTCACGTTCTTTACCGCAACCTACAAGTAAAACACGTTCACTTAAGATGTTAGGCACGTGATGAAGCAGTAACATTTGCCCTGATTTACCTTCTAAATCGCCACGACGTAACAAGTTACTTATGTAACCTTCACTTATTTCGTCAAGCTGTTCAGCAATAGCTGAAAGACGGCGAGGTTCAAAAACGCCAACGACTATACAGGCGCTACGTTGCTTTTCGGGACTACCACTTTTTACGCTGAACTCCATGAGCTCTCCTAATTCGTACAAAAACAAGCTGTTTTTAAATGAAATTTACGAGTAAACTTGTTTAAATCTATAAATAATCGGTATGCTTACTTTTAAAAGTATTCGGCTAAAGGCTATAATTATAGCCAGATGCGAGCGAATTACCCTTAGAGCAAAAATTAATATTACTTATGAAAACGACAAGTTTACTTAAAAATAGAGCAGATGTCAGAAAAAAACGATGTTTTTATAGGGAATTTTTATGATTATTTTTCGTTATTTACTCAAAGAAGTCGCTAAAACTCAATTAGCGGTATTCATAGTATTAATGACAATCTTTATTAGCAATAAATTTGTCCGTATTTTAGATGATGCAGCTGAAGGTGGTATTCCTGGCCATTTAGTTATGGTCTTTATTGGTTTGAAGGTGCCTGACTTAGCGGGAATGATTTTACCTCTTAGTCTGTTTCTTGGTGTTTTACTGGCTTATGGGCGTATCTATGCTGATAGCGAAATGACCGTATTGCATGCCTGTGGAGTAAGTGAATGGTATGTCGTTCGAGTAACACTTATTTTGAGTTTAATTACCGCTATTTTTACAGGGATATTTACCTTGTACTTATCCCCAATGGCCTCAGAATATGAATATCAAGTAAAAGAGCAAATAGCAGCAGATTCTGGTTTAAGTTCACTGATCGCCGGCAGATTTCAAACAACAGGTAATAATAAAGCGGTTGTTTTTATTCATGATAAAAATCGTGATGATAATACCTTTGACAAAGTTTTTGTTGCACAACTTCCTGATAAGAAAGCCACGGACAAAAGTATTATCAATTCTAGTTTGGTTTACGCGCAATCTGGTCAGGTTATTGAGGAAGAAAGTGGTTCTCAACGATTAGTGCTAAGTGACGGTACTCGTTATCAAAATGATATTAAGAGTAAAGAATTCAAAGAAGTATTTTTTGATAAGTATTACATTCAAATACAAGATCAAAAAGTAGCACATAAAAATAGAAAGCTAAGAGCAATTCCTACACAAGATTTATTCAAAGAAGATACTACTGCATATAGTGCTGAGATACATTGGCGTATTGCTTTTCCTCTTGCGTGTTTGATTATGACCTTAATCGCGGTGCCGTTAAGTGTTGTGAACCCAAGACAAGGTAAGTTTGCTAAAATGTTGCCTGCATTATTGTTGTTTTTGGGGTACTTTTTAATGCTTACCGCTGTGCGTTCAGGAGTCGAGTCTTCAACCATTCCTAAATATATAGGGCTATGGCCGGTACACTTTTTTGTACTTATTTTGGGGATAAGTTTGCTGGTTAAAGACCGTAGTAGCGGTTTAAAGCTAAAAGCGAAATTGCCTCGGTTAATACGAAATTTCACTCGTAAAGGAACATCATCATAATGCGTATATTAGATATATACATTGGTCGAATTATTGCCTCGACAACCTTTATAACGTTATCCGTATTTGTGAGTTTAAGTGGCATAATTAAGTTTGTTGAAGAAATGAAAACAGTAGGAAAGGGCGACTATGATATTGCTCATGCTGCTTTATTTGTTCTTTATAAAATCCCTCCTGATATTGAAATGTTTTTTCCTATGTCAGCATTGATCGGCGGTTTGATCGGTATGGGCATGCTCGCATCAAACAGCGAACTTGTGGTGATGCAAGCAGCAGGTTTGTCGCGTGTAGATATTATTAAATCGGTCATGAAATCGGCGATTGTTCTTGTTTTTATCAGTATGGCTGTCGGTGAATGGTTAGCACCTGAAAGTGAATTAGCGGCAAGGCAACTTAAAGCTCAAGCTATTTCAGGAGGAAGTTTAATCGCTTCTGCTGATGGTACTTGGGCCAAAGATGGTGATTATTTTGTTCATATTGGTGCGGTAGAAGACAAAGGAAAGTTAAATGATGTTCAAATATATCGCTTTGATGAATCCTTAAAATTGACAAGTTGGTTATCAGCGGAGAGCGCTATTTATCAAAAAGATGCTTGGCAGTTACGTGACGTTGTCGATACGCATTTAAGCGAAAATCAAATGACTAAAGAGTTATCACCTATCAAAATGTGGACATCCAGTTTAACCCCTGAAAAATTAGGTGTTGTAATGGTAAAGCCTGAACTTTTATCATTACGTGGTTTGTCAGAATACTTAAGTTATTTGGAAGAAAACAAGCAAGATCCCAGTCGATATATTTTAGCCTTTTGGCGAAAAATTGTTCAACCTGTTACCGTTGCCGTAATGTTATTGCTTGCGTTATCGTTTGTCTTTGGACCATTACGTTCTGTGTCGATGGGAGCAAGAATAATGATGGGCGTAGGAACAGGAATTATATTCTTTATCACTAACGAAGTGTTAGGTTCATTGAGCTTAGTGTATCAATTACCTGCTGCATTTGGGGCGTTAATGCCAAGTGTGATATTTGTATCGTTAGCCTTGTACTTAATGAATAAAAGGTCCAGTTAACTTTTACTACAACATTCATTCAGTAATAGTTTTCATAAAGGCATGATTGTTCATGCCTTTATATTTCGTCTAAAACGCTATAACCTACCGCGGTTCGCTTCTAACGTTAACACCACTATTTCAGTCTTTGTTAGCCTGTCTTGTAAGCTTAATTTATTTTTACGATCAAATATTACAGTGAAATTGCCTAAACCCAATAAGGTAGGAAATAATCTTTTTAATCCTGTTGATCTACTAATTAAAGAGCCATCTTGATTTTGCACCCGTAAACGCCATGCTTTCATCCCTAATGTTTGCCCTGTTTTTGACCAGAACCAAATAAAGAAAAATGATACCCAAGCGAGTTTCCAAAATTCATTGGGCCACTTTAACCATGCAGTATTAGCAATCGTGTCTGTAAAGTGTTCGTAGCCTTGCATGTCAAACAGACCAAAATAAAGACCTAGGAACATAATGAGAAAGGACATTGCTCCAGCGGTCATGTAAACAGCCGTGGCAAGTAAAAAATCATAAACCCAAGAAGCTAAGCGGCGACGAAAACCAGCTCGTGGAAAAGTTTCTACACTATCAGAAGTTACAGATGACATTAAAAGCCTAAAAAAGTGAATATACAAATTTCCACTATTCTAGCAAAGCTCTTGATAAAAATTAACCAATGAAAATTTTAATAATTTTCTAAATATCGCAAACGTATAAATATTCAGCAAACAGTCGATAGAAGAATAAAATATATTGCTAAATCAAGTTATTTTCGTATAATGCCGAACAGATTCATTAATGCACTTATGTTGATGGATAACAGTTTTAAATCTTTGGTTGCTACAACGAAAGATATTTAAGCCGGTGTGATGAAATTGGTATACATAGGGGATTCAAAATACACTTTGTCTTCGATTGTTTATATAGTATAATCAGTTGGTTATGCATTAAAATGGCAGTAAAAAGTTGTTTTAGAGTGTTTTAGAGTTACTTGTAAGTTAAGTTGTCTAAATTATTGAAAAATGTGACAATAAACATATAAAGTATGTTTTTAAAAATTAATTTTAAATAAGTTACTTTTTAAAACCTTATTTTTAGGTTGAAGAGTTTTGCCGCGGTGGTGGAATTGGTAGACACGATGGATTCAAAATCCATTTTCTTCGGAAGTGACGGTTCAAGTCCGTCTCGCGGTACCATCATTTAATAAAAAAGTCAACCTTATGGTTGGCTTTTTTTTGCTTTAAATTTAACGTTCCTTATTTGACTGAGACAATACAGATCCAGCAAGTTTTTTAGTGGTTTCATTATATTTATCACTCTTAAGTACTTTTGAAGCAAACTCTTCCATATCAGAACCAGTTTGATTTGATGATTTTGTTTGTGATAAGGCTGAAGCAGCTAATTTTTTTTGTACCTTTGATGCATTGTCATTTTGTAGTACTTTACCTGCTTGTGATGCTACTTTCTTAGACGTTTTTTTAGTATTTTTACTCATTTTAATATCCTAAATATATAATGTGCTGTATATATATATAGTGTTGGTTTGTTTGTTTTTCAACCGAAAAACAATAAAAACATTATATTTAAATTTATATTTTATTTTATCTCGATTGAGATTGATTAGTAACAGACTAAAAAACATGATAATTTAAGTTAAACCAACTGTATATGGGACGTTAGACTAATATGGATAGAGGATTAATTAGCTTTTTTGAAATTAAAAATTGCGGGTTTTATAGAATTAGAAATAAAACCGATGGAGAACATATAGAAGGTTCAATATCAGAGTCTTTAAAATTAGTAGCAAATTGGTTATCTGGTAGGGACTTTCCCCAAACAATACCTTGGGATATAAAAGCATCACCAAGAAGATCCCAAATCTATTGTAAAACTGCTTATACAGATCCAACTACAGGCGATTCACTATTTGTTTTTTGGAAGAGATTTGGTGATGATAGTGGAAAAGTTAGTGGTATTTCACCTGATGCTAAATTTGGTTCTCACGAAGGTGACTCGATCAAAATAGGGAAAAAAGTCAAAGGACAAATGCTATATTGGGTCAACCAATGTATTATTGGTTTATTCCTGAGCACAACCTTATTGCTTCAATCAATTTTTCTCATTCATTAGCATCTACTGAAGATGTTTGCAGTTACATCAAACGCTGTATTGATTTGAGAATCAAACATCCAAGAAAGTCTGTCACTGAAACTGAGCATTTTAATCATTTCACTAAAGAACAAACGACTCGAAAAAGTGTAGTTTATAAATCTGAAGATAAAAAATATTCTTTGAGTTATAGATTTTCTGCTCACACTAAAGAACTCTCTGCTGGTAGAGCAAATTTAGATAAATTAGCAAAAAGTATCTCACATCTTGTTGTAAGAGAAACTATTTCAACCGTTGTGGAAGATGATAAAGATTCATATTTTAAGCTTTATGATCTTTTAAAAAGCAAACAACGTAAAAAACGATTTAGTAAACAAGTAGAAATCACAGAGCAAATAAATTTATCTGCTGAAGAGTTAGGTGCAATGCTTGAAGTCTACAGAGAAGAATATGACCCTGTAAATGGCTGGAATAATGTAGGATTTCGTGAAGAACAAAACGATTCAACTAAGTGGTTTAATAAATATGTCAATAAAGAACATATTATGGTTGAGCCATTATCTGAACAAAACACATACCATGCGGCAGAAAAAATACTTAAACAAATTTTGGTTGAACGTGATGATATTCTTTATTCTATGATTAAGGGAGAAGAAAACGCTGAAGAACAAGAACCACTACCTAAAGCTGTTGGTGATGTAAAATGATAAAAAAAATAACGGCCATTTATCATTTATTATGTTTATTAATTAACTTTATAAAAGCGCGCGCTTTAATCCACATAATGTATCTTATATTTAGTGGGGTCATTGCATTCTTTACATTTAAATATGTAAACATGATAGAGCTAAAATCTGTTATAGGAACATTGCAAAATATTGCTGCTGCGGTATTTACCTTAGCTGGAATATGGATAGCTTATTCATACCCGCAGGCTATTGCTGCATATACTAACCCCGATAAAGTTTCAATAATTAAAGGAACCGAAGAAACTCAAAGAATTGAGAAGTTAGTTTTAATTATATTAACCTCTGCTTTTGTAATTATTTCTATTTTATTTTATCACTTAAGTTCTATTCTCTTAAAAAATGCACCTTTAATTATGGAGAATAAAAACATATTCAAATATTTGTCCGTAATGCTTTTGATATATCTATCGATAAATCAAACTAAAGCTATATTAACTGTGATGATAAGTAACATTGAATTTGTTAATGAACTATATAAGAAAAAAACAGAGAAAGAAGCAGATGAAGATCTGTAATCAATAGTTATACATTATTGGTTAGATAGGGGGGGAACTGTTAATTGTAGGAATATTATTGGAAACTAAAACTGATTCACTACTTGTGGTGAGATAAAGAATAGGGCTAACTTTTTACTTGCCAATTTACGTT
>CAJWBY010000047.1 GCA_913020705.1 uncultured Colwellia sp.
TTTCTTGCTGAGTCTCCGGTTTTCGGATTAATAATATGGTGATACCGAACACCGTCTTCAATAAAGTAACGTTCGTAATCACCTGATGTTGAAATTGATTCGTTGCTCAATGGCAACTTCACGGCTGTTTTCTCTTCCGCCCTCGGATGTTTAATACCAACATACCAAGGTCTACCGCGACGATCACCCAATAACCCTGTGTCACCACCCGCACTCACTAAAGCATGTTTTATTCCTGCTGCTTTCAACAACACTAAACACCTCTTCACGGCATAACCTTTGGCAATGCCGCCTAGATCTATTTTTACATCAGGCTGGCTAAAGCGCACCGTAGAATTTTTTTCATCTAAAAGTACAGCATGATAATCAATCGCTTTTAAAGCACTTTCAATAGACGTTTGATCAGGCCTTTGTTTTTCACGATAGTCATATTGATAACCGATTGATGCATACGTAATGTCAAATGCGCCGTCACTCATCTCAGCAATTTTTTGCGACTCATTTAATAAGTCAAAAAGCTCAGTAGTGATAACAACAGCTTCAGTGCCTGCTTTGTTATTCACTAAGCTCAATTCACTTGTTTGTTTATAAGGGCTCATTGCGTGGTCAATTCGATGCATCTCTTCTTGCACCAAAAAGATCATTTGCTTTGAAGCTCTTTTGATATTCTCAGAGTCATCTAACCAAAACTCTACATGTGCTTGCGTGCCCATTACTTCAAAGTTATTACTGAACCACTGCGCTGTAACAGTATGGGTAAAGAAGAAAAATATTGTGGCTAATATGATAGGTTTTAACATCAAATTTTTATCTCTTTTTTATAATAAATAGACTTTATAAGTTTTTGGTAGGTGGAGTTTTATTTTTCAAACAACCGGAAACTGACAGCTAGCTTAAATCATTTATCCCAATAAAACTGTTTAATAGAAGCATCATCGTAAATTGAATAACTATAATATACAAAATTAAATTATCATTAATAATTTGAATTGAGCTAACTTGAACAGCGTTATAAATCGGATTTGAATAATTCTTCTAGGCGTTGTTCATATTTTTGATTAAACTTAAAGGAATCATATTTAAAAGCATACCGAAATGGAAAAACATCAAGAATTATTAATTGCCTTAAGAAAAGTGATCAGGGCAATAGATTTACATTCAAAACATCTAAGTAAGACTTCGGGCTTAACAAGCCCACAACTATTGATCATGCTCGAAATAGATAAAGATGCGGGTATGAACTCAAGTCAGGTGGCTAAAAATGTCAATTTGAGTGCAGCTACTGTGACCAATATTCTTGATAGATTAGAGACTAAGAGCCTTGTTTCCAGAGTGAGAAATACGCAAGATAAACGTAAAGTAAGTTTATATTTAACAGACGATGGTAAAGCGCTTTTACTTAAAGCACCTCAAGCCCTGCAAGAACATTTTATTGAAAATTTTTCTAACTTAGCAGAATGGGAACAATCTCAGTTATTGTCTTCTATGGAGCGGCTAGCAGATATGATGAATGCGAATGAAATTGATGCATCACCATTATTAGAGCTCAATGCAATGAGCGCCAGCAGTATTAGCAATACTAATAAAACTGACGCCCCAAAAACCTAACGTAGTAAATGTAAAAAGTGAAGATGCTTGTGGTATTGATCAATAATATTATTGATCACTGCCGTTTTTGACCAACCCATAATGTCATAATCCTGCCCACCTTCTACCAAATGAACTTCTGCTCGGTAGTAGTTTTGATCATCTTCATTTTCTTCATTAACAAAGTCTGGTTGTGAGTACTTTTGTGCGAGTACTCGATAAACAAACTCTTGCGCTTCACCATGGTCAACAATTAAGCTCAACCCATTTTCTGATGAGATTTCAACGTTAATTTGTTTTCCTTCTAACTCCTTTGAGACTAAATCGAATGCGGGTGCTACGATTTGATCAATAAATTTACTCACGTTAGCTTTGTTTGGGAAATCAACCACGTTCTGTAATCGTATTTGCCAACTATCATTATTTTCACTGCTCGAATGAGGAATGCCAGCTATCAATTGACTATCCTGCTTAAAAGCTTCAACTCTTAACGATTTTATTAAGCCAGCAATGGCGAGCAATAACACCAGTGTAAAAGGCAATGCACTTGCAATGGTCATGGTTTGGAGGGCATTAAGACCACCTGCCAACAGTAATATCGCTGCAACGATGCCAATCCCTACTGCCCAATACACACGTTGCCATAACGGTGTATCATTCTTCCCGTGTGAACAGAGCATATCTACAACCATCGCACCAGAATCACATGATGTGACAAAAAATATCACGATCATTAACACGCTAAAGAATGATAATACTGAAGTTAATGGGAAGTTTTCAAGAAACACAAATAATGCTACCGATGAATCTTTGCTAACCATCTCACCTAAACCCACTATCCCTTGGTTATAAACGAGATCAATTGCACTATTACCAAAAATTGTCATCCAAAATAACGTGAATACAGTAGGTATTAACATCACACCAATAATGAATTCTCTAATCGTGCGACCACGGGATATTCGCGCAATGAACAAACCAACAAAAGGTGCCCAAGCCAACCACCACCCCCAATAAAATATTGTCCAACCCCCTATCCAATCTGTCTTTTTGTAGGCGAACAAATTAAAGGTGTTATGCACAATGTCAGCTAAATAATCGCCAATATTCTGTAAATATGCTTGTAACAAAAATACCGTTGGCCCAAGTATAAAAACGAGTAATAACAGTATAATGGCTAAAATCATGTTTGTTTCAGAGAGTATTTTAATACCCTTATCTAAACCTGTTGCAACTGATATAACGGCGAGACCTGTGATAACAAACATAATAATTATTTGATTGGTCGTCGAAATATCTATTTCAAACAAATAATTAAAACCTGCATTAACTTGTGAAGCCCCCAAACCAAGTGAAGTAGCAACACCGAATACCGTACTAACTACAGCAAAAACATCAACTAAATGGCCTGGCCATTTGTAAATTCTATCGCCAATCAACGGATATAAAGCAGAACGTAACGTTAAGGGTAAATGATGACGGTAACTAAAATATGCTAATACCAAAGCAACAATGGCATATATAGCCCAAGCGTGAAGTCCCCAATGAAAAAATGTCATCTTCATTGCTTCTTGAACAGCTTCAACCGTACCCGTTTCAGCAGTTGGTGGAGACAGATAATGCATTAAAGGCTCAGCGACACCAAAGAACATTAAACCAATCCCCATTCCAGCGGCAAAAAGCATAGAAAGCCATGAAACTAATGAATAATCGGGGGTTGAATGATCTGGTCCTAATCGAATATCACCATAACGTGAAACGGCTAAGAAAATAACAAAAAAGAAGATGAATGCCACAGTAAGTACATAGAACCAACTACCATTTTCAATAATGCTTGCCTGAATAAGAGTAAATAGGTTTTGTGCTTGTTTAGGTAAAGCTGCGGTATAAAGTAAAAGCGCTATAATAATAGCTGAGGCGCTACCGAAGACCTTTATATTTAATTGACTCTTGTCGGTTGAAGGCAAATTATTCCCCTAAATTGATTCGAGTTGATATTATATCGATTAAGCCTTGCTGTAAACAATAGCATGTACAAGATAGTTACACGATATAAGCTATATCTATTAATGTGTTGAAAAGATCGTATTTATTGCTAAGCTATAATCAATAAAAAAATAGTTAGAATACTAATAATATCAACTCGAAATATAATCAAAAAACTCAGGGATAATAAATATGAAATTTACTAAACTGCATTGTGCTGTTCTGACAGCCATGGCAGCATCAGGCTCTATCTATGCTGAAGAAGTAAAAAAGAAAGAAAGAGCATCAATAGAAGTCATAGAAGTTACCGCAACTAAACGAGTAGAATCCATTCAAGATGTGCCTGTAACCGTAAGCGCATTAACCGGCGATAGCTTAGAGAAATTAGGTGTTGCTAATTTTGATCAATATGTAGAGTTTTTACCTAATGTGGTTTTTCAGGGCACAGGTCCTGGCCAAAATGAAATATACATTCGAGGCGCGGCAACCACGCAAACCAGTATTGCTGTTTCATCTGTTCAAGCATTACAACCCTCAGTTGCTTTTTATCTAGATGAACAACCTGTTTCAATGCAAGGGCGTAATTTAGATATTTACGCGACAGATGTTGAACGCATTGAAGTTTTACCTGGTCCACAAGGTACGCTTTTTGGTGCTAGCTCTCAATCAGGTACCGTTCGTTTAATTACAAACAAGCCAAACCATGATGGTTTCTCTGCAGGTTTTGATACCAGCATAAGCTCTACAAAAGGTGGAGATTTAAGTAATTCTGTTGAAGCTTATTTCAATATGTCGTTAACTGATTCACTCGCTGTACGTGTTGCTACCTATAACGATTACCAAGGTGGTTGGATAGATAACGTATTAAATGTGCCTGGTGAAGGCGGTTACATTGGTAGTGCGGAAGTTATTAGTCGCATTTCTGGTGATGCCTTAACAAACCCTGAAAATGTGCCTGTTACCTCACCTAAAAATGATTCCTTAGTAGAAGATAACTTTAATACTGCAAACTATGCTGGTGCGCGTTTTGGTTTATCCTATCTTATCAATGATGAATGGGAACTTTTAGTTCAACATACCCAGCAATCTCTCGATACTGAAGGCGTGTTTGCGTACGATCCAAATCTTGAAGGTGAGTCATCTGCAAACCGCTTCACACCTGAGAATAATAATGATGATTTTGGTTTAACAACATGGACACTAGAAGGTCGTCTTAACCAACTCGACATCGTTTATACTGGTGGCTATTTAGACCGAGATATCAATTCAACCATCGATTACACTGGCTATACGAATGGCGGTTCTTTTTCAGCTTATTATGCGTGTAATTACGCAGGTACACCTGAAACTCAAGAGTGTGTAGACCCAACTAAATATTATAAAGAAGAAACAAGTACGTCACGTATCACTCACGAACTTCGTTTTAATACTGCTGCTGACAACATATGGCGTGTAACTGCAGGGGTATTTTATGACTCTCAAGAATTATCAACTGTTGGTCAATTTCAAATAGGAAATACTGCTTTACCTTATTTTACAGACCTGCAAAGAACACTTGCTGGCACTGATGGCATAAACAGTAACGGCGGACCTTTTTCTTCTGAAGTGAGTTTTGTTAATGATGTAACCCACACCATAGATCAAATAGCGTTATTTGGTCAGTTGGAATTTGATATTACCGACACAGTAACGGCAAGCTTTGGTGCTCGTTGGTATGAAATTGAAGATTCTTTCAAAGGTGCAACGACTACTGTTGATGTAAGTGGTAGGTTACAAGCCTTTGGTGATGGAAGCGAGGCTGCATTAACTGAATTTTTTGGTGCAGATGAAGCCGCAGCCATTCAAACAGCTATAACAAGTGGCCAGCTAGAGACTAGTTTACTTGATGATGATGGCACGTTAACGGTAGATGACACAATAATCAAAGCATCTCTTGATTGGAAAATGTCTGACAAAATAATGCTCTTTGCTTCTTATTCAGAAGGCTTCAGACCTCCTGTTACCAACCGAGTAGGCGGCGGTTTAGCCAAAAACCAAGCAGGCGCTTTTGATGGTTTTCGTATTCCGGTGTACTCAACGACAGATAGCTTAGACAACTTTGAATTGGGTTTTAAATCAACATTACTTGATCAATCGTTGCGTTTTAATGCAACAGCCTACTATTCAAAAATATCTGATTTACAAACATCTCGATTTGACCCAACCAACATCAGCTTTTTAGTATTTACCGATAATGTAGGTGATGCAGAAATCAAAGGTATTGATGGTGACTTTAGCTGGGTGGTTACTGACAACCTAGTGATAAGCGGTGCTTTTAGCTTCATTGATACAGAGTTAACTTCTGTCAATGCAGAACTTGATGGAATTGCCCCTGCGGTAGGTAGCAGATTACCTTATTCAGCTGAATTTTCAGGGAATTTACAAGCCCAGTATTATTATAATATATCGAAAGATATGACAGGATACGTGAATGGCTCAATCAGTTACACAGGTGAAAGACTTGCCAGTATGACAATGGATGCTTATGTACTAGAAGATGCTACTAATTTGATTTACGGCACAGGTTCAGGTTTAAGTATTGAAAAAGAAGCTGATGTTTATTCAGGTGTCAATTATCAAGACAGTAATGGACAAACATTTGCTGGTGGCCGTTATGTACAAGAAAGTTATGTGGTAGCTAACTTAAGTTTTGGTGTGACTAATGATGAATGGAAAGCAGAGTTCTTTATCGATAACTTAACAGATAAAAGTGCTGTTCTTTATATAGATACTCAGCAGTTTACGCCTAAAGTTGTAACTAATAGACCGCGTACCATTGGTTTTAGATTTTCATATGATTTTGAGTAAGGTTTAGTTAACCACTAAAATCTCAATAAAAGTCTAATAAAGCCGCTTGAACTTTGTATCAAGCGGCTTTTTATTGATAGAGTACTCAGAGTAAACTTTTATCTTTAAACCGTCGTGTTAACAATATAAGTAACTTGAAAACCTTCCTGGAGTAAAATCGTTGAACAACAAAAAACTACCCGCAATTGATACAGAATTAAAATCCATTCAACAATTGATCCAAGCAGCAAAATTCAATGATGCGATTAAACTCGGCACAGCACTTCAGAAGCACGAATTAGATAAAGAACATCAAATTGAATTGTGGTATTTAATCGCTATTGCTCATCGTTATGCCAAAGAGCTTTCTAATGCATTAATCAGTATTAACGCACTACTTAAACTTAATAATGAACACAGTAGAGCGAACCAAGAACAGGGTTATATACACCTTGCAATGAAGATGCCTCAACAGGCTAAAATATCCTTTGAAAAAGCAGTAAAACTTAATCCTAGCTTAGTTGCTAGTTGGCAAGAACTCATTCAACTCTATCGTGATACAGAACAAATGGATCACGTTCAAAAAGCGGCAAATCAGTTAGCTAAATTGAAGAAACTCCCGCCAGCTTTACTCGCTGTAACAGAGCTAATGCATGAAGGTAAATTACTACAAGCAGAGCAAATTTGCCGACGTTTTCTTCAAAATAATCAACGTAATATCGAAGGCATGTGTCTACTCGCCGAAATAGGCATGGAGTTAAAAATTTATGACGATGCAGAATTTCTACTTGCTAGCGCACTTGAACTAGCGCCAAGCCACATTTATGCTCGTTCTCAGTACCTCAATTTACTTATCCGTATAGGAAAATTTAAAGCCGCTGAGCAGCAAGTTGAAAGCCTATTACAGGAACAACCTGAAAACCTAAGTTTTAAAGTCGCAAAAGCCAACGTTTTAACCGGTTTAGGAAAAGTAGAACTGGCAATCACTTTATTTGAACAAGTGATATTAGAAGATAAAGACGTTGCTGGCTTTCATTTACAATTAGGCCACGCACTCAAAGCAAAAGGCGATATAGAAAAGGCTATTTCTGCTTATCAACAAGCTTATCGTTTACAGCCCAACTATGGTGATGCATATTGGAGCTTAGCCAACACAAAAACTTATCGATTCAGCGATGAAGAAATCATAATGATGCAAAAACAACAAGGGCTTGAAGATCTAGCATTAGTTGACAAAGTTCAGCTTCACTTTGCCACAGGAAAGGCTTTTGAAGATAGAAAAGATTATCAGCAAGCTTTCCAGTTTTATCAACAAGGTAATGGATTACAACATGCTCATAATGGTTTCGACATCACCAAAATAGAGCAACAAGTCACAGAACAAATTAAATACTGTACGCGTGAGTTATTTGAAATAAGAGGGAGTTTAGGGCTTACCTGTTCCGATCCTATCTTTATTGTTGGTCTTCCGAGGGCTGGTTCTACTTTACTTGAACAAATACTTGCCTCACACAGCCAAGTTGATGGCACCATGGAACTGCATAATATTTTAGGTTTAGCCGCAAGATTGCGAGGTCGTAACAACAATCAAGGTAACGATAAAGATAACTCTGGAAAGACCAAAGAAAGTCAATATCCCAAAAATTTGGGTGAAATAAATCAAGACTATTTTAAACGCTTTGGTCAGCAATTTATTGATGAAACTAAAGCTTATCGAGAGCAAGCACCATTATTCATTGATAAAATGCCCAATAACTTTCTCCATATAGGATTGATTCGTTTAATACTCCCCAATGCAAAAGTCATTGACGCGAGACGCTCTCCCATGGCGTGCTGCTTTAGCGGTTTCAAACAGCTATTTGCTGAAGGACAAGACTTTAGTTACAGCCTTGAAGACATAGGGAGATACTATAAAGCTTATTTAAAATTAATGACTCACTGGGATAATGTATTACCTGATTTTGTTTTAACGGTTAACCATGAAGATGTCGTAGATGACTTAGAAACACAGGTTAGGAGAATGCTTGATTTCTGTGATCTTCCCTTTGAACAATCGTGTATTGATTTTCACAAAACAAAACGTAACATTAAAACACCGAGTTCTGAACAAGTTCGCCAACCCATTTATAAGAGCGCGACCGAACAATGGCAGCACTTTGAGCAGTATTTAGCGCCATTGAAAAAAATTATTTATTAGGATATGGCCTATAAATAAACTAAAATAAAGTTGTACCACTATTTTTAGGCATCTACCTAGTTTTGTTATTTTAAATTTAATGGATATAGTTTATTGATTTTTAATCGCTTTATATTTTATATCGTCATGTTAGTTGGTGTTTTCATACCAGCCTATAGTGCTGAGCATCCTTCTGAGCTTATGAATGAATATTCTGTCTCTTTGCTAACAGAAGAAGATGGCTTTGTTTCTTCTGAAATATATTCCATTATTCAAGACAATCAAGGCTTACTTTGGTTTGGCACAGGCGAAAACGGAATAATGCGTTACGATGGCCGTAAAGTGACACTCTTTGAATTTGACAGTATTAATTCAAACGGCTTATCCGATAATGATGCCGGAAACCTCATGTTAGACCGGAACGGAAAATTATGGGTAGGCACATGGGGTGGAGGCGCTAATTTTTATGATCTCCAAACAGGAAAATTTCAGCATTTCATTAATGATCCGCTTCGCATAAACTCTCTTTCGTCAAATCGAATACAATCGCTATTCCATGACCAAAGTGGCTCTATTTGGTTAGGTTCGTATGATAGAGGTTTGAGTAGATATCTCGGTAATAATACTTTTGAACACATAAAAAAAGTTGATGACGTTAGTACAAGTTTATCTCATAACAGAATATGGGATATTGAAGATAACGGTAATGATAACCTTTGGGTTGCTACGAGTTTTGGCCTAAATTTATATGACAAAAACAACAAAACTTTTTCTCACTTTTTTCCTGAACCCAATAATCCTACACCTACTGGCGCAAACGAAATCAGAAGCATTCTCAAAACTTCAAAAGGTAAAATTTATGTCGGCACACAAAATGGCCCCTTCGATTTTGATAAAGAAAGTGGGATATTTACGCCTTTAAAAACACTCAACAATGAAGTTTTAGGTCAAATAAATTCAATGATTGAAGACCAAAGTGGCTACATTTGGTTTGTTTCAAGTAAAGGATTGTTTAGACAGTCAAGCACTGGCCCTGACATTCAGCAGTTTGATCTAGGGCAAAACAATGGTTTAAGAATAATTTTTGAAGATAGCTCTAGAACGATATGGGTTACCAGCGAAAACCATGGCATTTATAAAATAGTGCCACACCGTAAATTTAAATCAATCAATAGTGCTGCTCTGGTTCCTCCAAATGGAATAGCTGTAGATGCAAATGGTGATTTATTAATTGTGTCTTCATCATCTCAATTATATAAATGGCAAACATCATCAAAAAAACTAGAAACGCTATCTTCCTCAATTTTTAGCGAAGAGAATGGCTACGGGGCAAACCGACTATTAGAGCGTCCAATTTTATTCCCTGATGGTAATGATAATTTATGGATCGCACAGGATAATGGTTTAGCGAGATACAACTTAACAACTAAAATAGTCGATTTAATAAAGTACCCTAAATCAGATTCAAATTATAAAGAATTTAGAGAGCTACGTGCGCTTAATATAGATAAAAATGGCAATCTCTGGATCGGTACTTATAAAAATGGCGTTTATCGCTATGATCCAATCAATAAACATTTTATTCATCTGGATGCCTCTTTAGGATTATCTCACCCTGAAGTGCTGGGAATATTTAAAGACCGAGAACAAAATATTTGGGTCGGTACCGGAGACGGCGTCAACCTTTGGGAAGAAAAAAGCCAACGATTTATTTCCTTTAAAAGTGAGAAAAACAAACCCAATAGTTTAGCTGGTAAAACGGTTCAAGATATTCATCAATCAAGTGACGGTAACATCTGGATCGCAACGCAAAAAGGACTAAATTTATTTATTCCAGAAACTAACACGTTTAAACATTTTGGTAAGAAAAATGGTATGCCTACATCTTTGATCCGTGCAATTGAAGATGATAAAAATGGTCAATTATGGTTAACAACTAATAAAGGGATCTCAAAACTGAATCCATTAACAGGAGAAGTCACAAACTTTGACAGTTATAACGGCTTATTAGGTGTCAATTATTATCAAAATGGCCTTGTGAAAGGCAGTGATGAAACACTATTTACAAGCAGCCAAAGAGGTATTGAATTCTTTAATACCTTAGATGTAGAAACAAATGATAGTGAGTACAATCTAGTTTTAACCGGTTTTAATAAGATGGGTAAAGCGGTTAAACTTGAAACGCCTTATTCTTATGTCAAAGATATTGAACTGACTTACCTTGATTATTTTTTCTCTTTCGAATTCTCTGTATTAGACTTTGTTTCTCCGAATAAAAATTTATATTCTTATAAGTTAGAAGGATATGATGACAGTTGGATTGATATTGGCAATCGAAACATCGTCTCATTTACAAACTTAGACGGTGGCTCTTATAAATTTTTGGTAAAGGCAACGAACAGTACTGGTAATTGGGGCAAGCAATTGCTTTCGATTAACTTGCATGTATCCCCGCCGCCTTGGAAAACATGGTGGGCATATATTTTCTATTTTTTGAGCATCTTAATTGCAATATCTGTTTCTATTTACTTTAGAACACGAATACACCAAATAGAAATTGATAGACAAAAGCAATTTGTATTAACACTTGAAGAGCAAGTTGCCGAAAAAACAGCCTCTTTGAATGAGCAAGCTAGTGATTTAATCACAGTGAATCAACAATTGAAAATACTTACTTATCAAGACGGATTAACGGGTTTATATAATCGTCGTTATTTTGATAAACAATTGGAAATAGAAATAAGCAGACATTTCCGCCAGAAGCAACCATTGTCGCTTATCATCGGCGATATTGATCACTTTAAACTCTTTAATGATTTATATGGTCATCAGAAAGGTGATGACTGCCTTAGGCAAGTCGCTCGATGTATTCGTACTAGCGTAGCTAGAGTTACAGACGCAAATTGTCGTTACGGTGGGGAAGAGTTCGCTATTATCTTGCCAAATACCTCGGTTGATGAATCAACGCTTGTTGCTGAACGTTTGTGTTCAGATATAGAAACAATGAAAATACCTCATGAAGAATCTGAAACAAGCGCTTTTGTAACGTTAACTTTAGGCGTTGTAACGATTCCTTCTGATGAAGAAACATCCGTTGATTCCATTATTTTAAGTGCTGATAATGCCTTGTATCTTGGTAAATCAAGTGGCAGAAATAATGTAACTCGCGCTGAATAACTTAAGATGTTTTCTCAGTATTATTCTGTGACAAATAAATTTTTGCTGTAGCACCATGTTTATCAATATTATTTACTAACGTTAAGCGTCCGCCGTGCTGTTCAATAATGTTTTTACTCAAACTAAGCCCAATCCCTTGCCCTTGATTTTTAGTGGTATAAAAAGGCACAAATAAGTTCTCTATGTTTGATATTCCTTGACCATTATCCGTTACTTCAATAACGGTACTTTTTTCATTTCGATTATTCTGCGAAAAAATAGTGATGGAGATATAAGATTCGCTATTCTGAATATTAGCTTCAACACCATTCTTTATTAAATTAATGAGCACTTGTTTTAATAAAACAATATCACCCCATACACTTTCCACTTGAATATCCAGCGCGAAAGTACTCTGAGGAAATAAAACCGTAATTTTTTTCATAAACTCAACAGAGTTAAACCACGATTTATTAAGGGTAATGTTTTTAGTAATATCGCCATAACGGTTAACAAATTCTTGTAATGATATACTGCGATCAACAATAACTTGTAAAGCTTGTTTTGACTTTGTGTCTTCTAACTCTTGGCTTACCAATGTTTGTGCTAACGACTTTATTGGCGTTAAAGAATTACGAATTTCATGGCTCAACACCCTAATAATTTGCTGCCAAGATTTTTGTTGATTCACTCTTAATAATTCTTCAACATTCGACAATATAACTAAATGATAGGTTTGCTCATGTTCAACGAATTGACTGTATTTTATTTGCCAGCGTTCACTTTGCTCTTGATCGGTAAACTGCCAACCCTTTTTAAAAACTAAACCCAAGCTTTCACTTGTAACCAGCCTCTTTGCTTGCCAAGGTTGTTCAATATATTGCGAAAAAGCCGCGTTAGCATGGCTCAGCTGTAACTGATGGTTAAAAATAGCAATGGGTGTTTCTAATTGCTCAATTAGATGATAGATAAGCAACGTATGCTGATCATAAGCTTGTTTTCGCTGTTGTAAATCGTCAGACAATTCAGAAATTTCTTGAGAAAGAGTATGTAAAACACCTGAATGATAATGATCTTTTATCCGTAAGCTATAGTCTTCAAGACGTATTGCTTCAACTAAACTGGTTAAACTATAAAATGGTGTAATGATCTTTTTATAAAAATACAAAAAAAGAAGACTTAACGGTACAAATAAAAAAGTAAAGACCGTGCATTGAATCAATATCGTGAGCGACAATAGTGACATTACCCATAAAGCTAAGCCAAACATCACCCCCCAGAATACAGAAAAAGCTAACTTCAATTGATATTCAAGTGACTGCTTTTTATTTATTGGTTTGGTTTGTATTGGTTTAGTTTTTAATGTCATATTTTTCCATACGGCGATAAATGGCGCTTTTACTAATACCCAATAATTCAGCCGCTTCTATGGTTAAACCATCCGTTTTTTGTAATGCTTGCACCAATAACCTCTGTTCTGCTTGCTCTAGAGTCATAAACGGAATTGCTTCATTACTGGTATTATTCATCGGTTTTTTAATGGCAAGTGATTGAGCTGAAATAGTGTTTTCATCAGCAAACAAAACAGCACGCTCCATAACATGACTTAGTTCCCTAATATTACCCGGCCAATCATAACTTTTCAGCTTATCCTCAACATCATCAGCCAATGTCAAATCCGTTTTCCCATATCGTAGTGCATGTTTTTCAACAAAATGAAGTGCTAAAGGCATAATATCTTCTACACGTTCACGTAACGATGGAATATGAATTTCGATGGTATTGAGCCGATAAAATAAGTCTGATCTAAACTTTTCATCTTTGATCAACGTGTCAAAATTCGCATTTGAAGCACTTATCAAGCGAATATTAGCACGCTCAGTAATACTAGAACCCACCATTTCATATTCATTCGACTCTAACACTCTCAGCAATTTTGCTTGCTGAGCAAGTGGTATATTCGCAATTTCATCAAGAAAAAGTGTGCCCTCGTTAGCCATTTCGAAACGTCCTACACGCGTTTCTTTAGCATCAGTGAAAGCGCCTTTTTTATGGCCAAACAATTCACTTTCAAACAATGATTCTGGAATAGCGCCCATATTTACGGTTACAAGGCTCTGTTGCTGACGTGAAGACAACTGATGAATATGGGTTGCTATGCTCGATTTTCCGGTGCCATTCTCACCTGTTAATAATATCGTCGCATCTGTTTTAGCAATACGTTTTATATCGGCCATCAAGGTAGACATTGCTTTAGATTGCCAAACGAGACTTTCTTTATGTTCGATTTGTTGGTGTTGATGTTGTCGTAAACGACGATTCTGTTTTTTTAAGTCTGTTACTTGAATTTGTTGTTTAATAATCTGTAATAAACGCTGGTTATCCCAAGGTTTTTCAATAAAATCACTGGCGCCTTGTTGCATAGCTTTAACCGCCAAATCGATACTCGACCAGCCTGTCATCGCAATAACGGGAATAGTAATATCGAGCTTGGTCAACTTAGTTAAAAAGTCGATACCTTCTTGACCTGATGTTGTGTCAGAAGAATAATTCATATCGAGTAAAATAAGATCAACCTTATCTTGCTTAATAACTTCAAGTGCCTGCAAGACAGAATCAGCTTCCAACACTTGATAATGCTGGCTACTCAAGAGAAAGTTGGCACTCAAACGAACGTCAGCCATATCATCAACGACCAATACCGTTAAACTCATTTTTTTTCCTTTAGATAATTATTAAACAGTTAGGCTAAAAATAGGAGCTGAATCTTTGAGATCAACAGCCCCATTATTTATCATTCGTTTCGCAAAGCCTTTATTGGATCTTGTGTTATCGCTGCTTGTATCGGAATATAGCAAGCCACATAAGCAACAACTAACATTATTGGCGCAACACTTAACATACCAATAATATTAATATTGACTACAAAATCCACTTGCTGCCTAACCACCAAAAAAATAATGACTGATAAAATGGCGCTACATAGCATACCGATCATTACAGGGAATAAACTCTCTTTCATCACCATATTTCTAACCCGATGAGTTTTGGCACCTAATGATAAATGGATACCTAACTCATATCTGCGCATTTGAGTACTGTAGTTCAATACGCCATAAATGCCTGCCGCTGCCAATAATAATGATAATAGACCCAGCACTATCGTTAGACCTGCCGTTAATTTATGCCTGTAAATAAGATCTGAATGTAGACTTTCATGACTGTTCACGGTTCTTATTCTTAATTTATTGTTAAGTTTCAATAATAACGGTAACAATATTTCTCTAGATAATTGCCCACCTTTTTCAACTTTAATATCGAAACCAAAATCTTCAAAGGCTGCATAAGGCATAAAATAACGATGATAACCAAGGTTCTCTCCCATACCTGGACGATAATAATCTTTAACTACACCAACAACCTTAAGAGGTTGAGTGGGTTGTATTTTAAAAATTTTGCCAATGGCACTTCCATCAGGTACCAGTTCTCGAGCAAGTGACTCACTCAAAATTATTTCATTAATATTGTATCTAGGATCTTTTTGTTCAGTAAATGTTCTTCCCTGTAATAAAGGCAATTCTAGAATATCGAAATAGTCATGATCAACCATATTAAAAGCATAACTACCGACACGTTTCTCATTACGATCTGTTAAGCCCATAGAATTAGAGCCTTTATAAATAACAGGTTTAATGCTTCTTGAAACATTTACTACTTGTGGTAATTTCTCAAGTTCACTCTTAATGTTTAGCGTTAATAAATTCATTTCAACTAAACTTTCAGGTGAATAACTCGAACCTTTAGGCCTATCAACTCGCAAGTAATAGACATCTTCTTCATTGAAACCTAGCGGATGCAAAACGGTTTCTAATGCTTGCTCTATGACAATAGATGCACCTGCGAGTAATAAAGTGGCTAGGGCAACTTGCACCGCGATAAGTACATGACGAGTACGTTTTGATACTTGCAATCCACTGCCTTTACCACTGCTTTGTAATTGTGCCTGCAACTTGTCGTATTTCACTACTCGGCTTGATAGTTTGGCGAAAATCGCCGCTAAAAATATAACAATTCCTCCTGTAAACAATAACGTCACATTATCAACACCAAGCTCAGAAATACGAGGTAATTGCGTTGCAGCTAATTCGCCTAATAAAACAAAACCCCATCCTGCAACTAATAAACCTAAGATCCCTGCAATGACGGTTAAAATTAGACTTTCAGCAAACATAGCGATAAATAAATGGTTAGGTTTTGCACCTAAGGCGGCTTGAATAGCCATCGTTCTTTGCTTCTGTGCAGCCCTTGAAAGAAACAAGTTGGTTACATTGGTTATAGCAATGAGTAATAAACCGACAACACCGCTTAGCAATAACAAGGCAACTTCAGCGCTATCTCCAACAATAACGTCTTTCAATGACCGTATATTTGCAGCTGCACTATCACCAATTTCTGCAGCAGAGCTGGCAATAAACTTTTCATTTAGCATTGCACCTAATTGTGCCGTTGCTTCTGATATTGAAACCTCCTCCTTTAAAGTACCAAGACTGCTCAATGCTCTGGTCATCACTCCCCAATTATTCACATCCAAACCTTGATGATCCCAAGGAACCCAAAAATCAGGTGCTTCGTTATTTCGATTAGCAGGTGCAATAAAGCTTTCAGCGGTTACACCTATAATTCTATAGCTAACATGACCAATCATAGTTTTGTTGCCAATAATGTTTACATCACTTTGAAACCATTTTTGCCATGTTTGATAGCTTAATACCACAACCGTTTTATGGGTATCGAGCCCTTCATTTTCATTCAGTATTCGCCCTAGGTGCATTTCAGGTTTCAGCAATGAAAAATAATCGGGCATAACAAAGTTAATAAGTGCATTGGGTTGTTCTGGATGATCAGCGACTAACTGCTTGTTATCAAAAACCAAAGAGAACTTTTCAAAAATCTTCTGGTTTTTATACCACAGCAACATGCCTGGTGCTGATTGAGAGCCGCTAAAACTATTACCTTCTGTATCTGCATAAGAATGTTGTACGACCAACAAGTTTTCGGCATTTGGATAAGGTAAAGGTTTCACCATAAGCACATGATTCAAGCTAAAAATACAAATCAGTGCACCTAAGGTAATTGAAAGTGTGGCAATAACTGTGGCTGAAAAACCTGGTACATTTAATAAAGCTGACTTTGCTAGAGAAAGCTCAAATTTTAAGCTACGCAAAAAACGTTTCATAGAGCCCCCTGAGCTGATGCTTCATTAGACACAAACTCATCAGCGCCATTTTCATCTGCACGGTATTCATCGGCAATAAGACCATCTAAAAGGTGCAATTTACGTTTTGCCATATCAGCATACCTTGGGTCATGAGTTACCATACAAATGGTCATGCCTTCAGCATTTAATTTCGCTAACATTGCCATTACCGCATCACCATTTTTAGAATCTAAGTTACCTGTAGGTTCGTCGACTAATAATATAGTTGGATTGCCTACCAACGCACGAGCAATTGCTATTCTTTGTTGTTGCCCACCAGAAAGCTGATTAGGCTTATGATCGCAACGGTGCGACATATCGACTTTTTCTAAACTCGATAACACTTCATCATTTATATCCTTGGCTGACATCGCAGGCTCTCGATACCTTAAAGGTAAAGCGACATTGTCAAAAACACTCAGTTCATCAATCAAGTTAAACGCTTGAAAAACAAAACCAATATGGCTATTACGAATTTCAGCTCGATGATTTATCGTTAAATTACTGACATCTAAACCATCAATAAAATATTGCCCAGACGTAGGGCTATCAAGTAAACCTAATAAAGATAATAAGGTAGATTTACCACAACCTGAAGGGCCTGAAATAGAGATGTAATCTTGATTATTGATCGCCAAATCAACACCTCGCAAAGCATGAGTTTCAATATTTTCAGTTGAAAAAACTTTCGTTAAGTTTTTCATTTCAATAATTACTTTCTTCGAAACATCAGTGTCTACAGATTTCATTGGTGTTACATTTTCAGTTGTCATAATGGATTCCTAAATTATATGTTATTTTTCAATAAAGTGGTTTCAATAGCTTGTTAGAATGTATTATTGAGTGATAGCGATGTGGTTGCTCTCGTTCCAGCGAGACATATCAGACAGGATAAAAGTATCGTGCTCTAACGCGCCACTGAGTATTTGAATGAATTCGCCACTTTCTTGGCCGTAAGTAATTGCAATTTTTTCAGCTTGCTCTTGTGATTCATTTACTTTGAATAATTGAGTTTTCATACCAGTGCTGGCGCTAACCGGTTTTTTGATATACATCGCCTGCGTTAATGTTCCAATTGAAATTACGCCATCAACATTAAGGTCTGGTCGAGCATTGCTTGGAAGTTCACCAGTCAGTGACACTTCAATTGAAATCATGCCTTGCTTAACTAACGGATTGATTCGTTGTACTTTACCGGTGATTTTTCCACCACGAGTATCGATATGTACTAGCTGGTCTATTGCAATAAGGTCTATATCTGATTGTGAAACATTGATCATGGCAAACAAGCTATCTACGCTACCGACAAGCGCTATTTGCTCTCCCATTCCAACACTTTGACCTAGCTCAACAGCTAAATTTTGCACGACACCATCAATACCTGCTCTTACCGTTAATCGATTGAACTGTTGAGTAACAACGTCAACATTTTCCTTCTGCTGCTCGATATTGTCTTGCTCAATAGCTAATTCTTGTAGATGAACTTCTTTGAGTTGCGCTAATCTCTTTTTTTCAATGGTAATACGACGAGATAACTGGCGGTGATTAAGTTCTGAGCGTTTGAAGGTTAATTCAGAAACGATGCCTTTCTTCATTAACTTTTCTTCTGCCTGCATTTTTAGTTGTGCAATTTCTAACTCAGACTTTAACTGCTCTTGAAAAGCTTGATGAGCAAGCACTTCTCTTTTTTGCTTTAGCTCGGCCTGCAAATATGTTGCTTTTGCATGATTATAACTTCGCTTAACTTCTCTTACTTTTTGTGAAAGCTCAGGGTTTGATAAGCGAGCAATAATGCTATTTTTGGTCACCAATGAACCCGGTTTAAGCAATATTTCTTCTACTGTTGCATGAGTAGTTGTTGTTAATAAACGTTGATGCTTAGATTTTAGTTTTCCATACCCTTCAACTTCTAAAGCAAGATCTCCAAGCTTCACAATACCTGTCCATATTTGGTTTTTAGCAACTTTATCGGCACCTGATGGCTGATTCATCACCCAAAAACTTAACATGACAACTACAAGTACTGCGCCCATAATCCATATTTTTTGTAGATTAATCGG
Source organism: uncultured Colwellia sp. (assembly GCA_913020705.1). Next base: position 19,049 of record CAJWBY010000047.1, read on the forward strand.
TTTCTGCTCAGTTGATATTTTAATGTCCATAAATGGCTCCCTTAATAATTAACCTTAAGAGGCAAAACCAGTGCCAAAACATAACCTATTGAAATAAAATAACATTATATATTTTCGTGTTTTTGATTTACGGTTTCATATTTTATATTTGTGATATTGGGAATGATAATGTGGATATGCGTTTGGGTATAAATGAAAAAAATATTTAAAACCTACTACACATTAATGCAGTACATTTTATAAACATTTCAAAAAGGATAATTAAAGAGTATTATGAATCCGTTAAGATAAATTATTTCATTGAAAGTTGATTAAACGCAGAAGTAAGGAAAGTTTTGCTAGAGCAACCAAAAAAAACTAATCCCGATTATGAAGAACTCAACCAACCTCATGTAGTTTCATTGTTTGCATTGGTTGGCATGTCGATAACGGGCGTTATGGGATTTATTGCGCTGTTTAACCGAAATTTTATTTTAGCGGCCTCTTTATTTATCGCCAGCTCTATTTTCTTTGCAGGTTATTACGCTTATAAAAAAAAAAATAACGTAAAATTAAGTTCTGCAATTGTTCTCTATTCGCTATATATATTAATGTTTTATCTTATATTTACCGGTGGTGTTGAGAATACAGGTCCTTTATGGGTGTTTATTGTTGCACCTGTTTCAGTATTTATTCAAGGCTTAAAGCGTGGCCTCATTGATATAGCAATATTTGTGATAATGTCTATTACCATTATGCTTATTCCAATGGATATAATTGCCCATACTGCGTACAGCACTGAATTTAAATTACGCTTATTATACTCTTTCTTAACCGTTACCTTTCTTTCTGCATTATATGAATATTCCAGAGAGCAATCTTATAAACAGGCATTAGCATTAAGTGAAAAGTATCAACGCTTAGCGCATTTAGATCCCCTAACTCAATTATCTAACCGTCGTGATGCGCTTTTTATTTTAAAGCGTGAGCAAGCAAGGATATCGCGCAGTAAAGAACCTTTATCTATCATATTATGTGATGTTGATTACTTCAAAAAAATCAATGACCAATATGGACACAATGCTGGCGACACGGTGTTAATTGAATTGGCAGAACTTTTTACAAAAAACATGAGAGAACAAGATTTTATTGCACGTTGGGGCGGCGAAGAATTTTTATTTATTTTGCCGCAAACGGAAGCAAAAAGTGCTAATGTTTTTGCCGAAAAAATTCAAGAGATCCTACAAAATCATCTAGTGAACCATGAAAATGAAAAAATTAGTGTAAAAGTGAGTATGGGCATTGAACAATTCAAAGATAATCAGACAATTGATGAAGCAATCAATAATGCAGATAAGTATCTGTATCAAGCAAAATATGCAGGAAGAAATCAAATATTCCCAAAATTTTAATATGGTAGCTTGATTACGCGCTCGTTATTTTCATCCAATAAGAATAAGCAAAAATCTCTCCTTTATACTCTTCGTTCAGGTCAATCTGTATTTGGTCTTAAATAATTGATTGTTTACCGATTTTACTTTTGTGTAATACAAAATATAAGGCTAATCTATGATCACACAAAAATAGGATAGCACTTATGAAACAGTCAATAATTATCAACGGAAAAGATCATGTAATTGATGTAGATGGCAATATGCCATTACTTTGGTTTCTTCGCGATCATCTAGAGTTCACCGGTACAAAATTCGGTTGTGGTAGTGGTTTGTGTGGAGCCTGTACCGTTCACGTTGATGGACAAGCTATCCGTTCATGTGTCATACCTGTAAGTAGCTTAGTTGGTAAAAAGATAACAACCATCGAAGGGTTATCCGAAAATGGTGATCACCCATTACAAAAAGCTTGGTTAAATAATAATGTTCCGCAGTGTGGCTATTGTCAGGCAGGTCAAATAATGAATGCCGCCAGCTTATTAGCTGTTAACGCTTCACCGAGCGAAGAAGAAATTGACACGGCGATGCAAGGCAATATATGCCGTTGCGGTACATACCAGCGTATTAAAAAAGCGATTGTCGAAGCGGCTGACACGTTAAGCAAGGAGGTTTAGCATGAGCATTTCAAACATAAGTCGTCGAAACTTTTTAAAAACTGCTGGTGTTGCCACGGGTGGATTAGTCATTGGTGTTGCTCTACCCATAAATGCTTTAGCCGCAAAAGGCATGATGAAAGACAGTGGTGAAGAGCTAAATGCTTTTATTCAAATTGATGATAACGGCGATACCATTATATATTGCGGTCGCTGCGAAATGGGACAAGGTATTAGTACTGCCTTGCCTTCTGCCGTAGCCGATGAAATGGAAGCTGATTGGGCTCGCGTTACAGTAAAGCAAGGCGATGGCGACGAAAAATATGGCCCTCAAGCAACCGGTGGTTCAGCAAGTATTCGCGTAATGTTCCAACCGATGCGCGAAGCCGGCGCTACAGCAAAAGCGATGTTAATTGCCGCTGCTGCAAAAGTATGGAAAACATCTCCAGATAACTGTTTTGCTGAATCTCATTTTGTAATCAATAAAACCAATAATCAAAAATTGGGTTACGGTGAATTAGCAAGCATTGCTGCCAATATGCCTGTTCCTGAAAAACCGACGCTAAAAAATAAAGCTGACTTTAAATATATTGGTAAAGAATTACCTCGACATGATCAAGATGAAGTCGTGGTCGGCAAACGCATTTATGGTGTTGACACTAAACTCCCCGGCTTGAAATATGCGGCTATTGTTCATTGTCCTGTTTTAGGAGGCGCGCTCAAAAGTCTCGATAAAGCTGATGCTTTGAAAATGAAAGGTGTGAGTGATGTTATCGAAATTCCACGCTTTAACATACCATTTGGCTCCATTGGTGGTGTTGCTGTAGTGGCTAACAACAGCTGGACAGCTCAACAAGCGGTAAAACAATTAAAAATAGAATGGGATTTAGGCGAAAACGCCAGTTACGACACTAAAGAATACAAACAACAACTCGTCAAAAATGTAGAAAAACCAGCAACATTAGCTTCTGAACGTGGTGATCTAAATAAAGCATTTGGCGAAGCAAAACATAAAATGTCAGCAACTTATACCGGTGGTCATCTTTCACATGCGCCTATGGAGCCTAATGCAAGTGTTGTATGGGTACAAAAAGATTCTTGTGAAGTTTGGGCATCAACACAAAGTCCGGCAGATATTCAGAAAGTATTAGGTCAATATCTTAAACGTGAACCTAAAGATATCGTTGTTCATGTAGCCATGGCTGGCGGTGCTTTTGGCCGTAAATTCAAATGTGATTATGTGCATGAAGCTGCTGTTATCTCACAAGAAACAGGTGCGCCAATACAGCTTATCTGGACCCGTGAAGAAGATATGCGAACAGGTTACTACCACTCTATAAATGCTCAGCACATTGAAGCATCAATGGACGAAAATGGAAACGTAACTGGCTGGCTGCATCGCGCCGCATTTCCTTCAATTTCAACATTGTTTGATCCTTCATTGGTTAGAACGCCAGCGAACAGTTTAGGCGATGTTACCAATCACTTATTTGGTGTGGAAAACATGCGCGTTGAGTCTGGCGATGCGAAAGCACATACTCGAATTGGTTGGTATCGTGCTGTTTATGCTATTTTCTATGGTTTTGCTTTTGGTACATTTGCCGATGAATTGGCTTATAAAGCTGGCAAAGATCATTTGTCTTTTGTTAATCAACTATTTGACAACAATAAGAACAAAGATCAACAGGCTCAAATCAAACGCGCAAAAAACATTTTAGCCATCGCTGCTGATAAGTCTGGCTGGGACAAACGTCAAAACTTACCTAAAGGACAAGGTATTGGTTTAGCGGTACATTATAGTTTCCAAAGCTTTGTTGCTATGGCTGTACATGTTGAAGTCAAAGGAGACGAGATTAACGTATTGAATGTAGACTGCGTTATAGATTGTGGACAAGTACTTAATCTTGATGGTGCGACAGCACAAATGGAAGGCGCGGTTGTAATGGGTATGTCTTTAGCTTTAAGCACAGAAGTCACCTTTAGAGGTGGCGCAGTGGTTAATTCTAATTTCCATGATTATCCGGTGATGCGTATTTCAGATATGCCAAATGTTCGCGTTCATATTCCTGATTCAGATGAGAGCCCAACGGGTTTAGGCGAACCCGGTGTAGCTCCTTTTGCGCCAGCATTAAGTAATGCAGTCTTTGCCGCTTCGGGTAAACGATATAGAGATTTACCTTTTAAACCTTTATCAGTATAAGTATAAGTATAAAAATTTAATGAAAGCAGTCGTATTAATGGTTTTATATCGTTGTGAAAAGTTTAATCAACAACAAAGTTTGCTCATAAGGAAGTATGTCTTATGAGCAATCACCTCTCACATTTATTAGCTCAATGGTATCCGGAAAGAGATAATCTTGATTGGGTACTTGCGACTATTTACGACACCCATGGTCCTTGTTATCGAAAACCAGGCGCTATGATGTTCTTTAGCAGTCAAGGTCATCAATTAGGTATGCTAAGTGGTGGTTGTTTAGAGTCAGACATTGGCGTTAATGCGCGAAAAGTTATACAAACAGGCAAGCCAATGTTGGTGTGTTACGACGGTTCAGATGAAGATGATTTATCTTTTCATCTCGGTATTGGCTGTGGCGGCACTATCTATATTATGTTGCAGCAAATAAGCAGCGACAATAACTACTTATCATTAGCGCAAGTATACGACGCACTTCATCATCGTGTTTCTGGTTATTTTTATCAAAGTATTGTCAGTAAAGACACTAAAGCGCAAGCATATTTTGAAGCTGCGAATGTTAATAATCTTGCTGAAACGGCTTCCCTAATCCCCTCGCCACTTAGTAATAATACTACTGGCGAAACTAACTGGCTCGCTACTCCGATTATACCTGAGCCTCATTTGCTCGTTATTGGTGGAGGTATTGACGCTCGCCCTTTAGTTAACATGGCTCAGCAGTTAGGCTGGAAAGTTTCGTTGTGGGATCCACGCCCTGCAAATGCACGCAAAGAATACTTTTCAAATGTGAATCATATTATAAAGGGCGAAGCCCATGTCCTCACAGATTTTGTTGCAGAGAAAGATGTAAATGCTGCAATATTGATGAGCCATAGTGTTGCGATTGATGCACAAGCTTTAAAGGCTTTAGCTGAAACGAAAATTAAATACCTCGCCTTATTGGGTCCAAACAATAGAAAGCAGCAAGTTATTAGTCAGGCAGAAGTTGATGAGCAGTCTTTATCGTTTACATTCGCAGGGCCTGCAGGTATTGAAATTGGCGGAACATTACCCGAGAGCATAGCGCTTTCCATACTTGCGGAATGCCATGCCAGCCTATTCAAAAAAAGTGCACAATCAATTAGCGGCGTTCTAAAAAAACAAGTATTAGAAAAATAGCGTATGAAAAAACAGGACTATAACTTAAAAGTAATCCTGCTAGCTGCGGGTAAAAGTGAACGGTTTAATGGCGTCAAGGTCTTAGCAAAAGTGCAACAAAAAGAGACTTCAATCACACTCATTGAGCATGCTTTTCATCAAATATCTGTAGCACTTAATGAACTAAATATTGATGAAAAAAACATTCAAATTGCCACTGGGCGTTATCATTCACAAATAACAACATTCTTCAGTAAACATGAGAATAGCCAATATATCTTCGATTATTGTGAAGATGCTCACTTAGGCTTAGGGCATAGCATTTCGCAGTCTGTTGGACATATGCTCACTGATGTACATGATAATGAAAATAGCCCTAGTCATATTTTAATCGCATTGGCTGATCAAGTCGCTTTAACCGCTGATGACTATATAGCATTAATTAAACAGTCTTTAGCTTTACCGAATAAGTTAGTTTGTGCCAAAGCGGGACAAGAACTTATGCCACCCGCTATTTTTCCTTCAACTTATTTTGCTGACTTAATGCACTTGAAAGGCGATAAAGGCGCTAAGCCCGTTTTATATGCGAATAAAGAAAATCTTCAAACGGTAAGTATTCAACATGCTGAAAGAGATATAGATACACAGCAAGACCTAGCCAACTGGCATAACAACACATAAGCGCTTTGCTTTTAATCTCGGAAGGCTTATAAAAGATCAGCTTCAAATTAAGGTCTTCGAACGACCAAATCAAAATAAACCGAGTGAAATAACACCTATACCGATTAATTCCATTTGCATAACAATAGCGATTTTTTGATGTGTTAAATCATGGCAAAAGTGCAACAACAGGGAAATTTTTGCCTCGCATTTTGCAACTTTACATTTGTAATGTGTAAATCGCCCACTTGCTAAAAATTAAAACATACCCGCAAAAAGCCGTAGAGCGAACTATAATAAAAATTCTTAGAGGTATTTCGTTTTTGGTATGTCAATTGCAAATCCATAGACAAGTCACTCAATTCATATTGAGTGCCATACACATTACGTTAAACAAACAGGTTATTAAGTAATGAGAAAATCTAAAGCATTTAAGAAAAAGATAATGCGTATAGTCTCCGCTATATTCATCTTTTTTTCTGTGCCTAGCTATGCAGATTTTTCAGATAACCTTAGGGTGAGTTTAGATGGCAGTGCTCGCTTAAATAACAATATAGCCGAAAATAATACCAGCCGTATTTATGCCTTAGGGCTAGACACCCATAAAGTATTCAGTTCTGCCAATGGCGATATTGGCTATGCAGTCGGTCAATTATATTTAACTAAACTATCAAACCAAACTCCTTATTCTTCTTTATTCAATTCTCCTGATGATAAACAATTTGTTATCCGTGAGGCGCATCTAAATTATACTGCGGGGCCTCAGTGGCTGCCCAATATTCGTGTAGGACATTTCACTTTACCCTTTGGAGTTGAAGCTAGTATCGATACTAATGGACGTTTACTCGACTATAATCATGGTAAAAACTTAGGTACCAAACTCGATTGGGGCTTAGGTTTCAATAAAGTGCTGACTCACGTTGAATACGAATTTAGCTATACTTTGGGTGGTAAAAATGAGCTTGTTTCTGCAGACGATGGCACTCGTTATAGTGAGCTACACAAGAAGTATCATCCTCATCTCAACCAGTATTTAACCTCGTTTGGCTTCTATGATATTTTTCTTGTTGAGCCGGAAACTGGAGTTGTGGTGTATTCCGTTTTTAAAGAGCTAGATTTTGCGACTTCACTCTTAACGGGTCCCTACAAAGAGACCGGACTGGCCGAAGCGTTTAGATTGGCTAATGCCAGTACGCAAAAAAATGATACTTTCTTAGTCGATTTTAAACCTTACTTTCCCTCATATGAGGCTGCTGCTGCATTTATTTCTTCTCCTCAATATTGGTGGTTTTTAAAAAAATAGGCAATGCGGCAATTTTTCTGGAATATATTTTTTAAAACAGTTAATTATATCTATAACTTTAGTGTTTCTTATATCTTCGCAATTTTCTTTAAATGCAAAACCCAGAATCAATATATTAGACTGATTAATTTTCTTTCCATTATTTTTCATTTCAATAGATTATATTGCCCTAATAAATTATAAGAATCTTGTAAAACAAGTAAAAAAAAATGGCTTAATTATTGAGTTTTATTAATTTTTTCCCTTAAATACTCAGTTTTTAATATTGCACTTTGTGAACATACTAT
>CAJWBY010000048.1 GCA_913020705.1 uncultured Colwellia sp.
TATGAATTTGTGATAATTCCTCCATAACAGGCAGCTCAGCAAGCTTGGCATTAAGTAAACAACTATCAAAAACAAATTCCTCTAAAGGATCATCTACACGCCAGCGAATAGGCTCGTGCATATGGAAACTTCGCCATTGTGGCATTATCTGTTTTAACTTTTGTTGGAACTTTAATGTAAATCCGCGCCCTGCACCTTCATATCCATGTACGGTACTAGAAAATACAATTCGAGAATAACGAACCGCTAGCTCAGTTAATAAATTAACGGGGATTGAGGCAGCTTCATCAACCAGTAATAAAGAGACGTCTAACGAGTCACTCTCGTGAATAAGCTGATCGATAGCAATAAAAGTGACTGAACCAAAACGGTGATTAATTGATGTTTTACTATTTTTAACATAAGTGAACTCAGCATCAACATCAAAAAATGATCGTGATATTTGAGAATAAAAAACGGATAAAGAACGTATTTGCGGGGCAGTAATAATAATATTTAAGTTCTCATTTCCTTGGGCATTATTATTCTCAAGTAATTGAACACATGCAATTGCTAGCGCTGAAGATTTACCTCTACCACGGTCTGCCGTTAGAACTAACGGACGATTTCTATGCCCTTGGCTTACGTTAATAATTTTTTCAACGGCTGTTTGTTGCTCTTGGGTTTTAGTCTGATATAAATATTCAGCTTCTAATGACGGGCTTATTTTAAAACCACACTCAATTTCGGGGAAAACTTGATGAGTAGTTTGGTCGGAAGTTTTCTGAACTGTCACTAAATTTTTATTATTGATTAATTCCTGATAAAAATATTTCAGTGACATTAAATGAGTTTGTTCAATCGCTTCTTCTAATGGCTTATCAAGCCAGATAAACATTACCCCTCCTGCCACCAATGTGCCAGAAAGCGCAGCAAAGGCATCTAATTTTAGGGTTTCAGCCATTGAACCTTCAACACAAGAAAATAAAATTCTATTATTTTCACTCCCTAACTGCTGCGAAAAATGTTTAGTATCAATAGTAGAAACTAGCTCGGGGTGAAGACTAAACACTAGCAGATCGTCCGTTGTCTGCTTTTTATGATTTATCTCTAATAATTCCTTTACCCAACAAGTATCACCAACAAGTAATACTAATTGTCGTTCATCCTTGGTGAATGCTTGAGATTGCAACTGTTCAAGCCATTGGGGAAAATTACGATATGACATATTTGTCGCTAGGTTTCAGTTAAATCAAAGATAAAACAGTTTATCAACGTGCTATTACAATTCAAATATATTTATTTGTTAAATTCTCTATGGACTTATTTATTTGAAAATCAAATAGACGATGAAGTAAATTTATTGAAATTTCTTCAGTTGTTGCCTATCTTCAAATTAATCCCTTTAATAAATATAAATAACCGTGAGAAAAACACGATAATGTCAGATGAATTTAGCACAAATAACGATTCAGAGAACTACGATAAAGATCTCGCTACCGGAAAGAAAGCTGATAAAAATACTAAGGTGCGCCAGCGTATTGATGATTTATTAGAAAAAAAGAGACTGCGTGAAGCTATAGATGATAGTGAAGACTGGGAAATTTGATCAATTATTAATATCGATTTACCCCGTTAAGCACATAATTTCTTAGAATCTGTTAAATTTTCCATGCTATTATCTCATGCACATACTTCTTTTATCACATTTTATTCTATTGCCATGACGCTATTCGAAAAATTACGTTGTTTATTTACATTTGGTCAAGGTGTTGCCTTGCCACTTCCTGAAATTTCTTCACAAACGGATCCTATCCAATTATTTGATCAATGGTTCAATGACGCAAATAAATCCGGTATTTTATTGCCTGAAGCTATGTCGGTAAGTAGTTGTGACAAAAGTGGTCAACCTAGCTCTCGTATGGTGTTATTAAAAGAGTTTGACGAGAAAGGTTTCGTTTTTTATACCAATTACGGAAGTCGAAAAAGCCAAGATTTAACTGAAAATAATAAAATCGCATTGTTATTTCATTGGGGAGTGCTTCAACGCCAAGTTCGTATTGAAGGTGTGGTAGAAAAAGTGACGCATGAACAATCTGAAAAGTACTTTCATAGCAGAGATCGTGGTAGCCAAATTGGCGCATGGGCGTCAAAACAAAGTTCACAGCTTGCCAGTAAAGAAGAATTACAAAAACAAGAAGCTTATTACACTGAAAAATTTGCGGGGCTAGAAATACCCTTACCCGAATTTTGGGGGGGCTGGAGAATAAAGCCACACTACATTGAGTTTTGGCAAGGTCGTGCTAACCGCTTACATGACCGCATTTGTTTTGAGTTAGAGGAACAAAATGGTGAGTCACAAAAAGATTCAAAAAATTTATGGCGTCACTTTAAATTAAACCCTTAAAGAGTTATAGCTCAAGTCACAAACGCACTAAAATATAAATTTTTAACCTTGTCTATTTACTGCTATGGTTATCCCTTAAAATTATAGGGGACATATATTGAAAATCATTTTAGTGCTAAATAAAATTATCATTATTTTTATTTTGTTCTCATCCTTTAGCTTCAAACTATTAGCAAACCATACTGATATAACCGTGGGTCTGGAACCATTCCCGCCTTTAGTCAATGAAGATGGCAGTGGTTTCGTCATTGATATGCTTAATGCACTGCAAAAAAATGCTTCGTTGAATTTTAACTATCAGATAATGACGTATGCTCGCGCTAAAAAAGAATTAGAAAATCATCGTATCGATATGGTTGGCCTGACGCCTAAAGACAGTGAAACACAAGCATTTTATCAATATGCTCAAGAGCTAAATTGGCACTTCAACACTACTGTAGATCTCTATTCAACGTCTTCTACTAACTTTGACCTCGATAAGTTACCTAACAATAGTATCGGTACATTAATTGGTAATGCTGATTTTTTTGCCGAGTTAGCAGGAGTTCCAAGAGAAAAATTTATTGAAGTAAGCAGTTTATCAAGGTTAGTGATGATGATGGCACGCGGTAGAATTAAAGTGATTCTTTTTGAACGTGTTGCCATGATGTCTACAATCAAGCAGTTACAAAATGATCTTAATTCTAAAGTGCCAACTGAATTTAATTCACCTGAAAGCCCGCAAAAAATTTATTATCAAAAATTTAAAATTATTGCAGCAAGTTTAGCCGTTGCAAAAAATGAAACTGGTTATGCACTAAAAAAACAGTTGGATAAACTATTAGCTGAGAATACCCTTCAATATTTTCAAGAAATAACCCCTTACGCAAAACTCCCTGATACGGGTGTTATTGAATAATCGACTGAAAGTACAAAGTCCGTATTTAAAATCTGATATAAAAACGGGAAGCAAAGCTTCCCGTAAATCGTGACTAACCTAGAGTATTTTCTAAATCTATCCCACTAAAGCGAGTAAAATACCTGCCGCAACTGCTGAACCAAGCACACCAGCCACATTTGGCCCCATAGCATGCATCAACAGGAAGTTGTGAGGATTAGCTTCTAAACCTACTTTGTTAGCAACACGAGCCGCCATAGGAACTGCTGACACACCTGCTGCACCAATCAATGGATTAATAGGCGTTGATGAAAGTTTATTCATTAATTTAGCCATTAATACGCCAGAAGCGGTACCAATTGAGAATGCCACTGCACCTAAACCTAAAATACCTAACGTTTCTACGTTTAAGAAGGCTTCAGCACTTAATTTAGAGCCAACACCTAAACCTAAAAATATTGTCGTGATATTAATCAGCTCGTTCTGAGCAGTTGAACTTAAACGGTCAACCACACCACATTCACGCATCAGATTACCTAAACAAAACATCCCGACTAAAGGTGTTGCTGATGGCAAGAAGAATATAGCCATCAATAATACACCCAACGGGAATACTATTTTTTCAATTTTGGTTACTGGGCGTAATTGCGCCATTTCAATTTTACGTTCATCTTCAGTCGTTAATGCTCTCATTATTGGCGGCTGAATAATTGGCACCAAAGCCATGTACGAATATGCTGCAACAGCAATAGCACCTAGTAATTCAGGAGCTAACTTTGATGCTAAGAATATTGCCGTAGGACCATCGGCACCACCAATAATAGCAATAGCAGAAGCATCTTTAAGGGTAAATTCAATACCGGGTACATAGTTTAATGCAATAGCACCAAATAGGGTTGCAAAAATACCAAACTGAGCGGCAGCACCCAATAACAAGGTTTTAGGGTTAGCGATTAAAGCGCCAAAGTCGGTCATTGCACCAACGCCCATAAAGATAATTAACGGGAATATCCCCGTATCAATACCCGCATAATAAATAAAGTGTAATAATCCACCAACTTCTGAAAACCCAGCTAACGGAATATTAGTTAATATAGAACCAAATCCCATAGGAAGTAGTAACAATGGTTCAAATTTTCGTGCAATCGCAAGGTAAAGTAGTAGGCAACCAACGATCATCATGATCACCTGACCAGACTCAAAATTAGCTAAGCCCGTAGACAACCAAAGTTTTTGTAATGATTCCATTTTTATCTATCCTAAGCTCAATAAAGCTTGGCCAACGGTAACCGAATCGCCTTCTTTAATATGTAATGAAGTAATTGTTCCAGCATTAACAGCACGAATTTCAGTTTCCATTTTCATCGCTTCCATAATGATAACAACTTCACCTGCTTCAACTTCATCACCTTCATTGACCAATACTTTAAAGATGTTGCCTGCAAGCGGCGCATTTAATGCTTCAGAAGCTGAAACTGACGCTGACTGTTTCATGGCTTCATCACCTGCGGGGAGGGTTATTTGACTAATATCGCCGCCAGGTGCAACAACAACATCAAAGAGTTTACCATCAACACTTACCGCATAACTTTCCGGTGCTGTTGAACTTTGTGCTGGAGTTGATGCTGCTGAGGTAGGTACTTCTTCAACACTTGGAATAGGTTCAAAAGCATCAGGGTTATTTCTATTTTCTAAAAATTTCAAGCCGATTTGTGGAAAGAGTGCGTAGGTTAATACGTCATCAATCACTTCATCTGCTAAGTTAATATCTTTTTCTTTAGCAAGTGTTTTAAGTTCTGCGGTTAGGTTATCAACTTCAGGGTTAATTAAATCAGCAGGACGACAGGTAATCGCTTCACCTCCATCTAGAACACGCGCTTGTAGTTCAGCATTGACTTTATCAGCCGTTGCGCCATATTCGCCTTTAAGAACACCTGCAGTTTCTTTAGTGATAGATTTATAACGTTCACCGGTTAAAACATTTAATACCGCTTGAGTCCCAACGATTTGTGAAGTTGGTGTTACCAAAGGTATGTAACCTAAATCTTTTCTTACTTTAGGAATTTCAGTCAATACTTCATCTAACTTGTCAGCAGCACCTTGTTCTTTCAACTGCATTTCCATATTTGTTAACATGCCACCAGGCACTTGTGCTAATAGAATACGTGCATCAATACCTTTTAAACTGCCTTCAAACTTGGCATATTTTTTACGAACATCTCGGAAATATGTGGCAACTTCTGCAAGCTTAACCATGTCTAAACCCGTATCACGTTCAGTACCCTCGACAATCGCAACAACAGTTTCTGTTGGTGAATGACCGTAAGTCATACTCATTGACGAAATAGCCGTATCAACAACATCAATATCAGCATCAATAGCTTTCATTTGTGTAGCAAGGCTTAAACCTGTAGTTGCATGACAATGCAAAGCAATGGGTAATGAAACTGTCTCTTTTAGACGACCTATCAACTCAGCGGCATCATAAGGTTTTAGTAAGCCTGACATATCTTTAATACATAATGAGTGAGCGCCCATGTCCTCTAATTGCTTGGCCATGGTTAACCAACCTTCTAGCGTATGTACAGGGCTTTCGGTGTAACTTAGCGTTCCTTGCGCATGAGCACCAACTTTTACTGCCGATTTAATCGCTGTTTGTAAATTACGTACATCATTCATTGCATCGAAAATACGGAACACATCAATGCCGTTAACATGAGCACGCTCTACAAATTTTTCGACCACGTCATCTGCGTAATGACGGTAACCCAAAATATTCTGACCGCGAAATAACATCTGTTGCTTAGTGTTTGGCATCGCTTTCTTTAGTGCGCGCAAACGTTCCCAAGGATCTTCACCTAAATAACGAATACAAGAATCAAAAGTAGCACCACCCCAAGATTCAATTGACCAAAAGCCAATTTCATCAAGTTTAGGTGCAATGGGTAACATGTCCTCAAGACGTAAACGAGTGGCGAGTAGTGATTGATGGCCATCTCTTAAGACAACTTCAGTAATACCTAGTGGCTTTGTCATGAGTTTTTCCTATTTAGTTTTATGAGTGCTTGAGTTTTGATTATGTTGTTTACGATATTGCGTTACAGCAGAAGTAATTGCCGCCACCACTTTCGGTGAAATACCATCAACATTTTGTTTTGTTTTTTGATTTGATCGTGCTGATTTTGTTTGAATAATTGCATCTGGAAATTTAATCGCTAATTGTTTTAAAACGACATTAATAAATACAATCATTAAGCTTAAAAAGGTAAAAACGAATACCATGCCAGCAAACATTAAAGTGCCCGCTTCTACAAATAAATGGTTTAAGTGTTCCATTAACAATCTCATTCAATCAAAAAAGTATAATTAGAATAATCACTCCAATGCCTAAAAAGCAAACTAAATTTTGCTGTTTCATAAAAATAATTTAGTGTCAATATCGATTAGAGTAAATATTCAGTATTTTTGCATCTATATCAACATAAAACTGTATACTTACTATATTGTATACAATATGTTTATACGTTAATGCTGAGCTGGAGAGTTAAAATCACAGATATTATACAATATACACATAATGTGGACTTATTAGTATTATGTGAATAATTGTATAATGGGTGAATATTAAATAGATTTATCGTCAAATTCACCTTCTTAGTTTAGCTGTTTTCTTATCAATTAACAGAAATAAAAACGGTTAATTTTCCTGCAGTTTTTTGACTAAATTTGTCGCTTGTTTGCAAACTAAAGCATAAATAGAAAGTTGTGGATTAGTGCCAATAGACGTTGGAAAAACCGAGCCGTCAAATACCCACAAATTGTCTAGATAATGATATTTACAATTGCTGTCAACTAAACAAAATTCTTTATTTTCTCCCATAGGTAGTCCTCCCATTACATGAGCACTTCCTACTAGGTTATTACTGACTTTATGTTCAAGCTTATGAAAACCTTCTTTGAAAGATTCATAGCTGTCAAACCATTCTCCATGCTGATGTGCTGGACGTACTCTTTTTGCACCCGCAGCAAATTGAATTTCAGCCATTGAAAGGTATGCGCGCTTTATTCCGTCAAACAAATAATCATTCATTGGATAATCGACAATTGGGCTGCCATTATCTGAAAGGGTGACGCTTGCACCTATGCTGTCATCATCAAAACCATCACGCAAGAGTGCTAACATTGCATGAGTATTATTTAGCTTAGACATTTCATCCACATGACTACTGCCATGTCCCATTAACATAATTGATGAAATAGCCGGGTGCAGTGGAGGAACTTCTAACTTGTAACCTAATGGGCCTGTAGTACCGTTTTTCCATTGAAAATGGTCGCTATAAATAGACTGTGGCGCACCATAAAATGGCGATATTTCTTTATCAAATTGTGCAAAAGAAAAAACGGTTGGGTGTAAAAAAGTTCGCTTGCCAATGCGTTTATTTGGATCAGGAGCGTTAGAACGTAACATTAATGCGGGACCATTAATGGCTCCAGCCGCTAAAATAACATACGGTGCTTTCGCGATAATTTTTTTAGATGTTTTATGTTTTTTGTCATCAAGAGCAATACATTCAACGCCCGTAATTTTGTTGTTCTTGATAAGTAGGCGCTCTACACGTGCTTGGTATAACAAAGTTGCACCATGTTCAAGTGCATCAGGGATTGTTGTGACTAACATTGACTGCTTAGCGTTAGTTGGACATCCCATTCCACAATAACCTAAATTCCAGCACCCCTTTACATTACGTGGAATTGCTTTCCATGGAATATTAAGTTTTTCGCAACCTTCCTTTAACACTGAATTATTTTCATTAACACCGTGCCATGGCATTATATTTAAACGTTTTTCCATTTGTTCAAACCAAGGAACCATATCGCTATGGTTACAGCCTTTAACTTGAAAAGTTTTTTGCCAATAATCAAGCGTTGGTGAAGGCGTTCTGAAACTAGATGTCCAATTGACGACAGTAGTTCCTCCTACGCAACGGCCCTGTAGAATACCAATACCGCCATCTTTAGTGCCTCTACCTGCATTCTCTTGATATAAATCAGCATAGGCCTTTTGTTCATCCATTTTGAAATCACGTGTCGTCTTTAGGGGACCCTCTTCAATCATTAATACTTTTAGCCCAGCTTGCGCTAATATTTCTGCGCTGGTGCCCCCGCCAGCACCAGTGCCTATAATAATAATATCAGCACTAATATCATCAGTTTCTAACTGATTTGCATTAATAGTTTGCTTCACGATAGATTTTTTAGCTGAGTACGGATCGCTAATACCACGAATTTCGGGGACTATTTTCACGTTTTATTCCTGTGGTGGATATATTTTAGGAGGGCCTGGGTAACTCGCTTGCGAAAAATTCTCAGGCTGAGTATACCAACTCATCGTGATCAGTTTGCATAAAGCAGCATAGCCTGTTCTTTTTAATGCAAACATACTGTTTTTCCATCCCTCTAGAAAACTTTCAATTTGATCATTGGATGCTAAAGACCAATCAATAGTTTGTGCGCCTGCAAAGTATCGTAAAGTAGAAGAGCCTAAAAGATCAAAAAGCTGTTGAAGTTGTTTTTGAGAGTGTTCACCTAATGATGAAATTTGATGATCAATCGAAATAAGTAATCGCTGTTCTGCTTCTTTTCCGAGTATCCCCGGATAATTAGCTTTTAATATTATAGGGGCAAGCGCTAATAATAACTGAGTATCGGCTGAGTTTAGAAAACTGAAATGTTGTAAATCGTTTTTACTGGGCTTTACTAAAGATAAAGCAGACAAGCTGCTACCAGCCAACAAGACTGCACTACCCAGTAAACCGACTTTTAAAAAATCTCTACGACTGGTTTTCACATAAACACCAAGAATTAGAAAGGCAACACCAACTGGTATTACCTGTTAATTATTAATGAAAAGATAAAGGATAATTACAACAAAGTCTAGAAGCTTGTGCTGAACTATATTATTTACAGATCTATTCTAGAGAAATTGTTTGACCAATCATCACTGTTTCATTAGCTTCAACGACATGATTGTTAGTATTGGCAGCTTCTAAACAAACAAATTCATTTTCAGCTCCTTGATGAATATCCTTCATGTTATTTGCTAACTCAGTTCCAGGATTCCATAACACCCATTGCTGACAATTTGTTGATAGAACTTTGATGGTTCTTTGCCATTGTTTATCTTCAATTGAGCAAACCTTGTTACCATAATAAATACGGTCAATTTCTCCCAAACAATGATCTAAAGGAGCACACTGCTGCTTTTTTCCTGTAACTTTATCATCAAACAGAAATTCAGCTAACGGCGTAACAAGGGTATTTCCTGGGTTACTCACTGCGAAATAACTGTGTAATGCGCCTGAATATTCAAAGGCCTGTGATGATAAGTTACTGATAAATAATTTTTGTTCAAAACATTCTGAAAAAATAAGCACTTGCTTTAGTTGATAACGATGAGGCCAAAGTGTGTTTTCATCAGATCCTGATAAGAACAATGTTATTTCGATGTTACCTTTAGTAATCGTCACGTCATCAAGCTGCCAATTCCTTTGACGAGCAAAACCATGATTACCAGCCGTTTCACCACTTGGTGCTTGATAAGGTCCAAACCATGGCCAACATAAAGGTATACCGCCTCTTATGGCTGTTCCTTGCTCAAAAATAACGTCTTTGCTTAACCAAAAAACTGGCTTTTGATTCACAGGCTGCCATGCGAGTACATGCCCACCGTATAAACTTACTTTTGCAGTACAAGTATTATGGATAATTTCCAGCAGGTTAATTTGATCTGTTAGCGAAACTTGCTTAACTTGACCAAATTCATTTTCAGCAATAATGGATGTCATATAACCTCGAAGGTTTGCTATAAAGTAATAAGGGGATAATAAAATACACCAACAAAGGATGATAGCTTAAAAGTATTCTAGTATAAGATCTTTACACTATTATAAATAAAAAAACGCTAAACGATTGCTCGTTTAGCGTTTCAAATAAGGCATTATTCTACAAGTAAAAGTTACTTAGTGTAACCTCTTGGCATGTCGCTCTTTGTGGTATAACGTTTACGCAACTCATCTTGACGACTCTGTGTTGAATATTCTTTACCGCCTATCCACATTTTATCAACTTTAGTACTTAGTTCGAATGGGTCTGCACTCCATAATACTAAGTCCGCTTTTTTACCAACAGCAATTCGCCCAGCGTTAATATTAAAAGCATCTGCTACGTTAGCAGTAACAGCGGCGAGTGCTTGCTCTCTAGTTAAGCCATTTGCTATAGCGTTGCCAGCTTCAAAACGTAACTGGTACAAGTTATGTGCATCATGTACTGCTAGAGCAACATTGATACCTGCTTTAGTTAATTTTGCAGTATTATCAAGTGATGAATGAAGAGAGTCAAAGCTACTTGGCAAATTATCTAAAGCGCCAAAAATAACAGGTACTTTCGCTGCAGCGATTTGCTCTGAGATCAATATTGCATCTGCACCGCCAGCGATAACTAAATCTATATTAAATTCAGCTTTTAACTTAAGCAGTTCCAATAAATCAGTTGCGCGATCAGCATAAGCAACAAGTGGCTTGTCACCTGCTAAAAGTGCATTCATGATTTTTTCATCACGTTTTAGTTCTTTAGGTGTTTTACTTTTTTCGTCAGCTTTTTTATCTTTTTTCGCTGATTTAGCTTCTTCAGCTGCTTTCGTTAATGCTTTTTGCGCATCATCAAGCTCGTTACGTAACTTTTGTAAATTCAAAGCACGTGAACCACTACTTTTTGCGCCTAAGTCAATGATTACCGCATTTTCTTTGATAAAGACACTGTCGAATTCACCAGATAAGTCTGTAACAAAAGTTTGCCCTTTGAACATGCTATCGCCACCACCAGGTACGGTTACGTTGCTGGTGATACCACCTTTACGCGTATATGGAACAACGGTAGAAAGTGGATTATAGGCTAATGATGCATCAAAAGTGATGTCAGCTTTTTTGTCTCTTGCATCGCGGGTTCTAGATACTGCATTGACTTCAACTAAACCGAGAGAATTCATTGAACCTATTAGCCCTGGCGTTAGTATTTTACCCATCGCATCAAAAACAACATCAGCGTCAATTTTCTCAGGGTTTATCGCAATAATTTTTCCATTATCAATAACCACTGTAGCATTAGTTAAAACGCCCTGTTCAGTAACCGTATGAATGGTTGCATTTGTGATCGCTAAGCTTTCTGCATTTGCACTACAAATTGTAGACAAAGCAAGTGCAACTAATGAGGCTTTAAATAGTTTTATTTTATTCATGATTATTCCCCTCCCTTTTGAGGTGAAACAGGTACTTCAGGTTGACCTAACATAAAGTCACTTTTTGCTTGGTATTTATCATCAAAGCGGTCATACACTTTTGCGCCATCGACAAATACTTGTTCTGCTTGTGCATAAACACTAAAAGGGCTTTGATTCCACAGTACAACATCAGCATTTTTACCGGCTTCTAAGCTACCTGTTTTATCATCAATACCTAAAGATTTAGCTGCGTTTAAAGTGATCCAACGAATAGCTTCTGCTGGTTTTAAAGCAAAACCATTTTCATTCGCGCGATACATCACTTTCCCTGCTTCTTGATTCAGACGTTGAATAGTACTACTAGAATCTGAATGAACAACGGCACACGAATTCTTCACGGCATTAACTACCGCAACGTTTTCATGGATCATGTCGTAAGCTTCCATTTTGAAACCCCACCAATCAGGCCACATAGCTGCACAGTTACCATTTTCTGCTAATATATCAGCAATTTTATAACCTTCAACTGCATGATGGAAAGTACCTGATTTATAGTTAAACTCTTTACCTAAATCAATCATCATTGCCATTTCTTCAGCTTTATAACAATGATTGTGAATTAATATTTCACCGTCAAGCACGCCACGCAGGGTATCAAGCTCTAAATCTCGTGCTGGAGCTAGTGGGTTCTTACCCGCTTCGTAGTCACGGTCATATTTTTCCCAAGCACTTTTATATTCAGTAGCTTCTGCCCAAGCCATACGGTACCCAGCCATATTCCCCATTCGGGTAGAAGGTAAAACCTTACGACTGCCGTAAACACGTTTAGGGTTTTCACCACAAGCCATTTTCAAACCGTAAGGTGCTTCTGGAAACTTCATACCTTGCATAGTATGACTTGGCACATTACGAAGGGTTACACCACGCCCACCAAATAAATTGGCAGAGCCCGGGAGTATTTGCATTGTTGTCACACCGCCAGCGCGAGCAGCATTAAAGCCCGGATCTTGTGGCCATATACTATGTTCAGACCAAACTTCAGACGTGTTTGGTGAGGTCATTTCATTTCCGTCTGAATGAGACTCAGCCGAAGGGCTTGGATAAACCCCTAAATGTGAATGCACATCAATAACACCTGGAGTTAACCATTTACCAGTACCATCAATTTCTACGGCACCTGCACCTGATAGGTTTTTGCCAACTTGAGAAATTTTACCGTCAGTCATGAGAACGTCTGCATTATCAATGCGCTCACCATTACCAATTAATACCGTAGTATTTTTGATTAATGTCGTTTGCTTAGGTAAAGGTTGATAGGTACTTGGGTAAGGATTTTTGTTAATAGACACTTTTGGGTCTTGTTGCTCTGATTGTAAACAGCCAGATAACGCTATCGATACGCTAATTGCCAACAACGTAGGCGCGATGCTTTGCTTGATATGCATGTAATGCTTCCTGTGCGGATTATTATTTTTGGATTTAATCATTAACAATAAGATTATTTAATGAATACAGCAAGCGAAGCGCAGGTAATTAAGTTAAATGGTTATACATTTACGTTGAATGGATTTCAAATATTATAAAGTGGTTTGAAATTGTACTCAGGCACCGGTCAAAGTATGACTAAAGCTCAAAATCACCAAAATCAAAATCAGTTGAAGTTTCTAATTTTTTTTTCGGTTGAGGGTCAAGTAATGAAGGTTGCAATTCTGGTACGACAATATCAATTATTTTTGTTTTGGGTATGGTGTTCTTACGTTTTTTACGCTGTTGGCAGCGCTTAACCACTTTTTGCTTATCATCAGACTTTAGGTTTATCCAGGTTTGACGTTCTTCACGCGTACGATAACAACCAAGACAGTTGCCTTTTTCATCTGATTGGCAAATACCAACACAAGGGCTAGGAACATCAAAAAATTCTAATTGCATAAAAACCTTCGGCCAAACGTTAAAAGCCTACACACTAATTGTAGCGTATAGGCTTAAATTTGTTTACGCTAATTTGTCACTAACAATGTGGTAATCAGGATCTTCTATAACATTAATTTCAACTAAGCTTCCAG
Organism: uncultured Colwellia sp.; assembly: GCA_913020705.1. The sequence continues at coordinate 13,602 of CAJWBY010000048.1, forward strand.
CTTTAGTCAATAGCTCAGTACATTCACTACTTAAATGTCTTAAATGCATGGTTTTACCGCGTGATAAATAGCGCTCAGCTAAGGTATCAATGGCTTCAATCGCAGAATGGTCAACAACACGTGAGTTTTTGAATTCAACAATAACGTCGTCGCTGTCTTTGTCCATATCAAACTGTTCTAAAAAGTTTGAAATAGATCCAAAAAATAATGGGCCAGTAACGTCATAAACTGTGGACCCTTCATCATTTGTAGAGCGATGAACAATAACGTGCTTAGCATGTTCCCACGCAAAAACTAATGCTGAAACAATAACACCAACAACAACGGCTATCGCTAAATCAGATATTACTGTAACGCCTGAAACAAGAATAATGACAAACGCATCTGCTTTGGGTACCTTGCCTAAGATGCGGAAACTTGACCATTCAAAGGTACCGATAACAACAATAAACATTACGCCAACTAATGCAGCTAGTGGAATTTGTTCAATTAAACCTGATGCAAATAAGATAAAACCAAGTAAGGCTAATGCTGCAGTAATACCTGAAGCACGACCTCGTCCACCGGAGTTCACGTTGATCATTGATTGACCGATCATCGCACAACCACCCATACCTCCGAAAAATCCTGTAACCGTATTTGCTGCACCCTGTGCAATACATTCTTTGTTACCACGGCCACGTGTGCCGGTTAATTCATCGATAAGGGTCAAGGTTAATAATGATTCAATTAAACCTATCGCCGCTAAAACTAACGCGAATGGAAATATAATTCTTAGCATCTCTAAATCAAAAGGTACGCTAGGTATACTGAATGTGGGTAACCCGCCAGCAATAGAAGCAACATCACCGACTAATTTAGTATCAAGTTTAATACCATAAACTAAGAATGAAACAGCAACAATTGCCACAAGGGTTGAAGGAACAGCTTTCGTTAATTTCGGGAAAAAGTGAATAATTGCCATGGTTAAAATAATTAACCCTGCCATTGTATAAAGTGGTGTACCTTGCATCCATTCTAATTCACCCAATTCATTGGTGATTTTAAATTGCCCTAACTGCGCTAAAAATATAACAATGGCTAAACCATTTACGAACCCGAGCATGACAGGATGTGGTACTAATCGAATAAATTTACCCAGTTTAAATATACCTGCCAGTATTTGCAGCAAACCAGTAAGTACTACCGTAGCGAATAAATATTCCACCCCATGAATAGCAACTAAACTCACCATAACAACAGCCATAGCACCTGTTGCGCCGGAAATCATTCCTGGACGACCACCAAAAACAGAGGTGATTAAACCAACCATAAAGGCAGCATACAAACCAACCAGAGGGTCAACTCCAGCAACAAATGCAAAAGCTACAGCTTCAGGCACTAGCGCTAAGGCAACGGTAAATCCTGAAAGAACATCGTTCTTCAGGTTAGAAACTTTACTGGCATGTAATTCGAACATTGCACTCTCATTATGTGGATAGTAGGTATAACCTGATGGCATCCTAATAATAGGAAAATTTAACAATAAATGTTAATTGACTTATTTGAGAGGATATCAAGGTAAAAGCGCGGGAATACTATAGATTTACAGTAAAAATGTCAATAACAAGCCCAGTATCTACTCGTTATTGACCATATTCTAATGCTATTTTTTGCAGGAGCTGGTAAAACGCTTGATTAAGCTTTGGCTTGAACCAGACAACATTGAAGTTTCTCCGCCATTCATTGCTGATAAAATGCTGTTACCTAACTGTTTTCCTAATTCAACACCCCATTGGTCAAATGAGTTTAACTGCCAAATGACACCTTGAACAAAAATCTTATGTTCATAAAGCGCGAGCAATGCGCCTAAATTTTCAGGCGTCATATCTTCTAGTAAAAGTGTGTTGCTAGGTGTATTACCCTTCATAGTTTTATGAGAAGAAATTCTTGATATCTCTTGTACATCAACACCGGCGACTCTTAATTCCTCTTCCACTTCCGCTAATGTTTTTCCACGCATTAATGCTTCACTTTGTGCAAAACAATTAGCCACTAAAACTTGATGATGCTCAGGTAAGTTACTGCTGCCTTTTAAGCAAACAATAAAGTCAGTAGGAATAATATCGTCACTTTGATGCATTAATTGCATAAAAGCATGCTGACCATTTGTACCTTCTTGACCAAAAACGGTTGGCGCTGTTTGCCATGCTAACTTTTCACCCGAATTTGACACTGACTTGCCATTACTCTCCATGTCAGTTTGTTGCAGGTAACCAGGTAAAGCGCGAAGAGAATGATCATAAGGTAAAATAGCTAAGCTTGAATATTGTAAAGCGTTACGATTCCAAATACCGAATAATGCCATTAACACCGGCATGTTTTGCTCAAGGGGAGTATTTTGAAAATGTTGATCCATTTCATAAGCGCCCTGCTTCATCTTATTGAAATTTTCATTCCCTATCACTAATGCCAGTGGTAAACCTACTGCAGACCAAAGCGAAAAACGTCCACCAACCCAATCCCACATAGGTAATATATTTTTTTCTAAAACGCCGAATTCAGTCGCTTTAACGATATTAGTACTTACCGCGAACCACTGTTTTTCTATAATATCAGCATCAGAAGCGTGTTTAAGCATCCAATTTTTAACAGCAAGGGCATTTAATAATGTTTCTTGGGTAGTAAATGTTTTTGAAATAACAACAACTAGCGTGGTATTAGCACTTAGTTTAGCTAATTTTTCTTCGACAGCTGCGCCATCAACGTTAGCTATAACATGGGCATTTAAGCCAGTTGTATGAAAAGTATTTAACGCAGAGAGCGTAACCTTAATGCCGTAATATGAACCGCCAATACCAATGGCAATGACATCAGTGAATTTTTCACCAGAAGCTGATAATAATTTCCCACCACTTACATCATCAACAATTTGAGCCATGTGCTGTTCAGTTGCGATAACTTCGTAAGCTTCTGCGCCTAAAACTTCTTGTTTGATTTTGTCTGGAGAACGAAGAACCGTATGGAGCACGGCACGTTTCTCAGTATTATTAATTATTTCACCTGAGAACTGTGCTTTAATTTTTTCTGTTAAATTTGACGTTTCGGCTAGTTGAAAAAGCTGTTGAAGTTCTGTTTTGGTAATGTTTTGTTTGGAGTAATCAAGGTACAAGCCCTGTGAACTTGTTGAAAAATTATCGGCTCGTTTTACATCTGCAAATAAAGAACGTATTGAGCGTGACTTACTTTGAGCGGCTAATTGTTTTAGAGCTGTGATATCCATATGATTACTTTTGTTATGACTCGTTATTTTCTGAGGATAAAAAGGGGACTATAATATAAAGAAGATGCTGAATTACTCCAGCATCTCTTCAAATTTATAACTTATTTCATGAGTTCAGATAAATAGGCTCTGAAATCTTCACCCAAATCAGGATGACGTAAACCATATTCAACATTGGCTTTCATATAACCTAGTTTAGAACCACAATCGTGTGATTTACCTGTCATATGAAAAGCTTCTACTTTTTCTCTGTCCATTAACATTGCAATGGCATCAGTTAGTTGAATTTCATCTCCTGCGCCGGGAGGTGTTAGTTTTAATAAATCCCAGATTTTTTCAGACAACACATAACGACCTACTACCGCTAGGTTTGATGGCGCATCTTCAACCGCAGGCTTTTCAACAATTGCGGTCATCGTTTTTGACTCACCTGGGGCTAAATCTTCTCCGCCACAGTCAACGACACCATAACTACTTACTTGTTCCATTGGAACAGGCTCAACCATTATTTGGCTATAACCACCCACTTCATTATATCGCGTTAGCATGGCTGCTAGATTTTCAGTTTTTAAGTTGGCTGAAACTTCATCTAAAATAACATCAGGAAGTACAACAACAAAAGGTTCATTACCGATAATTGGACGAGCTTTTAAAACCGCATGACCTAAACCTTTAGCTTCACCTTGACGAACATGTAAGATAGTTACATCTTTCGGACAGATTGCTTGAATTTCATCTAATAACTGTCGCTTAACACGATTCTCTAGCGTTGTTTCAAGTTCAAAAGACTTATCAAAATGATTCTCAATGGCATTTTTTGAAGAATGAGTCACCAAAACAATTTCTTTAATGCCCGCAGCAACACATTCATTAACAATATGTTGGATCATTGGTTTATCAACGATAGGCAGCATTTCTTTTGGAATTGCTTTTGTTGCTGGCAACATACGTGTACCAAGACCCGCTACTGGAATTACTGCTTTTGTTATTTTATTTGTCATTTTCGTCCTTAAATTTTTACGATAACTAATATTAAAGGGACTTACAGCAATTGTCACGATGAAATATTTATTTACTTTTTAAAATGAAAAATGATACCCGTTGGTATCATTTTTTATATATAAGAATGTTCTAGCAGTTCGATATCTATTTTTTATAAAATTCTCGATACCAGCTGATAAATTCAGCAACACCTTTTGCAACAGACACTTGTGATTTATAACCTGCAGCGTCAAATAAATCATCAACTTCAGCATAGGTTTGATAAACATCGCCCGCTTGCATTTCACGAAAGTTTTTCGTAGCTTCAATGCCCAATTCATCTTCAATGGCTTTGACAAATCCCATCAAATTAATAGGTGAACCATGCCCTATATTATAAATAGAGTAAGGTGCAGAACTAGAAGCAGCAGAACCACTTTCGACCTTCCATGAAGGATCGCGAACAGGAACAACATCCGCAATGCGAACTATACCTTCGACAATGTCGTCTACATGGGTAAAATCACGCCACATATCGCCATTATTGTTTATATCAATAGTATCGCCATCTAAAATTTTCTTGGTGAAAATATAGGGCGCCATATCTGGACGTCCCCATGAACCGTAAACGGTGAAAAACCTTAACCCCGTTGTTGGCACATCATAAAGATGCGAATAACTATGGGCCATCAATTCATTAGATTTTTTGGTTGCGGCATAAAGCGATACGGGATGGTCAACTGAGTCGCTCGTTGAAAATGGCGTTTTATTATTCAAACCATAAACCGAACTAGAAGAAGCGTAGATCAAATGCTTAATATTATTATTTCTACAACCTTCCAGTATGGTTAAGTGACCAATTAAATTAGAGTCAGCATACGCCATAGGATTCTCAATTGAATACCTAACACCCGCCTGTGCCGCTAAGTGAACAACACGATCAAACTTTTCATCGGTAAATAATGTCGCTATCCCCTCACGCTCGGTGAGGTCTAACTTTATGAATCGAAAATTCCCATCAATGTTTTTAGCGTTGTTATCTGTAAACTTATCTAATTCAGCTAAACGCGCGAGTTTAAGATTAACATCATAATAATCATTTAAATTATCAATACCAACAACGTCATGCCCTTGTTCACATAAACGCTGTGTTAGGTGAAAACCTATAAAGCCGGCTGCACCGGTAACTAAATATTTCATAAAGAACTCTTAATCGTTTAAATATAAAATTTAATAAAAATCGCCACTAACTAGTCACTGCCAAAAAGATCACGTGTATAAACTTTATCGGCAACGTCAACTAATTCATCATCCATGCGGTTAGATACAATAACATCTGAAATAGCTTTAAACGCTTCAAGATCGTTATATACTTTAGAATGAAAAAACTCTCCTTCTTCTAATACGGGTTCATAGATAACCACTTCAATACCTTTGGCTTTGATGCGCTTCATAATCCCTTGAATAGATGAAGACCTAAAGTTGTCTGAACCACTTTTCATGATCAAACGGAAAACACCAACAACCTTTGGTTTTTTATTAATAATAGAATCAGCAATAAAATCTTTTCGCGTTGTATTCGAATCAACAATAGCACTGATTAAATTATTAGGCACGTCTTGGTAATTCGCTAACAACTGCTTGGTATCTTTAGGTAAACAATAACCACCGTAACCAAAAGATGGGTTGTTATAATGACTACCAATACGAGGGTCTAATCCTACCCCTTCAATAATTTCTTTAGCATTTAAGCCATGAGTTTCAGCATAAGAATCTAATTCATTGAAGTAAGAAACACGCATTGCAAGGTAAGTATTAGAAAAGAGTTTAACGGCTTCTGCTTCGGTAGAGTCAGTAAACAGAATATCAATATCTTGCTTTATTGCACCTTGTGCTAATAAATTAGCAAATATAGTTGCACGCTCTGACTTTTCACCCACGATAATACGCGAAGGATGCAAATTATCAAAAAGTGCACGGCCTTCTCGTAAGAACTCAGGTGAAAACATTATATTATCACAACCCAGCTCTTCTTTAATTCGAGCCGTATAACCAACAGGAACAGTAGATTTTATGACCATAACAGCTGATGGGTTAATTGCCATTACATCTTTTATAACGGCTTCAACACTTTTTGTATTGAAAGTATTGGTTACTGTATCGTAATCTGTTGGTGTGGCAATAACGACATAATCTGCATTTTTATAAGCAAACTCTTTATCTAGGGTTGCCGTAAAATCGAGCGTTTTATTTTGCAAGAAATCTTCAATTTCAACATCTGAAATAGGCGACTTTTTATCCTTTAATAAATCAACTTTCTCTTTGATGATATCAACCGCAATAACTGTGTTGTGTTGCGCTAACAGCATTGAATTTGATAAACCTACGTAACCTGTTCCTGCGATAGTGATGTTCATATTACTCTCTTAAATTTTATTTACGAAATACTGCGCGCCATGCGTAATTAAAGCCATTTCATATAGTCCGTATAATCATGTCACAGTAATATATACAAAAGCAATTCATCTTAATATTATGGTATGAAAATAATAGCTCCCAGTTTTCTACTAAATACTGTTTATTTATTACTTCTCTGACACCAAATTAAGCTTCATTTTCAACATTTATAACTATGCTAGTTCTGCAAGCTTACTGATCATCAACTCAGCAAGTTTTTTTCGATCATAGTCTTTTGCAGCATTAACGCTATTAAGGGCTAATTTTTCTAGCCTTAAAGGATCAGTAAATAAATCTCGAATAACTTTAGCAACCTCTTGAGGCGACTCTGGGTTAACAATGACTCCCGAATCACTAGCTTCTAAGATATTAGTAGCTTCGCCTATTGGAGAAGTCATCACCATAGGCAAGCCCATCCCCATTGATTCAAATATTTTTGAAGGTATAACTGTTTTAAATAAATCTGTATCTTTTAGACTAATAAGAGAAATATCACATAAACTCCATAGCTGTGGCATCAATTTTTTTTGTTGTCTAGGGATCAACACAACATTTGATAGCTGTTTGTCTTTAACAAGTCTCTCAACATCAACTTTTGCAGCCCCTCCACCTGCAAATAAAATACGAACGTCTTTTAAGTCGGTCAATAATTCTGCAGCTTCGACAATTTTATCTAATGAGTGTGCTAAACCATGGGTACCAACATAGCCTACAACGAACTTATCAGCTAAATCGTATTGTTCAGCAAAAACCTTATCTTTGTTAAGAGCTGGTTCATACTTTGATAAGTCCACACCATTCAATACAACATCAATTTTTTTCCCATCAACCCCTCTTTCAATTAATTCAGATTTAAAGCTATGGGTAACTGAAATGATTTTGTCGGATCTACGATAAAGAAACATCTCAATTTTTTCTAGTATACGTATGGGTAAAGAACGGCCCATCGCGCCAACAGCAGTTATTGACGCTGGCCAAATGTCGCGTAATTCAAAAATAAAAGGCTTAAACCTAACAGCTGATAATGCCCATGCACTTATAGCCGTAAAAAATTGTGGAGATGTTCCGATAATCACATCTGGTTTTTTAACAAATAAGCCAGCAAAAAAGCTGGTTACCATAAACGACATAAAATCTAAGATACGTTTAGCAAAACCTTCGTTTGCTGTTATATAAGTTTTCACTCTGCGAACTTCAATGCCATCTAATATCGCCTTCGAATACCATCTATTACTAAACCCATCAAATACTTTTCCTTCAGGGAAATTTGGCGCTCCGGTAATAATAGTCACTTTATGGCCAAGCTTCACCCATTCTCTCGCATGTTCGTAGGTACGGGTAGCTGGTGCATTCCCTTCTGGTGGGAAGTTATCAGTTAAGAATAAAATATGCATATTAAAGCTTTTTCCAATTAATTTTATAGGTAACTCGAGACTGTTTAAATTGTTGAATCAATTTTTTTGAAGCCATTACAACGCCAAATCCAGGGTGCCAAGTAGAGTCCACAATGGATAAGTCAGCGCCAATCATTTCAAGTTCAATTTCATAGTCCACTGAATGAAGAATGCATCGGTTATCATCAATAAAATTTACTTTTATATCAGGATGCAAATGCAAAACGCCAACAGCTGAATTAAATTCACCATTAATAACATCATTAATCTCACAGCCATTTGTCGAAACTGACCATGTTCGGTGATGAATGCAATTTATCCCCTGTTTTTTATAGCCATTATGAGCAGCAGAAAATTCTACCTTTTGTTCATTTGATACTTTACCAACAACACGGTTACCTATATTGGCTCGACGAGCGACTCTGAACCCACTCCACACTTCAGAAGAATTGTGATCGTTTAATACAAGGGTATTGTGCGCTGATGTGCCTCTTTGCCTTAAACGCTCTTCGCTCATGCCATACAAAGAAGTTCCTGAGTTAACAAAAATTCGTGATTCGCCCAGTGACAACTCAAAAGATAACGAATCAGCATGAGCATGCCCAGGAATATAACTTGGTCCAACAGGAGCGAGATCTGCGATTAAACTCATATTTGAAGTTTTAACAGAAACATAGCCAGAATTTTGCAAATTATGAATAAGTAGCTTTTCTTCAGGAATATCTAATTGATTAACCGTAAATCCAAGTTTAGTTGCATATGCTCTTAAAATATTATTTTCAGGAGCTATGCCAAAGGTCGAGTCATTAAAAAAGCTCACTTTGTCATCTCCTAAACTCATAATATGTAACCAACCAAACATCTTTATAATAGTTTGCTTAGTTAACTCAACGACGGATTGAGATACCCTAGATGGAAAGACATTGAATAAATTTAATAAGTCTAAAAGATCTGTCAGCATAATGGAGTGATACATAGGCGTTAACTCAAAACTGCCCCCATCACTTAACACCTGTTCTTTTAATTCACTTTCATAACCATCTAAGGCTAAAGCTAACCATTTATCTGCGTCTGGTCCTTCAAGGTAACAACCCGCAAAAAATAGTGCTTTTAAATTAACAAAGTAGTGATTGCCTAATAAGTGTTTCTCTAAATCTTGGGACAAGAAATCTGATTGTTGTGCTAAGCTGTTTAAAATTTTATCGTCAGCTTCTAATCCTGATAAAAATGCTTTAGACCAATTCACAATTCTTAACGAAAGCGTGTAAGACTCCCAACCATTGCCACCTTTAATTGCCGGGTTTCCATCAATCCATTTGTTTATCCAGTGACTTTGCAACGATTGTCGAGATTGACTACCAAAAGAATTTAAATCATCAAAATAATGTAAGTTATATAACCATAACTTTTCTTCTTTTTCGTTATTCCAATCAACCTCTGCATTAACAAAGCCAGGATGATTCAAAAAATTAACATCGGTTTCGTTTATAAACTTTTGAGCACAAAGTTCCTGAACTTGCCATTGCCCAGAAATATCTGCACGTTCACCTTTTATCAGATTTATTTTGGGGTGAGTAAAACGTTTTAAAACACGATGGTAAAGTTGGGTAAACTTCAAGTATTTAATGGTATGGAAATACAACGCTAATTTTTTCATCAAGGTGGAATCACTTACAAATTATTATTAATATTGGCTCTTACAATCAAATTAAAATGAAAAAAGGGACATTAGCTAAAAGCTAAGCCCCTATAAACAAATTTCAAATAAAAACTATCGTCTTAAAGCTTCAGCAATATCTACCGAGCAACGAGCTACTTCCATAATCTCATCAAAACCTATAGGTGAAGGTTCACCTGATTTAATAGAATCAATAAAAGCTTTCGAGCAGTTAGCTTGCCCTTTGTCTTGGGTCATTAGCTTATCTTTACTAAAGCCTTTCCAGTCATAACCTATTAGTTTTCTAAAATTATCGAGTTGCAGTACACCATCGTTAGCAAATACTTCAATACGTTCTTTAGCAAAAGCTTTACCGCCATTAGCTAAATAATTAATAGTACCAAACGAACCATCTTTAAAGGTCAAAGTAATAGATGCTTTATCTTCAGTTATATCAACACCATCAGCTTTACCCATACAGGTAGCGGTAAACCCAGTAATTTCACTACCAGCTAAAAAGCGCATTAAATCAATATAATGACACGCTTCACCAATAATGCGACCACCACTAACTTCAGGATCTTGCGTCCAGTGATCAGCTGGTATTGCTCCTGCATTCATTGTCATAATAAATGCTTTAGGCTCAGAAACATTAACAAGTAGAGATTTCATTTTTATAACATGAGGTGCAAAACGACGGTTATAACCAACCATCACTCTGCATTTTCCATTTTGTTCATTATAAGCTGACTCAATGGCATCTAATTCTTGGTGTGTTAACGCTAACGGTTTTTCTACAAATGCATTTTTACCTGAATTTATAGCTTGTATTACTTGTTCTGCATGTAAGTTATGCTGGGTTGCAATAACAACCGTATTAACCGCTTCATTGCCAAGTAATTGTGTTAAATCTGTTGACGCATTTGCAAAGTCATTCTTCTTACCGTGATGTACTGCGCTAACACCGCCACTGGTAAGTAATGTATCAAGTTTTGCTCCTGCTTCTTTAAAAGCAGGAATTAATACCCGCGAAGCATAGTTACCACCACCAATAAAGCCACAAACAGCATCTTGTGCATTATAGTTTTCAGCGTCTCTAATACTCACTAGTTTTTTAGTTAATAGCTCATCAGCATTGGCTGAGTAATTAAGTAAAATACCCAATGACGAACGATCATCTAAACATTTATAAGCATTTATCGCATCATCGATTTCAAATCGATGACTAATTAATGGCTTCATATTTAAAGCGCCTGATGACATTAAATCGAGTACGGCTTCAAAGTTACGTTGCTCGGTCCAACGAACAAACCCTACAGGGTAATCATTACCTTTTTCTTCATATTCATTGTCGTAGCGACCGGGGCCATATGAACATGAAACTTGAAAGGAAATTTCTTTTTCATAAAAGTCAGCACGAGAAAGCTCTAACCCTACAACACCAACTAAAACAATACGCCCACGTTGACGACACATATTCGCACCATGGCTTACAGGATCATTACTCTTTGTAGAGGCAGTAATAATTACGGCATCGACACCTTGACCACGTGAAAAAGCATTTGCTTTAGCGATTGCATCTTCACCTTTCGACAAATCAACAGTCTCAGCACCAAACTCACGTGCCATGGCACATTTTGATGAGTCAAAATCAATACCTAAGACTCTACAACCATTAGCTTTTAATAGTTGCACGGTAATTAAACCAATTAATCCCAAACCTGTAACAACAACCGTTTCACCAATAGTTGGATTAGCTATTCTCACCCCTTGCATTGCTATAGCGGCTAGAACCGTAAAAGCAGCACTTTCATCGTCTACATTGTCAGGAATTGCAGCACATAAATTTTTAGGAACTCGTACAACTTCAGCATGATTACCATTTGAAATTACTCGTGAGCCAACTTCAAACTCAGTTTTACCATTATCTTGCACAATACCAACATTACAATAACCAAGAGGAAGTGGTTGATCTAATTTCGAGCGCACTGCATCAATAGTTGGCATTAAACCATCTGTTTTAACTTTGCCTAATACCATTTTTACTTTATCTGGTTGAGAACGTGCTTTAGCGATCCAACCTGATTTACCAAAATCAATGAGCATACGCTCTGTACCAACAGAAACTAGCGATTTAGTTGTAGATATTAATAACTGGCCATTTTTACTTTGAGGGCAAGGGACTTCTACTAATTGAGTTTCACCGTTAGCTATATTTTGTAGGATTTGTTTCATTATTTTCCTTTGCAAAGTTCTTTTTTATCTGTATATCTTCCGAAATTTGAATAATGACAAACTCCATCATCTTCAAAACGTTTCCTAATAACTTTTGCTGGGTTCCCCCCAACGATATCAAAAGGTTCTACATTTTTTGTTACAACACTTCCAGCAGCAACGATTGCTCCTTTACCTATCTTTATACCCGCGAGTACAATTGCCCCAGCACCAATCCATACATCTTCTTCAATATATGTATTTTTAATAGAAGGTCTACCTGAAAATATAATTGGTTTATTATTTTTATCAAACATGTGATCGTTTCCTACGATCATTACGTTCGGGCCTAATAAAACATAATCACTAAAAACAACTCCGTTAGTTATATATGCGCCTTTATTTATAAAACAGTAATTACCTGTGATAATATCTGAAGAAATATATTTTATAGATAAAAAGTAATTATCTTTACCAATCCCTCTGAACCCTTTAATATATTTTATATAAAGCATTATCAGAGTTTTTAAACTTTTTTTAATTTTATTCATTCACTGCACTTACTATAAATTCTCTTTGCTTAGAGGGAACATATTTTGTTGAGATAGTTGTTGTACATTCGTCAAAAAATTGCTCTGTATATACATCGCTAACAACGAGCTTCTTTATGACATTTGCAAGTGATGCCGATGAATCATAATTAAAAAAGAATCCAGAAACACCTTCTTTCAAACATTCTGCTTCAGGTTTATGTTTTGAAGCGTCACCATGAGTAATTACCGGGGTATAATGTGATAATGAATGCACTGCTGCAAGTCC
>CAJWBY010000049.1 GCA_913020705.1 uncultured Colwellia sp.
TCATCATGGTAGCTTTTAAATGAAGAGATAATAATACACCCTCTTCTTTTGCTTTAGCTGTTTCAGCTTCGTAAAACTCAACTAATGCTGCTTTGCTCATTACAGCAGCATCTATAATTTCTTTGTCTAATAAAGGTAAGTGTTCTTTCAATAACGTAACATCACCATTTTCTGCAACAAATTCAATTTTAACATTGGTTGCTGCAGTTAGTGTTGTAGATTTTTCACTTCCGTAAAAGTCACCAGCAGACATGTGAGCAACATGTGATTTAGATTCTTTTGACCAAGCCCCCATAGAATGTGGGTTTTTGCGAGCATATTGCTTAACTGAACCTGGAGCACGACGGTCTGAGTTACCTTCACGTAAAACAGGGTTAACAGCAGAGCCTAAAACTTTTGCATACGTTAACTTGATTGACTGTTCTGCTTCATTTTGAGGTTCAGCTGGAAAATCAGGTAAATTATAACCTTTCGCTTGAAGCTCTTTAATAACCGCTTCTAATTGTGGGATTGAAGCAGAAACATTAGGTAATTTTATAATGTTAGCTTCTGGGGTTTTAGCTAACATACCTAATTCTGTTAATGCATCACTAACACGCTGTTCAGCAGTTAAGTATTTTGGAAAGTTAGCTAATACACGTGCAGCAAGTGAAATATCACGTGTTTCAACATTTATGCCTGACGACGCTGTGAATGCTTGAATAATTGGTAATAAAGAGTGAGTCGCCAAAGCTGGCGCTTCATCGGTAATCGTATAAATTATTTTTGTTGAATCTGAGCTCATCTACTTTCCTATTTCTTATCTGCTAATTGTCTAATAAAGTGAATACTTATGCGAAATCGCAAACTAGCTTCACTCTACTAATATTAATTTTTCCGCGAGAACCTTAAAGCGTTTACAAAGGTTATTTTTAATATTCGCGGTATTATTCGTCTGAATTAAACCAGACATAAAAAACCAGTGGGTACACCACTGGTTAACCTGCGTATTATAAACCTTCAAGTTAGTTTCGTAAACAATATGGGCATAATTACAAATAACTAATTATGAATTTAAATTGATTAATTACACAAAAGGTCTATTCAAGAGGATAAAGCATTTAAATTTAGGCAATATCATAATTTAGATGCTCGTTTTATTTATTCAAACCATTGTTTAGATATAGGTAATGAAAATAAAAGAGGCGAGAAACTCTCATATTTATGACGATTGGATTCACATTTTACGTTTTCTATATAATGAGCTTTCCATGGATCATTAATCAACCAAATTTTATCTCTTGTAACTGCAACACCTTCTAGTGAAGAATTACCTATAAGTTCCCATTCCTTGCATTGACCGTCATGACTTTTGACGGGAGCTAGAAATTCCATTGAAATAACTTTTGTTGGTTTTTCATTGGCTAAATCTATGATCCATAATTGGTTGTCATTACGTGCTGCTGCTGCGATATAACCAGGGTGATTATCAACAGATATGTAATCCATACCATTTATTGGGTGTCTGCCATTATTAAATGATGGTAAAACAACGTTAGTATCAACGACTGGAGCAAATTCATCAGAAGCCCAAAACTTATCGTTTAGCGGTAATGAGAAAATACGAGCATGGCCTTTACTGTCTTTTTCTAAACCTAAATATAAAGTATTGTTTTTACCGTATGCCAACCCCTCAATGCCGTCATTAGCAAAATCTCCAATAGCATAAGAAGCAGAAAATTGAAGAGGCCTTACGTGTGTCATTGATAAAACATTATTTTTGTCAATTTCTAGCCTAACGATAAGTGACGGATATTTTGTCGACCCCGTATTTTGAAAACGTTTTTGACATGATGCTGTAAGTTGAACACCGTCACGCGCATCTTCTGTAACAATAATAAATACATTATCGTTATTGGGATCAATAGCTAATGCTTCAAAGTCAGGTTTATCAGCTAAGTATGGATAAAAACAACTTGCTTTAATCTCATCTGACATTGTCATTTCTAACGAATGGTCTGCAACGATAGCGTTAGAGGGATCGATAATGTGTAACTGTTTTTGCTGCGATTCATGTGCTGAACGATCAGACAACGAGAGTAATTTTCCTCTCCATAATTTTAATGCTGAGGTTTGAGGATCTAACATAACTTTACCGTTAGTTTCTACAAGCCATTTTCCTTTCAAAGTAACCTGCTGTTGTATATTATCATTCGCAAGTGTACAAGTAGCACAGAGATAAGCCGCTAAAAATGGTAACAATTTCATTATCGATTCACCGCTAATTATTTTAAAAGGTGCAAAATATTAACTAAATCTGATTTACCTTCAGCAATTTCTTCTTGGGTTAATCCTGATATCTCATGAGGAAATACCAACCATTCATTTGACTCATGAACAAAATAATCAGGTTTAATATCAACCACGTTATTTGTTGGCTTATACCAAGGACAAGCTATACGCACGTCAGTAGGCATATTGTTTCGTGAAAGCTTCTTAAGTTGTTTAATCAAAGCGTCTATACTTCTGCCTGAGTCAAAAACATCATCAACGATTAATAAGCCATCATCAGCATTTGCATTCTCAATAATGTAATGCAATCCATGAACTTTAATCTCTTTACTTTGCTGATTAATACCGTAATAAGATGAGGTACGAACAGCGATATGATCAGTTTCAACATTTTTAAAATCAAAATATTCTTGAACTGCGATTCCAACAGGAGCCCCACCACGCCATATACCAATAATAAATTGTGGTCTGAATCCATCTTCAAAAACTTGTGCTGCAAGTCTAAAAGAATCTTCTAATAAATCTTGTGCTGTGATAAATTTTTTATTCATAGTGGTTGTTTCTTACTGTAAAAATAGTGTAATGTTGCAAATTATATCAATTCTTGACCGAATGGTTAAGTAAATTATTCAGTGAATTCAATTTTATTATTTACCTGTGCTCAAACTACAATGAGTTTAACTAAGAGAAGTATTAATGCAAAAACCAATATTAACAACTGCTAGTTTACTATTTAGCTTAATGTATGCTTCACCGAGTTACTCTCAAGAACTAAAAGTGGCTTCATGGAATATAGCTTGGTTAGGTTCACATGAATATAATGAACGAAAGCCTACTGACTATAAACAACTGGCAGTGTATGCCAAACAGCTTGATGCCGATGTAATTGCACTTCAAGAAGTTGAAAATGGACAATGGGCTCAGAAAGTTTTTGGTAACGAATACGACTTCTACTTTTCTACAAAAGATTGGGTACAACGAGTTGGTGTAGCTGTTAGAAAATCTGCGGGTTTAACGGTTATTGCTAAAGAATATAAAGATCTAGATGTTACACGTGTAAGACATGGAATGGATTTAACCTTATCTAGAAATGGTAAAGAATTGAAACTCCTTGCAGTACATTTGAAATCTGGCTGTTTTACTGACCCGCTTGATAGTAAAAGTGTATCTATGATGCCAAGTGTTTCAGAAAAAGATGTTAAACGTAAACAAGCATGTTCTACTCTCAGTAAACAAATAGAACCGCTTGAGCGTTGGGTAGACAAACAAGCAAAAGAAAATAAAGCTTTTGTTGTACTTGGTGATTTTAATCGTCGTTTCTCTCAAGACATCTCAAATAAATATGCTGAAGATCAAGGTTTGTGGCAAGCGTTAGATGACGAAGGTAATGAAACCCTTTGGACACCTACTGCAACGAAGAACTCTGATTGTTGGGGGGGATATTATAAAGATTACATAGATCATATTGTTTTTAACCCAAGCGCTAAAAGCATGTATCTTGACGATTCATTCGAACAGCTAGTCTTTAAAGAAAAATACACCAAAGAACTTTCACGCTCTTTAACTGATCACTGCCCTATTTCGGTTAAATTAGCTCTCTAACTGGGCTTTAATCAACAAAGCACAAAAATAATTTTAAGCTAAAATAAATAATAGGCATATACAGTTGCTAGTTTTTTCTACTAGCAACTCATTACATTCTCAGGACATTATTCTCCCATGCATAACAAGCAACTCCCTCTTATCGATCTTCATCGTCATTTAGATGGCAACATTCGACCTAAAACTGTTTGGCAATTAGCCAAACAGAACAACATACAATTACCTGAATCGAACTTTGAAGACTTTTTACCTCATATTAAGATAACGAATAATGAAGCAGATCTTTTAGCTTTTTTAAAGAAGTTAGATTGGGGAGTCAAAGTACTTTCTTCTTTAGATGACGTTGTGCGTATCGGATATGAAAATGTTGAAGATGCTTATCTTGCTAATATTGATTATGCAGAATTAAGGTTTTCACCTTTCTATATTGCGATGACTCATCAACTTCCTATTGAAGGTGTCGTTGAAGCCATCATTGAAGGAATTAAACAAGGGTGTAAAAAATATCCAACAAAGATTAATTTGATTGGCATTCTTAGCCGTACATTCGGTGTAGAAAATTGCGAAATAGAACTGAATGCAATATTAGCGCATAAAGATAATATTACAGCGATAGATTTGGCGGGTGATGAGTATAACTTCCCAGGTAACTTATTCGAACGTCACTTTAAAAAGGCATCAGATGCTGGTTTACAAATAACAGTTCATGCAGGAGAAGCCGCTGGGCCAGAGAGTGTTTGGCATGCCATAGAAAAACTTGGGGCAACAAGAATTGGCCACGGCGTAGCTTGTGTTAAAGATCAAAAGCTCATGGATTATATGCTTAAACATGGAATAGGCATTGAGTCATGCCTTACATCAAATTATCAAACAGGCACTATTAAAGACTTGAGCAACCATCCTATTAAAACATTTTTAGCAAATGGACTTAATGTTTGCCTAAATACTGATGACCCAGCGGTTGAAAATATTGAACTTAAAGATGAATTTAATCTTGCGTCCAATTTACTTAAACTCAGTGAAAAACAAATTACCCAATTACAACATAATGCTATCGACATGAGTTTCTTATCGGATAGAGAAAAAGAAAGTTTACGACAGCTAAAAAAATAAAAGAATTGAGGTAAGTTATTAATAGATAATTGATCGCTACTTCACTTAGTATTATTATAAGCACATTAATTTTTAAGCGATAAAAAATATCGCTAAAAACAAATTTTCAGTAAAAAATCCTTGATAGCAGTTTGATTTTATCAGCTAGGCTAGAAACTTACTGAGTTACACTTAAAAAATAAAGGATAACTCTTATGCCAACTCCACATATTGAAGCTCAAGCAGGCGATTTCGCAAAAACAGTATTAATGCCTGGCGATCCACTTAGAGCTAAATACATTGCTGACAATTTTTTAGAGAATGTAAAATGTGTTACGCGTGTTCGTAACATGTTTGGCTACACGGGAACTTATAAAGGCAAGCCTATATCTGTTATGGGCTCTGGCATGGGTATTCCAAGCGTTTCTATTTATGCTACTGAACTTTATAAAGACTACGGCGTTGAGAGTATTATTCGTATTGGTTCTTGTGGAGCCGTTCGAGATGATATTAAAGTACGTGATATTGTAATTGGTATGGCAGCAAGTACTGACTCTAATGTTAATAGACAACGTTTTCACAATGTTGACTTTGCAGCATGTGCTGATTTTTCACTTTTAAAAAGTGTTGTTGATACGGCTGAACGATTAAATCAAGACGTTCGAGTTGGTAACATCTTTACAGCTGATTTATTTTACACACCGCAACCAGAAATGTTTGCGACAATGGAAAAATATGGGATCTTAGCCGTTGAAATGGAAGCTGCTGGTCTTTATGGTGTAGCCGCGGAATACGGTAAAAAAGCATTAACTGTATTAACGGTAAGCGATCATATAAAGACAGGCGAACAAACAACAGCTGATGAACGTGAAACAACCTTTAAAGACATGATGGAATTAACATTAGAAAGCTTAATATAATGTCTTGACCGTTCATCCTGAACACAAAAAGGGGTAGCTTATTGCTACCCCTTTTTTTATATAAAACTATTAATGAATAATAGTCGAAATTGATTTTTAACGGAACTCAATAATAAAAAGGACTCATTAAATGAGTCCTTTTATTCAAAAAATAACTATCTGATTAAGCTTTAAAAGAAGTTAGCTTTGAATTCTATGCCGAAGAAACGTGGTTCATTGACATATCCTGTTAAGTTATTAAAATCAATTGCACCTGTAAGCTTTTCTTCATTCAGGATATTTCGACTAAAGGCAGCAACTTCATATTCAGCATCGTCACCATCCCACTCATAACCAACACGTAACCCGCCTTCTAATATTGGGTCACCTGTAAATTCTTTTGACTCATATAAGAAGAAGCTTACTTCGCTACGGTAAGACCAATCAGTATAAACGTACAACTCACCATCGCCAATTTCTTTAGTCCAACGAGCACTTAAGTTACCAATCCACTCTGGAGATTGTGGTAGTGAGTTACCATCAATAATAACTCTGCCATCACTATTTAAAGGATCTGTGATAGTACAATTAGCGCCACACCCTGCAACAGAGATAGTGTCGTCTTGTAATTCAGTGTGGTTGTAGCTCAAGCTGGCACCAAAAACTAAGTTATCAGTTGCCCAAAGTTCTGAATCTAATTCAAAACCATAACCAACAGCTTTGTCAGCGTTAAGTAAACTTGCAACATTACCTGTTCCACCCACTGCTGTTAGTTGTTGATCATCAACAACATAATAGAAGACTGAACCGTCAATGCGAGCTGTATTCTCTGCAAAGGTAGATTTAAAACCGGATTCGATTGATGTTACCAATTCTGATTTAGCCGTTGTGTGTGAAGCAGAAAACAATAAACTACGACCTTGAATACTTGGCGATCTGTACCCTTTTGCTAAACGTGCATAAACGTTGACTTCATCATCTACTCGGTAATTAACACTAATATCTCCACTAACTTGTGAATCGTCAACCGTCGCATTTTCACTAAAACCAGGTGCACCAAATGGTGATGTTTCTAAAGTACCATCCCAAACGCGTTCGTCATCAGAATAACGAATACCAGCAGTAATGCCCAAATCATCTGATATCTCAAAGTCCAATGAAGCAAAAATAGCCCACGCGGTTGTTTCCATATTTTGAACAGCGATACCATTTTGAGCGCCGTCACCAAGAGTATCAAAACTAAGATTGTGAATCGTTAAGTCTTCATCGAAATAGAAAAAACCGACTTGATAATCAAAATCACCAAGATCATTGCTAGACAATCTCATTTCTTGTGTAATTTGAGAATGGTCTGGCATTTTAGCGCCAGTCTCTGATGGGAATGGAATGAATCCAGGTCCCATGTAATCACCTAAAAATGACGCACCGTAACCACCATCAATGTCACCAACAGAGAACATTTCAGCAGATTCATAGCCCGTTACAGATGTTAACGTATGACTACCCATGTCATAAGATAATTTTAGGCTAGAGCCATTCATTTCAATAGTTTGATTATTTCTTAAAGCAGCATCTTGATAAACGACTTCACGATCAAAATCATTAACTAAGTTATTTGTACCTGGCTTAATAATGTTTGCTCTAAAAACACGAGCATCTGCATCGGCATCTCTAAAGTGATAATTAAACAATGCTGAGAAGTTATCACTTGGTTCCCATAAAAGTTGGATTCTACCTGCAGTTTCACCGTAACCACCTAGCTCGTCTTCTTTTTCAAAACCTGGAGCCTTATTGTCTATCCAATCATCTCTATCTTGTTGTAATAAAGACACGCGAGCAGATAACGTATCAGTTAAACCACCGCCCACCGCAAGACGTAAATCTGAAGAACCATAAGTTCCATAAGAAGCTGAGACCGTTGCATCGAAATCTTGTGTTGGTTTTTTAGATTGAACTTTGATAATACCAGCGGTTGTATTTCGTCCAAATAATGTTCCTTGGGGGCCACGTAATACTTCAACGCGTTCAATATCGAACATAGGCATGCCTTTAGTTAAGGCATTCTCTAAAACTACATCATCATAAATTAATGAAACTGGTTGTGAAGCAAGTAAATCGAAATCTGTATTACCTAAACCGCGAATATAAAAGCGTGGAAAAGTTCGACCGAATGATGATTCAATTAATAAACTAGGTACTTTTGCAGATAAAGATCTAACGTCCATACCTGAAGAGCCTAGCACCTCTAATTTCTTTGCGGTGATAGCTGATATTGAAATAGGTACGTCTTTAATATTCTCAGTACGTTTACGAGCAGTTACCTCTATAACTTCGATACCGGTCGTTTTTTCTTTTACGCCTTCTTCAGCAAAAGTACTCGTCGAAATACTTGCAACACTTGCAAGTATTGACGCTTGAACACATAGTGATAGAGCGCTTTGTTTAAAAATTTTCATTGTTATCTCCTGAGGGTTATATTTAATTTATTTTTATTTTTATTTTTTTATTAGTGTAGTAGAAATATCACATTGAAAATTATATTACTTATTGTTCTTGTTACCATATAAGTCAGACATAAAACTTGTGCCATAGTCCATCGCTTCAACATTAAAAAATTCTGCGATGGTTTGACCTAAATCAGCGAAGGTTTTGCGCTCACCTAAATTCACAGAAGATATATTATGATGATAAGCCAACACTGGAACATACTCACGGGTATGATCATTTCCTGGCCATGTAGGATCGCAACCATGATCAGCAGTTAAAAATACAATATCATTGTCTGTCATTGCATTAAGTACTTCAGGCAAACGTAAGTCAAACGCTTCAAGCTCTTGTGCGTAACCTACAGGATCGCGACGATGGCCAAAATCTTGATCGAAGTTAACTAAGTTTGTAAAAATCAAAGAATTATCTTGAGCTGATTTTATATGATCAATCGTTGCATCTAACAAGGCATCTAAACCAGTCGCTTTCGTTTTTTCACTAATACCTTGATGAGCAAAAATGTCAGCTATTTTACCGACACTAATCACATGTGTCCCAGCATCATAAATTTTGTCGAGTACAGTAGCCGCTGGTGGTAATACTGAATAATCACGACGATTACCAGTACGTGCAAAATTTTCGGGGTTATCACCAATAAAAGGTCTGGCAATAACACGACCTATATTTAGATCTGAGAGTTCTTCTCTTACTGTTTCACAGTATTTATATAAATTATCTAAACCAAAATGCTCTTCATGAGCAGCTACCTGAAAAACACTGTCTGCTGAGGTATAACAAATAGGTAAACCAGACTTAATATGCTCTTCACCTAAGTTATCTAAAATAACGGTACCAGAGGCATGACAATTTCCCAACATGCCAGTAAATCCCGTTGCTTGATTAATTTTATCCATTAAATCTTGAGAAAATGCATTTTCTTTATCGGTGAAATATCCCCAATCAAAAAGTACTGGGACGCCTGCCATTTCCCAATGCCCACTTGGTGTATCTTTTCCTGTGCTTATCTCTTGCATAAAACCATAAGCACCTTTTTTAGGTTCACCACCCTGCTGAGGAAAATCTATATTGGATGCTTCATGACATGCCTTAAATAACCCGAGGCTTGCAAGGTTAGGCAAGTTAATGGCTTTTCCAGTTTCTGTGTAATAAGCCTTGGCAAGATTAGCAAGGGTATTTGCACCAACATCTCCAAACTCTTCAGCATCTGCAGAGTAACCTATACCAAAACTATCAATCACTAAAACTATTGCACGTGTCATGCTATTTCCTTTATCATTTTTTAAATATATATTCATAAATAGTACAATAAAACATGACCACATGGTCAAGTTGTGATAATTTATCATCTTTTAAAAATTGGGTAAATGATCCTTTTAGATATATAGATTATTTAACGTTTATTTAATTATTATTTAACCTAAAAAACATATATTTAGCTTTTTATTACTTTCATCTATGCAGCTAATGATAGTATTTAAAATTACTCTTGAACCTGAAATATCGACAGGCAAAAACATTGAAAGATAATAAACCGACAATAATCACAATTACAGGTCCATCAGCATCAGGGAAAACTCTTTTTGCTCAAACTATTCATGACGAACTTATCGATGAATTAGGGGAAGATGGAATTTCTATTCTAAATGAGGACTCGTATTACCGCGATCAATCTCATTTGTCTATGTCTGAAAGAGAACAAACAAATTACGATAATCCTAGTGCCTTCGAACACGATTTACTTACACAACATCTGAAAGATATTACTGAAAATAAATCAATCGACGTTCCTATATATTGTTATAAAACACATACTCGTACAACTGAAACTCGTGTTTTTACGCCTACAAAAATTGTACTGGTTGAAGGTATTTTATTATTATCTAATAAAGCACTTAGAGACCAGTTTGATATTAAAGTATATATGGATACACCACTTGATATATGCTTAGTTAGACGTATAAAGCGTGATTTAATTGAACGAAACAGAAGTGTTGAATCAGTAACAAACCAATATTTAGAAACAGTTAGGCCGATGTATTATCAATTTATTGAACCATCTAAAGCTTGGGCTGATATAGTGATCACCCGTGGTGGTAAAAATAGAATGGCTATAGAAGTACTAAAAGCAAAAATACGTCAATTATCAATGTTACCGCTACAAAAATAAAATAAAATAACAATAATTATAACAAGAGGTATTTATGGATTTTTCTGCATATAGAGGTGTAATAGGCATATTTGTTTTATTAGCCATTGCCTATGGTCTTTCGAAAAGTCGTAAAGATATTAACTTTCGTACTGTTGGCTTTGCGTTTCTATTACAATTAATTCTCGGCGCTTTCGTTTTATATGTTCCTTTTGGAAAAGACGTATTAACGTCCATTACTTCAAGTGTTCAAAGTGTTATTGATAGTGCAAAGGTCGGTATAAACTTCTTATTTGGTGGTCTTGGTACCGATGCCATGTTTGATAATGGCGTTGGTTTTGTTTTTGCCATTCGTGTTTTACCTAATATTATTTTCTTCTCGTCTTTAATCGCTGTACTTTATTATCTTGGTATTATGCAGTGGGTTATCAAAATTATTGGTGGTAGTTTACAAAAACTATTAAAAACCAGTAAACCTGAATCACTTTCAGCAACGGCAAATATATTTGTTGGCCAAACCGAAGCACCTTTAGTTGTGCGCCCTTACATCGCTAAAATGACTCAGTCAGAGTTGTTTGCCATTATGGTTGGCGGATTAGCATCTGTTGCAGGATCTATCATGGCAGGTTATGCAGGTTTAGGGATTGAACTAAAATACCTAATAGCTGCTTCTTTCATGGCTGCCCCAGGTGGTTTATTAATGGCTAAAATCATATACCCTGAAACAGAACCTGAAAAAATCATGCAAGATTCTATAGATTTTGATGAAGGTGAAGATAAACCCGCTAACGTTATTGATGCTGCTGCATCAGGTGCAGCTTCAGGCTTAAAATTAGCGGTTAATGTTGGTGCAATGTTACTTGCATTTATTGCGTTAATCGCCCTTCTTAATACGATTGTTGGCGGCATTAGTGGATTGTTCGGCTATGACAATATTACTATTGAACTTATTCTAGGTTATGTCTTTGCACCTTTCGCTTTTATTATTGGCGTACCGGTTAACGAAATGCTTCAAGCAGGAAGTTTTATTGGTCAAAAAATTGTGGTTAATGAATTTTTTGCTTACGTAAATTTTGTTGAAATTAAAGATACACTTTCACCTGCTACTCAAGCAATTGTTACCTTCGCTCTTTGTGGATTTGCGAATTTATCTTCAATTGCAATTTTGCTTGGTGGTATTGGTTCAATGGCTCCTAGCCGACGACGTGATATCGCTAAACTTGGCATGCACGCTATGATGGCTGCAACTTTAGCTAATTTAATGAGTGCAGCCATCGCTGGTGTATTCATTGCCTTATAGAAATACAGAGGAAAATAAAACTATGTCAGATATTAAAATCATCGCTCAACGTGCACTTTCCTTGATGGATTTAACAAGTCTTACTGACCGTGAAACGCAACAAGATATTATAAGTTTATGTCAACAAGCAAAATCTTCAGCGGGTTCGACAGCGGCTATTTGTATCTATCCGCGTTTTGTTCCTATGGCAAAGAAGATATTAAAGGCACAGCAAACACCACATATAAAAATAGCGACTGTAACGAACTTTCCGCACGGTAATGACGATATCGATATTGCTTTAGCGGAAACTCAAGCAGCTGTTGCTTATGGTGCTGACGAAGTTGATTTGGTGTTCCCATACAAAGCGCTTATGCAAGGCAACAGTGATATCGGTTTTGATATGGTTAAAGTCTGTAAGCAAGCCTGTGGTGAATTAGCTAAACTTAAAGTGATCATAGAATCTGGTGAACTAAAAACAGTCGAACTAATTCAAAAAGCGAGTGAGATTTCGATAAATGCCGGCGCTGATTTTATTAAAACATCAACAGGAAAAGTTGCAGTTAGTGCTACCCCTGAAGCAGCAAAAATCATGTTAGAAGTCATAAAAAACAAGAACATTAATGTCGGTTTTAAACCTGCCGGCGGCGTTAAAAATGCTGAAGATGCAGCAGTTTATCTTGACCTTGCCGATAGTATATTAGGCGTTGATTGGGCTGATAATAATCATTTTCGATTTGGTGCGAGTAGTTTACTTAACAGTTTACTTATCACGCTAGGTCATGGCGATGAAAACAGTACAAAAAACAAATCTGCAAGCAGCTATTAATATTCATCAATAAAGAAGTAAATCATGGCTCAATTATATTTTTATTATTCATCAATGAATGCGGGTAAATCTACTCATCTTCTTCAATCGTCTTATAATTATAGAGAACGTGGATTAACAACAGCTATTTATACTGCAAAAATTGATGATAGATTTGCTAAAGGGAAAGTAGCATCACGTTTAGGTATTGATGCAGATGCTTTTCTTTTTGATGATGACAGTAATATGTTGACGGAAATAAAAGAGAAACATGAAGAAGGAAAAATTGATTGTGTTCTTATTGATGAAGCACAATTTCTTTCTACTGAACAAGTTAAACAACTTACAGATGTTGTAGATTTGTTACACATTCCCGTATTAGCTTATGGAATAAGAACCGACTTCCTTGGTGAAACTTTTTCAGGGAGTGCTGCGCTTCTTGCTTGGGCAGATAAATTAGTTGAACTCAAAACTATTTGCCATTGTGGGCGAAAAGCAAATTTTGTTATCAGACAAGATGAAAACGGTGTACCTGTTAAAGGTGGCCAACAGGTTGAAGTTGGCGGTAATGAACGTTATGAACCACTGTGTAGAGCACATTTCAAAAAACTAGTCTGGTAAATGCTGTAAGTTATTCTACGCTTAATCGTAGAATAACTTTCTCCAATCTCTCCATAATTACAAGGAATAATATTTCATGCCTGTTTTCGAAAGCACTCATCCACTTGTCAAACACAAAGTTAGCCTATTACGAGATAATGATATTTCGGTCAAAGCTTTTAGAGAATTAGCAAAAGAGATCTCAATGCTATTAACCGTCGAAGCAACTCAAAACTTTAGCGTTAAGAATACTTCAATGACGTGTTGGTCAGGTGAAATATCAGTACCTACATTAGCAGATAAACAGCCAACTCTCGTCCCTATTCTACGGGCGGGTTTAGGCATGCTTGAAGGTTCACTTCTAGTATTACCTTGTGCAAAAATAAGTGTAGTCGGTTTACAACGTAATGAAGAAACATTACAACCTGAAAGCTATTATGAAAATATTATCTCTGATATAGAAAGTAGAACCGCTATTGTAATTGATCCAATGTTAGCAACTGGTGGTACAGCTTCAGCAACTATAGACTTATTAAAAGCTTCTGGTTGTAAGCACATAATTGCACTA
The DNA here is from genome assembly GCA_913020705.1 of uncultured Colwellia sp. Next base: position 13,774 of record CAJWBY010000049.1, read on the forward strand.
TTTTTAGTGGCTGCTCCTGAAGGTATTAAAGTCATCAAAGACGCACATCCCGATGTAACATTAACGATTGGTATGATTGATGAAAAACTTAACGAGCAAGGTTATATATTGCCTGGTTTAGGTGATGCAGGGGATAAAATTTTCGGTACGTTATAGTGTTGATATTATCAAACTAAAAAGTCACTTCTTACTTTTTGAGTAACAAGTGACTTATTAATTTTAATGGCATTACATGCCTACATTGAATGAATTTAATGTCACGCGCTCTGTTAGTAAATTACCGGTGGTAACTCTGGCGCTTCTTCAGCATAAGTAATTGCCTGATTAAATTGTTTAGCCGCTAACAGTGCTGAATTTTCATCTCTAGCATGAACTCGAGCAATAACTTCTCCATTATTTACTTGGACGCCCAAAGGTAAAATCCGATCAAATCCAACCGTGTGATCAACTTTTTGACCTGGTGCAGTTCTTCCACCGCCTAAACTAACAACAGACATGCCAATATCACGCGTATTCATTTGTGCCAAATAACCGTGTTGGCTAGCTTTAACTTCCATAATGACAGCAGCTTTATGCATTGATCCCCATGGATTTTCAATAAAATCTTTAGGACCTCCAAGTGCTGCAATCATACGTTCAAATATCTCGGCTGCTTTACCCGAGTGAAGTACTTTTTCTATTTTAAGAAATGCATCTTGTTCGTCTGAAGCTAAACCAGTGTTTACCAACATGGCACTTGCTAGGGTTTTAACCACTTTATGTAAACGAGGCTCTCGCTGCTTACCTGTTAAATATTTTGCTGTTTCATACATTTCAATGGCATTACCCGCACTCGTACCTAAAACCTGATTCATGTCAGTAATAATAGCTTGGGTTTTAACACCTGCACCATTAGCCACACTTGAAATACTGTCCGCAAGCGCTTTTGCATCTTCTAGCGATGCCATCATTGCGCCGTTGCCTACTTTTACATCCATGACTAATGTATCAAGACCCGCTGCTATTTTCTTAGATAAAATCGAGGCAGTAATCAATGGAATAGATTCAACTGTTGCGGTTACATCTCTAATTCCATAAAGACGTTTATCTGCGGGTGCCAAATTATCGGTTTGAGAAATAATAGCTACCCCCACTTCTTTTACAATACGCTTAAACTCACTGATTGTTGGTTCTACATTGAAACCTGCAATACTTTCCAATTTATCAGCTGTTCCGCCCGTATGGCCAAGCCCTCGACCTGCTATCATAGGGACAAAAGCACCACACGCAGAAACGATTGCAGCAAGCATGAAACTTACTTTATCACCAACACCACCCGTAGAATGTTTATCAACAATAGGAGCATCATAACCTTCCCAAGAGAGAACATCGCCTGAATTCATCATCGCTTTCGTTAACGTCACTTTTTCGTCCACTGACATACCTTTTTGGAAAATGGCCATCGCCATAGCACCAACTTGGCTATCCGAAAAACTGCCATCAACTAAACCGTTAACAAAACTGTTTATCTGGCTATCATTAAGCGTTTGTCCATTACGTTTAATGCGTATTATTTCTTGAGGTAACATCATTAGGGTAAATCCTTATATTTCCAATAAATCTTTTGGCGTAAATGCATCTGGTAGCAATTGGGCTACATTCCATACTTGTTGTTCATCTTTGTGATTAATCGCGATCACTGGTGCTGATTGTTCAAAAAATTCAGCAATAACCTGTCGGCATGCACCACACGGAGGTGTTAACTTGTCTTGTTCGGTATATATAACGATCATTTGAAAGCTTTGCTGACCGTTTATAACAGCATGGCTAATACAATTGCGTTCTGCACAAACCGTTAAACCGTAAGAGGCATTCTCTACATTACAACCTTGAACAATATCGCCCTGTGTTGTTAACGCTGCGGCACCAACATGGAATTGGCTGTATGGCGCATAAGCTTTACCGTAAGCTTCTTTTGCCGCGGCTTTTAATGAAGTAGGTATATCAAATGTACTTTTATTCATAATTGTAAAATTGCATAAACTTTTAAGGTTTATCAGAATAACATAGCTGACCAAGTGGTCAAGTATCTAAGTCAAAGTAGCCTACATTTCATATATTGAAGATACAAAAAAGCCAGCATAATGCTGGCTTAGTTTTTAGGTTAAACGGTTACTTTATTAGAAAGTATATTTAACACCGATTTTAAAGCTCCATGTTGATTCACGTGACTTAAAGTCAACAGGGTTATCACCAGGAGTAGAGTCTGCTTCAACAACATACTGTCCTGCATCATTTATGCTGTAATCAAATAATGACTGTGAAGTTTGTCCGTAAGGCAGTTGATAATTATCGTTATTACCAAAGATTGCCAATGCATTTTTAACATCAATATAAAGTAAACCTTTATGTCCATCTAAGAAACCAGGTATTTCCTGTTCAAGTCTTAGATCTAATGTTGATGTCCAAGGAGCTCTTTCTGAGTTCTTATCAATATATCCGCTACCTGATATACCTGCTTCATCCAATTGCGTCATTAATGCGTCGTAGCTCATGCCATTTTCAAAATCAAATGCTGCATCATCAGCACCTGTAGGAAGGTATGGCAACCAAGTACTTGTTAAGTCAAGTCCACCCGATAGACCATCATTCCTATTATATCCAAGTGCCCACGTATAAGGACGTCCAGATTTTCGCTCAAAGAACATATGCAAACCGGTATTATAGCCTTCTAATAATTCAGTATTATATGAAAGATTAAAGACAAATCTATGTTTTACCTCGTAAGCAGAAGTACCTATTTGTGGGTTTTCTGGATCGACTACCGGGTTAAAATTATAAGAAGTGTTAGTAGATGTTCCTGTAGCATCTATACGATTTCTAATCGTTGAATGAGTATAAGATAAATTAGTACTCAACCCACTTTCCCAACGTTTTGCAAGGCTAAAGGTTTCTATTAGACTATGCCCACCTTCCGAGTTCGTTAATATTACATCACGAGCATCACGAGTTGAGTCTGCAAAAGTGTAAATAGGACGGCCTTCAACAGTGTAACCATCAATACCTTTTGATGTATCAAGTGCACGTGAAGCATCAGACCAAATCATATCTTTTTCAATATGCTTATATAAAACTTCACCACTAACACGCCAATCATCGCCAAGTCCTATATCACTAAAATCAGCAATATAATCAGCGGCTAAGCTATACTGCCAAGTCGTTGGAATTTCAAAATCAGGATCTATTGCATCAATATCAGAACTTGGACCACCTAATACAGTGCCTGAAATAGCATCGAGTGCTTCTTGAGGAACATTGTTCGGATTTGCATCATCATAACCATCATAGTCACGATACAAAGCAATTCTTGAGCCATCGTTAGTAAAGGCATTAGAAATAAATACATTAGGTCGACCACCACTGAAGCGGCCTACACCACCGCGAACTGTCAAATCATCTGTTGCTTGCCAAGTTAAGCCTAAACGTGGCATGAAAACATTTAAGCCGTCAAGGTTTTCAGTATTAGAATAAGTATTTCGTTCAACAAAGCTATCGTTAAGATTAGGTGAATCATTATTAACAGTAAGTTCATAACGTAAACCATAAGTAATATTTAAGTCATCACTAATATCCCAGCTGTCTTCAAGATAGAAGGAATGATTACCTAATGAAAATTCAGCTGCCGCATCATTTTTATCTAAACTAGGGTTGTTTTGGTATTCAAAAAAGCCAACACTTCCACTTTCAAAATCTTCAATGCTATCGAAATACCACGAACCTAAGTAATGTTGCATAAAGATGTTAAATACATCTACTTTTTCATATTCCCAACCGAAAGAAATTGCATGGTCTTCGTGTAGATATTCACCACTTAAACGTACTTGTAAAGTTTCATTTCTTAATTCATTCGCATGACGGCTATCATCAGAACCAAGCATGATTTCACCACGACTTGGTAAATCAATTTTAACTTCACCAAAATCATAACCACCTAAAGAGACTTGACCGTTATTTGACTTTTTATAAGAAATTTTTGCTTCAGTTGAAAAGTCATCTGACCAATAAGAAAATAATTGTGTTACGTAGGTATCAAACTCGTTCGAACGGTTATACCAGTGTGATGACAAATACAAATCATCTGCACTTCCTCCACCTTGGTTACCTGCTTTATTGCTCGAAGCGTGAGAATAAGAAAATGTTGCTCGATGGTCATCATTAATATTCCAATCTAATTTTAATGAATATTTTTCATCTTCTAAAGGAAGTGATGCATTCCAGTCACCAGCATCATAGCCATATTTAGAGTTTGCGATAGCAATGACTCTGTCAACGTCATCCTGAGTAACTTTAGTTACCGGGTTGGCAACGTTTGCCTCTGCAGGGCCTTTATCAACAGAGCTTGGTGATTCAAAAGTTTCATAAGAGGCATAAAAGAATAGTTTATCTTTAATAATAGGACCGCCTAGCGTAAAGCCCCATGATTCTTCATCATAGACTAAAGGGATTTCTTCATCTGTACCTGGTCTTTCTACATCACCTGCCCAAGAATCAGATGCTTTTTCAAAAAACGTAGTACCATGAAAATCATTTGTACCTGATTTAGTTACAACACTAATTTTACCACCAGAGAATCCACCTTCTTTAGCCGTAAATGGTGCAATAGCTACACTAATTTGGTCAATAGAGTCGAATGATATTGGAGATCTCTCAGTTGGATAACCATTACCCGCCAAGCCAAAATCATCATTCAGATTAACACCATCAACTGCCAGGCTATTATATCTAGGGTTACTACCTGCAAGAGATAAAGACACACCATCATTACCAACAACAGCCATTGGGTTTTGTCTAACTATGTCTTTAATATCGCGATTAAATGACGCTGACTTTGTCAAGGCGTCTCCACTAAATACACTTGAAGATCCATTTGAAGGGTCAAAGAAAGTTGATGATCCTGTTACGGCTATTCGCTCAATACTTGCTTCGTCTAATACTTCGTTTAAACGAAATACATTACCCAATGTAATATAAACACCTTCAAGTTTTTTATCGGTGTATGCATCAGAATCAATAGTTATGGTATAAGGTCCGCCAACACGCAAACCTTTTGCTGAAAAGCTACCTGATTCATTTACTTTTAAAGTTTTACGAGTACCTGACGGCTCGTGAACGATGGTAATTGTTGCATCAGTAACGCCATTGCCATTAGCAGAAGAGATATTTCCGCGAATTGATGATGAGGTATCATCAGCCATAGCTGATGTAGATAGTCCAAGCGCTAAAACAACTGCGCCTGTTATACGTGAGAGACGATGAGCTTTCATCTTTTATTCCTTGAGTATGTTTTTAAGTATCGATTCGTTATTATTTTATATTTTTAATAGCAACCGAAAAACCTAACCAGTTGCTCTGTTTTTATATTTCGATTGAAATTAGACCAGATTTTTATGTCATTTTCATTACATATTTTCACACTTTTTCTAATTCAAATTACACGTAGTCAACCTTGAATGAACAAATAAAAAATATAAATATAAAAAACAACAAGATACAAGGAAAATAAACAATATTAATGGAAATAATACTGAATATCGGACTATATAAATATTTGTTATTTATAAGTCATTTCTTATGGCTTTTAATTATATATCTGTTCAACCAGTTATTGTATAAAAAGTAATTTATGTAATTATTTACTATTTATACAGTGACTTAGGTGAGGTCAACTGATGTACCTCTGTAAATTGGACACCAGTACTAAGAATAAAGAATCTTATCGTATCGTAAAGTTCCCTTCCAAATAAATGAGTAAACATTTATAGTGGATTTTCATTGCTATATGTAATTGTGTCACTCTATTATTTTGTAAAGAATAGATTTGACTCTAACAAAACATAAAACTTAACTATTTGGTCAACAGTGATGTGAAAGTAAAATAATAACTACAATTTCACTTAAAATGGTTTGTTAATACATTTTAAATATAGAGCAACATAATGAAAAATAACAAAGAAATAAAAAAAACAGGGAATATTCGAGTTCAAAGCCAACATAAAATTTTAATTGCGGCGAGTACTGAATTTGTTTTACAAGGCTATAAAGGTGCTACCGTACAATCAATTGCTGATAGAGCGGGCCTGCCTAAAGCCAATATACTTTATTATTTTAAAAATAAAGAAAATATTTACCACGCAGTTTTGGAACATACTTTACAAATGTGGGATGAAGGTATTGGTGATATAACGCCTGAAGATGGACCTAAAGCGGCAATTGAAAAATTTATTGACGCGAAAGTAAGAATGTCATTCAAGCATCCAGAATCTTCAAAGATTTATGCAATGGAGATTATTCAAGGTGCACAACATTTAAAAGATTTTGCTAGAACCTATCAACGCAAATGGGTTAGAGAAAAAGCACAACTCTTTCAAAAATGGATAGATAACGGTGAAATGCGAGATGTTGACCCAATTCATTTAATTTTTCTTATTTGGTCTTCAACTCAACACTATGCTGATTTTGAAACACAAATTCTAACAATTATGAATAGAGCAGAATATGAAGAAGAAGATGTAGAACATGTTATATCTTTTTTAACTGACATGATTTTACGCGGATGTGGTTTAAACTAATGAAAATGAAAAAATCACTTTTACACATAACGATGACATTGGCGTTGACATATATGAGTACAGCACAAGCTGACCAATTAAAAATAGCGACATTCAACGTGAGTATGGAGGCCCTAAATTACCAGTCTCAAGAAAATCGTGAAACGTCTAAAGTGACAAATAAAGCGTTACAAATTGCTTTAGATACCAATCACCAACAAATCAAAAATATTGCTGAAATTATTCAGCGGGTAAACCCTGATATTATTTTGCTCAATGAATTTGATAATCAAGAAAACAATGATAATAATCAGCATCAGTCATTAAAAAAATTTATGACACATTATCTGAATACAAACCAAAATGGTCAAAGTGCTATACATTATCCATATTTTTATCAAGGTCCTGTAAATACAGGCGTTAATTCAGGTTATGATTTAGATGGCAATGGAAAAAAAGGTGTTTTACCAGGCGATGGTTTTGGTTACGGACACTTTCCAGGTCATTTTGGTATGGCGTTACTTTCAAAGTATCCTATTAATCTTGAAAATGTACGAACGTTTCAATATTTCAAGTGGCAGGATATGCCTAACGCCCTTAAGCCAATAGATCCAATTACTTCTAAACCTTGGTTTAGTGAAGAAGCATGGAAAAACAGTAGATTATCTTCAAAATCTCATTGGGATATTCCTGTAGAAGTTAACGGTAAAACTATTCACATCTTAGCAAGCCACCCTACACCACCAGTCTTTGACGGACCTGAAGATAGAAATGGGAAACGTAATCATGATGAAATTCGTTTCTGGACCGATTATATAACCACTGAAAACTCAGCTTATATATATGACGACAAGGGTAAAAAGGGAGGATTGAAAGCTTCTTCTCCTTTCGTAATTCTTGGTGATTTAAACGCGTCTAACGTTGATGGAAGTGCTATTATTTCAGGCATATCAAATTTGCTAACGCATAATAATATTCAAGATGTGATGCCTCAGAGTCAAGGTGCTAAAGAGCATACCTTAGATAAAGAAAACGCTAAGCATCATACTGCTTTTTGGCGAATGAGAGCTGATTACGTTTTACCGTCAAAGACAGGCATTGATATTAAAAATTCTGGCGTCTATTGGCCAACCGAAAACGAAGATACTTTTAGATTGATTAAAGATAGAGCAGCATCTTCAGATCATAGAATGGTATGGGTTGATATATTACTCAAAAGTAAATAACGCATAAACTATCTTAAATTTAATAAACTTATACAAGAAGTAAAAAATGAAAAAACTCCTCTCTGCTGTCAGCATAGTACTTGCTTTGTCAGCTTGTGAAACCATCAAAAGTTCTTCAGCAACGGCTAGCTCTCCAGTTAATACTATTGCAGAACTCCAAACACCAAAAAATATCATCATGGTAATAGCTGATGGCATGGGGCCGGCTTATACAAGCTCATATCGTTATTTTAATGACGACCCACTAACAGAACATGTTGAAGAAACAGTCTTTGACCGATTACTCGTTGGCTCAGCAAGTACCTACCCTGCAAGAATCTCAGGCTTAGTAACTGATTCAGCAGCAGGAGCAACAGCCCTAGCTACTGGTTTCAAAACATACAATGGTGCTATTGGATTAGATGTTAATAAGAAAAGTGTAGAAACCGTACTAGAATTTGCTAAAAAACAAGGCAAGAAAACGGGTGTAGTAGTAACGTCTCAAATAAACCATGCAACTCCAGCTTCATATTTAGCACACAATGAAAGTAGAGAGAATTATAATGCGATAGCTGATAGTTATTTAGATGACGGCATTAAAGCTGATGTTTATTTAGGTGGTGGCTGGAAATACTTTCTTCGTGATGATAGAAACTTGATTGATGAATTTAAAGCATCTGGTTTCCAATACATCGATAACTATAATGCTTTAAGTGATCTGAAGGTGAAAACACCTGTTATCGGTTTGTTTGCTGATAAGGGATTACCATCAGCGCTTGATGACAGTAATAGCCATCGTTTATCAACAATGACAAAAGTAGCGATTCAACAACTTGAAAATAAAAATGGCTATTTTTTAATGGTTGAAGCAAGCCAAATTGATTGGGCTGGTCATTCTAATGATATCGCTAAAGCAATGGCTGAAATGTCAGACTTAGCGAAGACAATGATATATTTAGAAGAATACGTAAAACAAAATCCCGATACATTAGTCATATTAACAGCGGATCACAGTACTGGAGGATTAACGATTGGCGCTAATGGAAAATATGAGTGGAATCCTGAAATTCTTCGTACGATGAAAAGTACTCCACTAGCAATAGCGAAAGAAATATCTGAAAAGACAATTACACAAAATCTATTAACAGAATTACTTCACTTTAAAGTTACTGATAAAGAAGTTGAACAGATTCAATTAGCAAAAAAGAATGCTTTTATTAAAATATCTACATACAAACAACTTGATAAGAAAACAAAATCAAATACTAAAAAGCCAATGATGAGCAATATAATAGCAAACTCAATTAAAACAATAATTGATGTTAGAACAAACACAGGATGGACTTCTGGCGGTCATACTGGAATTGATGTTCCTGTTCATACTTTAGGTAAGAGCAGTGAACAATTTAAAGGTAAGATTGATAATACAGATATAGCCAAGAAAATATTTTTACTGCTTGGTAAAAGTTAAACAAGACTCTGAAAGTTTATTAAATAAAAGCCGCTAATTTTGTTAGCGGTTTTTTTATACCTACAAGATAAAACCATCAAATCTAACGTTAACTATCGTCACTTCTTTTGTTCTATATTTTGTTTTACATCTGCTCTTAAACTAATTTATAAAGATAAAAATTATTATTAGTCGTCTGCCAATTTCAAATATCAATCAAACAAACAACTCTAGCAACCCCTTAAATACAAAATAAAACTAAGTAACTTAATAAGTTAAAGCCTTACTTTGCATTAGAAAAGAAGCACCATTATGAAAGCATACTATAAACAGTGAATACTCACACCAAGTCAACAAGGGGTTGCTAGGGTTACGGCAACCTACTTGCCAAGGGTTACTGGAGTTAGCGCCTATAATTGCACGGAGTTATCGGAGTTAAGTGTAGATTGACTTTCAGGGTTGCCAGAGTTACAATTATTACAATGAATTTGAAAGAGGTTGAAATGAAATACCCTATCGCGTTAAAGAAAATAATGGGGGTCGAGAACTACAAAGTAAGTGTTCCTGATTTACCTGGTTGTGAATGCAACGGAGAGAACGTTGATGTTTCTTTAAGTAAAATCTATGACAGTATAGCCACGCATCTTTCTATACTAGCTGAGTACGGAGAAGCAATTCCTCCCGCTACAACTATTGAACATCACTTAGATAATTATCCAAGTGTTATTTGGGGAGTTATTGATATCGACATAACGCCTTATCTAGGCAAGAGTCATAAAATTAATGTCACACTACCCGAATTATTAATAAAACAAATTGATGATCGGGTGAGTAAATCTTCAGCATATAAAACACGGTCAGGATTTATTGCAAGCGCTTGTATGAGTGAATTAAATCAATAAGTATTTTTAAGATTAATATTATTTAAATTTTTAAAATGAATAAAAAATAAGAGATATAAAATGACGAGCAAAAAATTATTACTGATAAGTAGTTCCCGCGCAGGACAAACTCCCTATTTAGAACATGCAAAAACAATGATCGAAGATCATTTAAACGGAATTCAAGATGTTCTATTTATTCCTTACGCAGGCGTTACGGTAAGTTATGACGACTATACAGATAAAGTACAAAGTGCATTAGCATCATTAAATATTAATGTTACAGGAATTCACAAATTTGATAATGCGCTTACCGCTATCAATAACGCGAAAGCAATAATTATTGGTGGTGGTAATACTTTTCACTTATTACACCAACTGTATGAAAACAATCTACTCTCGGCAATCAACGAAAAAGTAGACTTAGGTATACCCTATATAGGCTGGAGTGCGGGTTCTAATGTAGCAGGTACGAGTATTTGCACTACCAACGATATGCCAATTATTGAACCTAAAAGTTTTAAAGCGCTAAACTTAGTGCCTTTTCAGCTTAACCCACATTACACTGAATTTAATCCACCGGGACATAACGGTGAAACAAGAGAACAACGTTTAGCCGAATTCATGGTAATTAAGCCTGAAATGCCTATTGTGGGTATTGTCGAAGGAAGCGCTTTAAAGTTAGAAGATGGAAAGCTATCGCTAATTGCTTATAGCAAAATTGAAAAGCCAGATGGGTTTTTATTCGAAGGTGGGAGTAAATGTACTATTGCCGTTAATGAAAATATTAGTCATCTATTATAAAATGACAGCAAATATTTGAATGTAACACCTGCGGTGAAGAAACATATGTTCACCGCAATACATTCTTGTCTTGTTAAATATAACAATATACCTTTAAAGCAGTTTAGTAATAGAAGATAAATCTAGTGCTGATGCTGCTTTATTTATATCTTCTTCAAAACCAAGTTGTGCAATGAGTGGAGAGTCAATAAGTGAGCGAAGCTCTGCTATATTCTCATCTAAGTAATTCATTGGCTCAGCGCAATTTGCGATCCAACCAATACATTCAAGTCCGTCAGCTAAAATTGTTTCATAGGTAAGTAAAGCATGATTCAAGCACCCTAGTTTCATATTAACCACTAAAATAACTTTTTGTTTAGTCTGCTGAACAAACTCAGATAAAAACTTACCTTCACCTAATGGAAGTCGCCAACCACCTGCACCTTCTGTAATTACAATATCGCTGTCTTTAGCAAGAACATTTTCAAATCCAACGGTGATATCGCGGAGGTTAATTTTAACATCAACTAAATTAGCAGCAATATGTGGAGCAATCGGAGGTTCAAATGCAATTGGATTGATTTCATTAATACTTTGACCGCAGTTTGCCTGCTGTTGTAGTAATTGTGCATCTTCATTAATAAGGGTTATACCGTTAGCGGTATGTATAAGTTCGCACCCAGCAGAAATGGGTTTGAATACAGCTACGTTATAGTTTTCTTTAACCAAAGCTGCCGTAATCAATTGAGCTACATAAGTTTTACCCGCATCAGTATCTGTTGCTGTAATAAAAATTTTAATCATTGAGCTTTACCACAATTCCAGAATAAACATTGTAAGTAGCTGGGTAAATACCACTTGGTTCCTGAAAGTCTTGATAGCTATTGGTCATTTTATTCCATTTATCTTTTCCAGCTAAACCTTTTCCTTTTTCCTTAGGTACGTGATTTGCGCCCAGCCCTTTTAGCTCTCTCGCTAAATGAATAACGTTTTGGTACTCTAAAACTAAATCTTGGCTTTTATGTTCAAGCAATTTACATGTACTATTATCGAAAACAGTTTCTATATCCTGCGCTGTTTTAAAGTCAATAACATGTTTTTCATCATCTACTTGCGCCCACGAAGACTTTAATTCATGTAAAGTGCCATCAAGTAATGTTGAAAATATAAATAAACCACCTGGTTTTAAAACCCGCATAATTTCTTTTACAAGAATATCTAAATGATCACACCATTGTATTACCAAGTTAGAATATATAACGTCAATGGTATTATCTTGAAAAGGTAAATGGTATGCATCTGCTTCTAACCAATTTATTTCCTTACTCCGGTTTTCTTGGGCGAAAACAAGCATTTTATTTGAAATATCAACACCAATAGT
>CAJWBY010000050.1 GCA_913020705.1 uncultured Colwellia sp.
TCACTGGAAAAATTGTCGATTAACTTTGATGGTCATCAAAACACTAGGTATTAACCTAATAAAGCGCCTACGCGCTAACTTACTTAATAAGCAGAACTTACTTAGCTTTTTTTATGGGCTAAGTTTAGTACTTGCCTATGCGCCTTTTTCTCAATGGTGGGTCATGCTTATAGTTCTCCCACTATTCTTTAATTCTATTAATGGCACGGATGTAAGAACGGCGACTAAACAAGGGTTTATTTTTGCATTAGGCTGGTTTGCAAGTGGAATTAGTTGGGTACATGTCAGTATTGATCAATTCGGTGGTTTGCCACTCGTTTTTTCATTATTGCTGATGTTACTACTTTGCTGTTATTTGGCACTTTACCCAGCATTGGCTTGTTATCTATCCAGTAGATTTTCACCAAATAGGAAATTTTCATTATGGTTACTTCCTCCATTTTGGATGATTAGTGAGTATTTTCGTACTAACGTGTTAACAGGGTTTCCTTGGTTGTCTATCGGTTACAGCCAAATTGATGGCCCATTATCTAGTTTCGCTCCACTAATTGGTGAAGTTGGCATTAGTGCATTGTTAATAGTTATTAGCATTGCACTGATCAATACCGTTAAAGGGTTTTACCGTAAATCTCATTTCTTATTACTCTCTATCATTGCCATAGGTAGTTACTTATTAACCACCGTCACTTGGGTTAATCCCACACAGAACACAGTAAAAACAGCATTAGTTCAAGGAAATGTAGAACAATCAATGAAGTTTGAGCCAGAAAAAGAATGGCCAACAATGCTAATGTATCTTGACCACGCAAGAGAAAACTATGATGCAGATATTATTATTTGGCCAGAATCAGCTATAACAGCACAAGAACCAACTGCACAAGACTTCCTCGTGATGGCTGATAAGTCTGCCGCATTAAATAACAGTGCCATTATTACCGGGATATTAAATTATAAATTCGATTCAAAAGCATATTTCAATTCATTAGTAGTTTTAGGGAAAAAGGAAAGCGCTGATGATGTTGGCCATTACCGTTATGATCACAGCAATCGTTATTATAAAAATCATTTACTCCCAATAGGAGAATTTGTACCTTTTGGAGAATTACTGAGAAATATAGCGCCAATATTTAACCTGCCCTATTCCTCATTTACTCGAGGCAACTATGTTCAGCCAAATCTTCTCGCAAATGGTCGCCATATCTTACCGCTAATTTGTTTTGAAATAGCGTTCCCTGAGCAACTCGCGGCTAACTTTACAGATGATACCGACATACTACTCACGGTGAGTAATGATTCATGGTTTGGAGACTCTCATGGCCCTCATCAACACTTAGAAATTGCTAGGATGCGTGCATTAGAATTTGGTCGACCATTACTTCGCGCAACAAATAATGGGGTAACGGCCATTGTTGATCATCAAGGAAAGATTCAAGCAATACTGCCACAATTCACAGAAGCTGTTCTGAAAGCTGAAATTACCTTGGTGGAAGGAAAAACGTTCTACAGTCAATATTGGCAATTAATACACTGGCTATTTCCCTTTTTATTTTTAGTCATATTCTGCATTGTTCAGCGGTTGTTTCGTACTAATAGCACGTCATAAAATCAAACAAATCTTAATAACGTAAATTTATTTTCAAAATTTATAAACCTTTTCCCCTGTTCTCACGACTTACTTTGAGATATTCGGGGGAAATCATGAAAATAAAAGACACAAGTGCACAAGTGCACAAGATATACAGGTTATTACAACCACTCATAAATCAAAACGTTTTACATTTATCGCTATTGGAGCTCTGCTAGCAGCTGTTTTAATCTGGCAAGTGGCGCCGTCAGCTAAAAGGTGGAGCCAAGCAGAAAAATCGGTATCCATTGACCGTATAAGAATTGCCACGATTACAAGAGGCGATTTCACTCGCGACATTTCAGTTTTAGGGCGTGTTGTTGCAGCAGTTAGTCCAACAGTTTACAGCCCTGCTGATGGCACAATCACTTTATCCATTGAAGCAGGCCATGAAGTTAAGGCAGGACAAACCTTAGCTATGGTTGACAGTCCTGAGCTCACCAGCCAACTTTTTCAACAACAGGCAATTCTTGAAAGCTTACAATCAAGCTTTGAACGGCAAAAAATACTCGCCAAAAAACAACGGTTAATTGATCAAAAATCTGTAGATCTGGCTAATGTAAAATTAACAGCAGCAAAACGAGAAAAAAGAAGAGCAGATCAAGGTTATAAAAAAAATGCAATCAGCCAAATAGACTTTGAAAAATCACAAGACGAACTTGAGAATGCCAGCCTATTACATAGCCATGCAGAACAAGATGCCACGCTTAACATTGAAAGTTTAGACTTTGACAGTAAGTCGCTTCTATTAGATTTACGTCGCCAAAAGTTAATGTTGTCAGAACTTCAACGTCAAGTTGACGGATTAACCATTATATCACCCGTCAATGGCATTGTTGGTAATCTGAATATTCAAAATAAAACGTTCTTAAGCAAGAACCAAGCTATCTTAACAGTCGTTGATCTAAGCCAGTTCGAGGTTGAAATTGATATACCCGAGAGCTATGCCGACGACTTAGCTTTAGGTATGGACGTTAGTATTAAGTTTGAACAAGAAAGTTTTAGTGCCCGTCTAATAACAATTTCCCCCGAAATACTGAATAATCAGGTTACTGGACGGGTGCGCTTCTTAACCGATATGCCAAGAAAACTTCGCCAAAACCAACGGCTAAATACCCAAATAATTCTTGAACAAAAATCAGATATTCTCCAAGTAAAACGTGGCCAGTTCCTAGAAAGCAGTGGTGGACGATATGCCTATTTAATAAAGGATGGCCTTGCCGAAAAAATAGCCATTACGACAGGCGCTAGAAGTTTAAGTCATGTTGAAGTACTTAATGGTTTATCTGAAGGCGATCAAATCATCATCTCTGGAACCGACAGTTTCAATTCTGCTGAGAAGATATTACTCAGCCAAAACTAATCATACATTTAAAAAAACCAAATAATAAATATTTAACAAAGAAAGGATCCTAATTATGCTTGTTATGAAAAATGTTAATAAAATATTTCAAATCGCTGATATTCAAACCCATGCACTACGAGATTTCAACTTAATCGTAAATGAAGGAGACTTTCTCAGTGTAACGGGTCCTTCTGGCTCAGGTAAAACAACTTTTTTAAACATTGCCGGACTACTTGAAACTTATACAAATGGTGATTTTTTACTTGATGGAGAAGATGTTGGTCAATTAAATGATAAAGGCCGTTCAAGAATGCGCAATGAAAAAATAGGCTTCATCTTTCAAGGTTTTAATTTAATTCCTGATTTGAATCTTTTTGACAATGTTGATGTTCCCTTACGTTACCGAGGTTTCAATTCGAAAGAACGTAAACGCAGAATCTTAGAGAGCTTAGATCGTGTTGGTTTAGCTTCACGTTTGAAACATTTACCTAGTCAATTATCAGGAGGGCAACAACAACGAGTGGCGATTGCTAGAGCTCTAGCCACTGATCCGCGCTTTCTTTTAGCCGATGAACCTACCGGTAATTTAGATTCAGAAATGGCGCAAGGTGTGATGAGTTTATTAGAGGAAATTAATCAACAAGGCACCACTATTATCATGGTCACTCATGATGCCACATTAGCTAAAAGAGCGAGACGCCAAGTACAAGTAAAAGATGGCCGTGTCAGTGAATTAGACCTTATTAGCCATAGAGCTATCGCTTAATTATTAGAACGGGCTTTATCATGTTTAATTATTATTTAAAAATTGCGTGGATCAGTATTTTGCGACATTGGGGCTTAAGCCTTTTGATGGTTTCTGCTATTGGCTTGGGTATTGGTGCTGCAATGACGACTATCACGGTAAATTATTTAATGTCTGCTGATCCCATTCCTCATAAGAGTAAGCAGTTGTTTTATGTACAACTCGATAGTTGGGATGTTAACGATCCTTTTGATGAAGGTTTAAATCCACCAGATCAACTTACCTACATCGATACCACAAACTTGATGAACGCACAAAAAGCGTTTCGTCAAAACGCACAGGCACAAGCAAGTGCTGTAATCGAACCCAATGATCCTGAATTATTGCCAATGACTGTAAATGGACGCGCTAACTCTGCAGATTTTTTCATTATGTTTGATGTTCCTTTTATTTACGGCAGTGGTTGGACACACGAGGCAGATGTTAATAAAGAACAAGTTATTGTGCTAAACAAAGAGACAAACGATAAACTTTTTGGGGGTAAAAACTCCGTAGGACAAACAATAAAATTAGATGGCAATTTTTTTAAAATTGTTGGTGTTATCGACAAATGGCAGCCAAAACCGCGCTTTTATGATATTACCACGGGCGCCTTTAATGACTCTGAAGATATCTTTGTGCCTTTTAGCATGATAGCCGAACAAAAGATTAGTCGTTCAGGTAATAATAGTTGTTGGAAGCCTTTTGGAGATGGGTTTGCCGCTTATTTAGCATCGGAATGTATTTGGACACAATTTTGGGTTGAATTAAAAACCGAGCAAGATAAACAAGATTACCAAACTTTTTTAAATGCGTATGTTGAAGAGCAAAAAGCTTACGGCCGTTTTTTACGCCCGATGGACAATAGATTAAGTAATGTTATGGAGTGGCTTGAAAATCAAGAAGTTGTCGCTGATGACGCTAAAATGATGATGGCAATGTCTGTAATGTTTTTAATCGTTTGTTTGTTAAATACCGTTGGCTTACTCCTAGCCAAGTTCTTAGGTAAAGCGCCTGAAATTGGTTTACGCCAAGCTCTTGGTGCAAGTAGAGCTACACTATTCAGTCAATATATTATCGAATCAGCTTGTATAGGTATAGCGGGTGGAATATTAGGATTAGGGTTAGCATTTTTAGGCCTGATGGGCGTTGAGAGCCTTTATGGTGAATACATGCAAGGACTTGCCACACTCGATGGAACAATGATGATTTTAGCACTGATTATTGCTTTAGTTTCATCAATCCTCTCAGGCATATATCCCACTTGGCGAGCTTGTAATATTCAGCCCGCTCAACAACTGAAAAGCCAATAATAAGGAACTGTCATGTTAGAAATAGGATTGATATTTCGCGCCTTAATGCGCAATAAAATGGGTGCCTTACTTATCGCATTTCAAATAGCCTTAACCATGGCGATTATGGTAAATGCTATATTTATGATCCAAGATAGGCAACAACAAATGAAACGACCAAGCGGTATTGACGAGAATAATACTTTTTATTTAACCAATACCGTATTCGCTCAAGATCACAATTTTCAAGCAGAACTACAGACAGACTTGAATAAGATAAGAAAAACACCTGGCATTGTAGATGCAATACAAATCAATGCTATACCTCTTAGTGGTGGTGGTTGGTCTATGTCATTACAGCTCGAACCAGGGGAGGATAAGGATGCGATAGGAAGTGCACTCTACATGGTTGATGAACATGGAATTAACACAATGGGCTTAACGCTTATTGCAGGAGAGAACTTTTCCCAAGAAGACATTCAATGGCGTGGCGAGGGTCAATCAAAATGGCCACCTAAAACCATAATAACAAAAGCATTTGCTTCACAACTTTTTCCAGATGATTGGCAATCGGCAATTGGAAAAACCTTTTATATTTCACAATCTCAACCCATGCAAATAATAGGCATAGTTGAAGCATTGCAAGCTCCCTGGAATGGTTGGGATGGTGTTGAACGAAGTATGTTAGTTCCTTTTCAAATGGAATCGTCAAGTAGTTATTATTTGATTCGCACGGAAGCTGGAAAACGCGATCAGATGATGCCAATCATAGAGAAGGAGTTAGCTGAAAGAAACAAAGGCCGAATAATTCGTAGAGTTACCACAATTGAAGATACTCGAAAACGCAGTTATCGCCAGCATAACGCGACGAATAAAATATTAACCACTGTTGTAACAACACTCACACTGATCACAAGCTTTGGTATTGTTGGTTTAGCCATTTTTAGTATTAACCGTAGAACTAAACAAATAGGAACAAGACGTGCTTTAGGAGCAAACCGTTGGCAGATTATGCGCTACTTTATGGTGGAGAATTTTATAATATCTGCCGTTGGTGTAATCATTGGTTCATTAGCTGCTGTTGGTTTGAATATGTGGCTTGTATCGACTTTTAACTTAACACCTATTAGTTTTAAATTAGTTTTATTTGGTGTTGTGACCTTATTTCTAGTTGGTCAGCTGGCGGTATTATACCCAGCAAGAAAAGCAGCACTCATTCCTCCAGCAACAGCAACAAGAACAATTTAGTTAAAATTAAGTTCTACTGAAAGATCACTTTGTTGGATTTTAAAAGGGCACTATTTTAGTGCCCTTTTTTATTGTTAATAATTAGTATTATTAAAAAAAGACATGATAAAGTGAAACACTGATTTCCTTAAAATAATTATAATATGAAAAAGTCATCCAAACTATTTAGCGCCGTATTACTGAGCTTTAGCCTTGTTACTCAAATGGCAATTGCTCAAACAACTTTAATTAAAAACGTACAGGGTTACACTCTTGAAGGAAGTAAATTAAAGCAATTTAATGCAATACAATTTACTGATGACAAGATTGATAAATTATTTTCAAAAGATGATACGTTGCCTACATCAGAAAAAATGACCTTTATCGATGGCCATGGAAAAACCTTGATGCCTGGTTTAATTGATGCTCATGGACATATTTTAAGTTACGGTTTAAGTTTGATGCAAGCAAATGTAGGAGGTACAGTTTCTGAAAATTCAGCCGTTAAACTGGCCGTTAACTATGCAAAGCAGAATCCTAATATTACATGGATACAAGGCCGTGGCTGGAACCAAGTTCAATGGTTAAATAAAAAATTTCCTACGGCAGCATCTCTAGATGAATTTTTTCCCAATACTCCTGTTTGGTTAGACAGAGTTGACGGCCATGCTGGCTGGGCAAACACAAAAGCGATGGAGCTTGCAGGCATTACATCAAAAACTAAAAGTCCTGCCGGTGGCGAAATAATTAGAGATGAAAATAATCAACCAACTGGTGTTTTTATTGATAATGCTATGGACTTGATCATCAAAAGTATTGCTCCGCTTACTCAAAAAGAACAAAAAAATGTATTACAAAAAGCACTGCATAAACTCGCATCTTATGGTTTAACCAGTGTTCATGACGCAGGAATTTTTACTGACAACTTACAGGTATTCAAAGAGCTCAATGATGAAAATTTATTGCCTATTCGGGTAAATGCCATGTTGTACCTACCTTCAAGTAACTGGCAATCCACGATAAAAAAGGGGCCATTTACCAGTAAAAATGACATGCTGAACTTCAACAGTGTAAAAATTCAAGCCGATGGAGCTTTAGGTAGTCGTGGCGCTTCACTCATTGATGGATATTCTGATCACGCTGGCCATAAAGGACTTTTGCTACATGACAAAGAAAGCTTAAATTTGTATATGAAAACGGCGATGAATGCTGGATTTCAAGTAAATACCCATGCCATTGGTGATAATGCTAACAAAGTAGTTCTAGATTCTTATCAAGCACTTATAAAAACTACAAATAGTCGTGCACTTCGCCATCGTATTGAACATGCGCAAATACTACAGTTAAGCGATATCCCTCGCTTTGCTGAACTTAATGTCATCGCTTCGATGCAAGCGACTCATGCCACTAGTGATAAAAACATGGCAGTTGACCGTATTGGTAAAAAACGTATTTTAGGTGCTTATGCGTGGCGCAAGCTAATTGACGCTCAAGCCGTTATTGCTGCAGGCTCAGATTTCCCTGTAGAATCTCCTAATCCGTTTTTTGGCTTACACTCATCAGTAACACGTCAAGATCATCAAAATCAACCTAAAAATGGTTGGTACGCTGAAGAAAGTATGACTCGACTCGAAGCCTTGCGAAGCTTTACCATAGATGCCGCATATTCAGGGCACCAAGAAAATATATTAGGGAGCTTGGAAAAGGGTAAAAAAGCAGATTTCATCTTATTAGAGAATAATTACTTTACCGAAAACCAAGAAGACATCTGGAAAAATAAAGTATTAGCTACATGGGTTAATGGTAAAAAGGTATACCAACTATAATCAGCGTTTTTAATAAGCTATGACATAAAAAAGCCCTAATATAATTAGGGCTTTTTTGTACGTTACTTATAGCGAATAAACTATTACTTCTTGTGCATCGTAACTTTGTTTCGACCTGCATCTTTTGAAAGGTACATGGCTGAGTCAGCACATGCTATCCAAGCCTCATAAGTTTCAATGCTGTTGTCTATTTCAGCAATACCCATACTGACTGTATATTTCAGATCAATATCATTATATTTAACGACTGATTTTTCAATTTCTATTCTCAAGCGTT
Organism: uncultured Colwellia sp.; assembly: GCA_913020705.1. The sequence continues at coordinate 8,376 of CAJWBY010000050.1, forward strand.
CAGCAAATACTTTACCGCTTTCGGCTGGAGTATCAGCTAATAATATAACAAACTCTTCTCCACCATACCGCCCAGAAACATCTGTTTCACGAACATGATGGCGAATAAGCCCTGAAATATGACGAATAACTTCATCGCCAACAACATGTCCATATGTGTCGTTAACATCTTTAAACTTATCAATGTCAATCATAACTAGGCAGCTAGGATTTTGACTACGTATCCAGCGCTTAAATTCTGCTTGTAAACAATGTTCCCAATGTGTTCGATTAAATAATTTAGTCAATCCATCTGTTTGACTCAAAATAGCTAACTCTTTATTGGCTTGCTCTAAATCTTTTTTATGAGAAGCATTATCAGTAACATCGTAAACAATTAAGCAAAGGTGTGTGACAATACCTGTTGCTGACATCAAAGGAATAAAGGTTGTATTTTGGTACATATAATCGGCCGCGCCAGTTATCGGACGGTAATTTTGAAATTTAAATAAATAGGGACGTTGCTCCCAAATTGTAAAAGCTTTATTTTTTAATAAAAACACTGATTCTGCTTTGCGTTTAAACCAATCTTCTGGAATTTCATCAAATAAAGGGAATAGTACTTTGTCCTTTACTTCACGTGGTAATAAACCACTGTGATTTTCCATAAAGCCATTCCATATTTGAATCTTATAATCCTTATCTAGTACGACCAGACCCACATCGATGGTGTGTAGCATTTCCATTAACCAATGTAATTCATTTATCTGTGATGTTTCTAATGACATAGTTAATCCAGTAAGTAAGAGATTTTATTATTGAGTGTTCGCATAGACTCTTCAGTAAAAAGTAAGAGTAAATCACACTTTATTTGATAGTCTTCAATGCTATAACTAATTTCGATAGCTAATGTTCGTTTCCATTTTTTAGAGTTTGTCGCTATTAATTCAGATATTTTTTTATGTTGCCCCAAAACAACAGGATGACCTTGACTGAAAGGCATATCAAGTTGAGCAGAAACACCATTTAAACAGGCACCAATGAGCACGTTCGCTAAATCCATTAACAGCTCTAACTCAGTACTTTCATCAACTTCATATTTGTAGTTCATTAATGAAGCGACATCTTTAAAACTTGAATCATTTAAAATAAGTAAGGCTTCACCTGAAATACCTGCGCCAATAAAGCCTTGGCAAATACCTGAGGTACTTTCTTGTTCTTCAACATCAGATAGCGCCATACTCAATTCGCTCACTTCAATTAAGTTAACGTTAGGAATAGGAAGAACAACAAATACATCAAGTAAACGTGCTAATAAATCTCCAGCTTGCCCCATAGCAACGTTGGCTATTTCTTGGTAACAATCCCTCAACTCAGGATCTAAGAAAAAATCTTCTTCTGGTATTGCTTTATTAACGCTAACTGTTGCTGCTGCTTGAGTAAGTGGTGCAAGCTCAATATGCGCAGCAGGTTCCTCTACCTTAGGAGGTTTTTCAATCACAATGGGTAACGATTCTTCTTCACCACCATCATTTTGAGTAAAAATACCGTAAGCAGATAATATTTCGGTTAATTTTGCTTTATTAACGGGTTTTTGAATAAAGTCTAATGCACCTAGACTGGTTACCCTTTGATGAGCTTCTGGCTGTATATCACCAGAAATAACAATCACCATGGCATTTAAGTCTTCTTTAACAATGGTTTCAAGTACTTGGTAACCATCCATTACTGGCATATTCAAATCAAGAAGAAGGACATCTCCTTTGCCAGCTTTAATAGCTTCAATGCCCTCTTTACCATTGGTAGCAAAAGTAATGTCTACATCCCAGCCATCAGGCAATGAACGTGCGACTTGCTTTCGCGCCATGTTCGAGTCATCACAAATTAAAAGGGGTATTGACATATTTTCATTATTCCTAATTCAAAGATAATAGTTGAAACGATGATATTTCGATATTTTACTGTTTATCTATAAATAACAATAGATAATATTTGAAATAATGCACTAAATAATGGCTATTTTTTATTGTCAAAGTTAACATCTGTACATCAATAACTATAGAACACTTTAACAATATGAAATTTTCAAATTTATTATTTACTTTTTCACTTTTAATAACTTTAAATAGTTTCACTATTTTTAAAGTATCAGCAAATTCATTTCATAACGATAATTTACAGCAAACAACCAATTTAGTTAAGGCAAACAACAAGTTTATAACACTATTAGGCTCTCAAGTTGATGTTGGTCAAAAAGCACCTGATTTTAAAGTGGTCAATGGAAGCTTCTCTCCTGTAACACTCGCCGAATTCTCAGGGAAAAATATACTTATTTCAGTTGTGCCAAGCTTAGATACTGGCGTGTGTTCAGTGCAAACGAAACGTTTTAATGAAGAGATAGCTAATTTGCCGCAAGATATAGTTATGTTAACGATTAGTAATGACTTGCCCTTTGCACAGAAGCGTTTTTGTAAAACCGAAAATATCGATAAATTAGTCGTTTTATCTGACTCAGTTTGGCGTAATTTTGGTATGAACTATGGCTTGCTTATTAAAGATATGGGGTTATTAACGCGAGCAATATTTATTATCGATTCATCGGGAAAGGTAGCTTACAAAGAGATTGTTGCTGACATTTCGAAGCATCCTGATTATGAGTTGGCGCTTTCTACAATGAAAGCATTAAGTCCAGTAGAAGTATTAACTGAAGAAACAACTGAAGAAAAACAGTAAAAATAAAACACTTGTTTTTCAACATCTTAGCCATTAGATGAATTTTAACTTCATCTTTAACTTGAAAAGTACAACATCAATCCCATCTTTAATAGTGTAGTCGCCACAAGCTAAACGGGGCTACATTAACCGCCTGTTCAATATTGAAAGGCACATTAAAATCCTTAGAATTATATTTTTAGCCTGACTATTTCGCGACTTATACGTTGGTTATATCAAGCAAAGAAACATTCCAAGGAAATCACATATTGCTAATACCCTAATATTTTAATTATGGGTATAACAAATAGGATATGAATTATGCGTACACAAACAGATTTCAGCCCACTTTACCGTTCATTTATTGGTTTCGACCATTTAGCGGGTTTAATTGAAAAAGCTTCTCGAACAGATAAACAATCGTCTTATCCCCCTTACAATATTGAATTACTCGCTGAAGACCAATATAGAATTACCATGGCTATTGCTGGTTTCGCCGATGAAGATCTCGAGATAGAATCTAAACAAAACACCTTAGTTGTAACCGGTACTAAAGCAGCTAATAGTACGGGAGCTCAACGAAAATTTTTACACCAAGGTCTAGCAGAACGTAACTTCGAACGAAAGTTTCAACTCGGCGACCATGTCAAAGTTATTGGCGCTTTTATGGAGCATGGCTTGCTTCATATTGATTTAGAAAGAGAAATACCAGAAGCCCTAAAATCAAGAAAAATAGCGATAAATGGAAAAAGCTTATTACAAACCAAAGCACCTATTGTAACTAATAAACCATTAGGAGAAGCAGAAAGCTAAACGTTTCAACTGATATGTTTCTCCCTTATATTTTTGCCCAGTGAATAACTGGGCTTTTTTTGTTCAAACCATTTGAAAATATAGATAATGTATAAAGCACTTTGATGACAAGATTATAGTAATAAATTTCTATTTATTCATAACGTAGCGCGTCAATGGGGTCTAAATTAGCAGCTTTGGCCGCAGGTATAATACCAAATAATAAACCAACACCAGCACTGAATCCAAACGATAAGACTACAGCCCACATAGGTACTTCAGCAGAAGGTAAGTCAATAAGATTACTCACTAAAGCCCCAACCCCATAACCTAATGCCAAACCAATTAAACCGCCAAGTAAGCACAAAAAGACAGCTTCAATCAAAAATTGCAAAAGTATATCAACACGTGTCGCGCCTAATGCTTTTTGAATACCTATTTCACGCGTACGTTCAGTTACAGAAACGAGCATAATATTCATAATGCCAATGCCTCCAACAAGTAATGAAATACCAACGACACCACTTAGTACCATAGTGGTACTTGATGTAATGTTATTTACTGTTTCAAGCATTTGTTCTGCTGTACTAATTTTAAAGTCATCACCCGTTTCTTTTGATAAATTATGATTTCTTCGCAGTAGGTTTTTAATATGCTGTTTAATGCCATCGAGTTGGTTAGCATCATCTACTTGCAAAGAAATACTAAGATCTGGTTCTTCAGCACCGCCCAATAATGCTCTGGTCGTCGTATATGGCAGAAGAATAAAGTCATCTTGGTCAAAACCAAAGAGTTTACCTCGCTTCTCCAAAACACCAATGACTTTAAACCATTCTCCACCGATCATAATATACTGGCCAACAGGAGAGCCTTTAATTTCAAGTTTATCGATAATAGAGTCTCCTAACACCGCAACACGACGTCGGGACTTATCATCATTAATATTAAAAAAACGACCAGACTCAGGAAATATACCATACAGAGCTTGATAACTTGACCCAGTGCCAACGACTCTTGTTGCTGTTGATTCACCTTTATATTGCACGACACCATTTGGACCTGTAGCAGCTACAGTTGGGGTAATATGGCTAATTCCTGAAACTTTATGTTTAATTTCAAGGTAATCTCGATAACTTAATTTAGCAATTTTTCCTTGTAACCTTTCTTTGAGAGGCGTGAAAGCATTAATATTTACAACATTAGTGCCCATATCGTCAAATTGTGAAGTTATACTGCTTCCTAAGCCCTGTACAACTGAAACAACGGCAATTACAGATGCAACGCCAATAATAATACCTAATGTTGTTAAGAAACTTCTAAAACCATGAGCTCGAACTGAGTGTGCTGCTGAACGCGTGCTTTCAACGACTTTAAATAAAAGGCTAGACATGTTTAGCATCCTTTTGCAGTTGTTGTTTATATTTAAGTTCTATATCAGGGTTTGTAGAATCAGACACTAAACGCCCATCACTTAAACGAATAACTCTTTGGCAACGATCAGCAATTTCTTGTTCATGTGTAACAATAATGAGTGTTTGACCATCTTGATGCAGCTCATCAAATAGCGCCATTATTTCCATTGTTGTGGCTGAATCTAAGTTACCTGTAGGTTCATCAGCCAATAGTATTGCTGGTTCAGTGACTAATGCACGAGCAATTGCGACTCGTTGACGTTGCCCACCAGACAACTGATTTGGCAAATGATCAACACGCTCTTTTAAACCAACGCGAGTAAGGGCTAACTCAGCTTTTATCTTTCGTTCTTTTAAAGGCATCCCCCGATAAATTAATGGTTGCATAACATTTTGTAAGGCACTCGCTCGCGGTAATAAATTAAAGCTTTGAAAAATGAAACCAATTTCTAAATTTCTTATCCCAGCGAGAGCAGTTTCATCGAGTTTTGACACATCTTTGCTTTTTAGCTTATATTCGCCATCTGTTGGATAATCCAAGCAGCCAAGAATATTCATTAACGTCGATTTGCCCGATCCCGATTGCCCAGTAATGGCAAGATAATCGTTAAGTTGAATACCGAGATCAAAATCATTAAGTGCATAAAATTCTTGATTACCCATTTTATAAAGCTTGGCAATTTTACTTAACTCGATGATTGCTTTAGTTGCCTTTTTTTCAATAACTTCTTTAGACATCATTTATGCCTCTTTATCGATCACTTTCACTGACTGAGCATCTTTTAATTTACCTAATGCTCTTGCTGGCCCAGTGATGACTTTATCGCCAATTTTTATACCTGAAGTTATTTCTTGTAACCGATCATTAGAAATTCCTAATTCAACACTACGTTTAACGGCTTTACCGTCAATGAGCACAAAAACGTGGTCGAAATTATCTTCAGTTGACTCCTCATCGTCCTCTTTTTGCTTTTCTTGTTTAGCAAAAATCACCGATTCACTAGGAACTGCTATCGTTTTATTCTTGCTCTGTGTGTATATTTCCGCTCGGCAACTCATGCCTGGCCTAACTGCAATTGTATTTGAGTCAGATAATAAAATTTTCACTTTAAAGCTTAAGCCTTGTCGACCTTGTGCGCGTTTAGCGGTAGTCGCAATACTTTGTACCTCACCTTTTAGCGCGTTATCCGGAAATGCTACTGCAAATATATCGGCTTGTTGGCCAACAAGAATATTAGCAATGTCAGCTTCATCTACTTGTACTTCAATAAGAATCGATGATGGGTCGGCTAATGTAATCAAATTAGATCCTGAGATATTAGTCGTTCCACTAATAGCTGTTTCACCTTGTTTAATATCTACAGAAGTCGCTATACCATTAATAGGTGAGCGAAAAACAGTTTTATCTAAACGTTCTTGTGCTTTATCAAGTGTTGCCTCAGCTTGAAGTAATGATTCTTGGCGAGAGCGTAAGTCAATTTTTGCTAACGCGTATTGATTATCAATGAGCTCATAAGCGTCACGATCAAGAATTTTTCTTTCATATAAATCATGCTTACGTTGCCATTGAGATTTTAAGTTCTCAATCTTTTTTTGTTGACGTTCAATAGCTATTTTCTGAATACGAACAAAAGCGGCTTGTTGCTCTACATCAGCGCGGAATGTACGAGGTTCAAGACGCATTAAGACCTGCCCCTTAGTAACCTCTTCACCTTCTTCTATCAACATTTCACTGACTTGACCTATTACTTCGGATCGTAATTGAACCTGTTCTTTATAAACTAAAGTCCCTGATGCCAAAATTGAACGTTTAATATTTTCAGCTTCAATCTGCTGGACTTTAACTTCGAGCGACTGTGATTTACCCGTTTTTTTAAAATAGGCAAGACTTACTAACCCAATAATGACAGTAATTATAATCAGTGATTTTTTCATTAATCAATTCTCTTTTAAGCGATAAACAAGATATATAAAGCCCAAAAACTGAAGATAAAAAGTTGCGGCGCAGCAGCAATGATCAATGCTTTTTTACTTTTTATATTCAACCAAGAACGAAGGCCAATAGCGGTAATTGCGATCATCCAGAATGTAAATAAATTAAGTGCCTCAAGCAAACCGAACCAAGCACTACTCGCCTCTACAGAAAACAATAAACTGTTAAAGCTTGTTGGCTGTAAATCTTGCATTGATACCAAACCATCGGCTGAAAAAAAGATAACAAGTGCACTGAGTAATGCAGAAACAATTGCAGGTAAGCTTGCCCACCAAGTAAATGCAAACCACTGAGTAAATTTATATTCACTACCAGCAGTTACTTTTGTCGCTATGTTGTAATAAACAGCGGTGAGCATATTGATAATAACAAAACCTACAGTGCCGCCAATAGCAGTAGTCCATAGCATCGTATCTTTCTCATAGAAGCTAGCCATTACTTTAAGTTCATCATCGGTCATTGGTTTTGAAGCTGCCGCTTGATTAATCATTTGCTCTTTTAGCCAAGCAAAGTCAACAGCATTGAAGTAATACAAAAATAAAGTAAACGTTGAGGTAAGTAATATTATAAAGGGTAACCATGACCAGCCCTTTTTTTCTTTAATCGTATCAAAGGCCACGGAGGGTGAAAGTAAGGTATCCAAGCAAGCTTGAAATGGGTTTGCAGACATTTTCATAATATTCTCTTTTATTAATTTATTTAAAGATACTGTGATAAGTTTTGTATTTTCATTTGAGATTAATAGTCTCTACTTAACTTATAGACACTGAATTTATACTCGAATGAAAAACGTTATTTTAATTTATAGTTAAGTTAGTCTTATAAAATTTAGTTTTATTACAGATAATTTGATTTTTTTATAAATATATACAAATTAATTTTTTATCGACAATAAAATATAAATATCACAAAGATTTCTGTTTACTAAGAAGGTATTATAATCTCATCAGTTTTATCAAAATTACGGTATAGAAATAAAGTGAATAAAGGATCTGAATTAAGAGCTCGTTATAACGATAATACACGTGGCGTCTATTTTATTGGTACAAGCCCTCCGAAAAGTGATACACCTTTAGAGCAAGTTGAAAATATTGCTGAAAAGCTACTTGAACGGGTCAGTGATATCGATTTCGATGGTTTGATTGTTTACGATATTCAAGATGAAGATTCGCGTACTAATGTACCTCGCCCATTTCCTTTTAAATCAACGGTAGATCCACGTTATTATGCATCTTTGTTGCAGAATCAATCTCAACGACCGGTGATCACATATAAAAGTGTCGTACAGTCAAATAGCGATGATTTTGATCAATGGGCTAATGAAGCTTGGCAAGACTATGGAATTCGTGATGTTGTACTTGTTGGAAGCCCTTCACAGAAAAACAAAATTTCTTTACCGCTTGCTAGCGCTTATAAAACCTTAGTTGATAATCAGAATGATTTTTTTATTGGTGGCATTACCATTGCCGAACGTCATGCAAATAAAGGTAATGAACATACACGATTAATAGAAAAGCATCATCAAGGGTGTAACTTCTTTATTTCACAAGCTATTTATAACCCTCAAGCTACGATAGATATGCTGACGCGTTATGCCATTGAATGTCAGCAGCAAGGGTTAAAACCACAACGTATTATCTTAACGTTTTCACCATGCGGAAGTAAAAAAACGCTTGAGTTTATCGAATGGTTAGGCGTGAGTGTTCCTGAAGCGACGAGTTTACGTATTCTTAACGCGGAAAAGCCGCTTTATGAATCTATTCGTATTTGTTTAAACACATTACAGCAAATACTCGACGCCGTATTACCTTACGACTTACCATTAGGTTTAAATATTGAGAGTTTAACTAATCGAAAGGAAGAAATTGACGGTTCAATTTTATTGTATAAATTACTCCGTTCTACAATGGAAAACTATTTATCAAAACAAGAGCTTGAACGATTAATTCATCAAAAGTAAATTGTTTGATTCAGAAGAGGATTTTTTTATTTGAAACTTATCATGAAAACAGAGTTTGATAATTTAAGAAAAAATCCTCTGCATCAATACCAAAGCGACAATAATGGCGAGAAGCAAGTCGTGAAAATTTATTTTGGCGAGTTACTTATCGCCAAAATGATCAAGCTAAAAAAATCTATTCGATATTTTGGCGTAAAAGGTTACGCGAAATACTTAATAGCAGATGATGACACTTTATTATGAAAGTACTTCCCCTTCAAAATTAATGCCCTGCCACCCCTGCTTAATAAAATTTCTAATATTTCCGTGATCTATTCCTTCGGGATTTAACAATACATCTTCACGATAATATTGACCAAAACACGCTAATGTTAATGCTTCCGATAGATCATGTAATTTAGCAAAAGCAAAAATCTTGCACGACCCTTCATTAGAACCCGCTTCATTGATTAAATCACCGTTGCTAAATGTGCAAGGTTGATAATGGTAGTTGGCCGAAATAACGTCCATCAACTCAGTGAATTCCACCAGTTCTGGTGAAGTACTTAATTTTTCTATAAAAATATTTACTTTCATTGTATTCCTGCTTTTAATTTGTAGCGTTTCTATAATAATGACGGAAACGGCCACTATTATAACTAAAGCTGCGGCAACATGTGCATTAATAATAGCTGCACTTTACTCTTCATTACTCATTAAATTCTTTTATAGTAATGAACGAAAACTGCCTATTTCAGTGCTTAGGCAATATCATTTTTCCAGTGCTTTCGAAACCAAATGTAACATTTGGAATTAACTTGCCTATAGAGTGATTAACATAACTTTGATAAGCTGTTTTATATTGAAATTAGAGAAATAAACCAAAGGCTAAAATATGAAGATATTTCAAAACAAAGAGGTACAAGGCTTATGTTTATGCCTTGCTGTGATGGGTATAACCTATGCGCTTTTGTTAATGCTTTTGATAATGTTCACCGGCATTAAGTTATATAAAACAGTTATTATTGTAACCACAATTTCAAGTATACTTTTTACACTTGGTCTCAATAAGCAAGTTAAAAACCGTTTAAGACAACAAGTTGAAAATTTATTTGTAAAGAAAGTTACCGCCTAAATTTATTTATCACGCTATAGATTCTACTGTAGCGTTTATAACATTCAAAAATCACTAAGCACTTTCAGTTAAAACACTGACTGATCATTTCGTCTATTCTACTATCAAAATAATGATAAAAAATCTGTTTATTTGACATCTAAAACGCATTCTCTTTCCCTATAAAACAACACCATTAACACATTGAATATGTTAATGGTGCTGTTTGTAGGGACTGCGTATTAATACTTAGATGAAGTTACACCTCAGCTTTATTCTTTCTTAACCAGTACGCTCCATAAAGTAATGAAATACCCACCAATACACTTACTATATTTAATTTAGTAATAAGTGCTTGCAGAGGAACAGTTCTAGCGAAGTTCTCTTGTCCTTGAACAGATTCGATAAACTGTGATGAAAGCGAAAAGTAGTCAAGCAATAAAGTACCAATAAAAGGTTTTGATAAATGGAAATAATGCACAACAAAACCTTCAACTAATAAAAGAACGGCTACAGGTAATATTGCCCATAAAAATGGAGCTTTCTTCGCATACATAGACGCTAACATTAACCATGAAAACAAAGGCAACATCCAAACTGCAAAGGGAATAATATGTAACCAAACGAGTGATACTCCACTCACTATGCCAGCATTAGTCCAAAATACCCAGAAGCTAACATCATAACCAACAGACAAAACAATACAGGCTACAAAAGCTAGCAGAAGAATAAAACATAAAGTCGCTGTTGCTGCGCCTAAAAAAATGGCTGGTATTGCCAAAGCACCGGTAATGAGTTTAGCTATAATCGAAGTGGCATCAGAAACAGGTAACGAACGCCAAAACATAATAGATAAATCTCTTCTTTCATCAAACAAACATACCGTAAAATAATAAAGTTGAATGATTAAGGCCACGGCTAAAAATGGCGCAAATAAAGAAAGTGCCATAACAAAAAACATCTTCGGTAACATTTCCATATTAGCTGAAGTTAATGTTTCAGGAAAGCTTGCTATTTCTTGAAAGATTTCAGAAAACGTTACATTACTTTGCATAAAGATAATCAATGGCATCACGATAACTAAAATAGCGATAACGCTAGGAACCCATTTTAGAATATTGCTAAATTCCCATAATTCTTTTTTGATTAAAGTTGCTAATATTTTTGTATTCATGAACATATCTCCTTGGTCATCACACCAACAAAAATGTCAGCTAAACTCGGTACGCTTATTTTCCCCAAAACCTGTAAGTCCTCACTTTTTTGATTATCAAAAAGCATGGTCGTTAAACCCATCAAGCTATTTGAAAAGAGTGGCTTCAGTTGCTTTGCTTGTTCCAAATTGTCTTGTGTTACAGTTAATAATGTAAAACGTTCGCGAATATTTTCAGTGCTTTCAGCTATCACTATTTTACCTTCTTGAATAAAAGCAACATCTGTTAAAATATGCTCTATTTCTTCAATTTGGTGTGTAGTGATAAGAATACATTTGTCTTCAGTATAAAAATCTTCTAATAAGTGTGTATAAAACTGTCTGCGAGTTAAAATATCTAAGCCTAATGTTGGCTCATCGAGTACAAGTACCTTAGCATCAACAGCTAATACCAAAGATAGATGCAATTGCGTTACCATGCCTTTAGATAAAGCTTTCACTTTATCATTCATATCGATATTCGTTTTTGCTAAAAAAACTCTCGCTTTTTCTATATCAAAATTAGGATGAATATCATTCATATAAGTTAGTGCTTGAGTGACTTTTAACCACTTAGGTAAAATTGCGACATCTGAAATGTAAGCAACATCGTTAAGCATTTTTTCACGGTCTTTTCTCGGATGATGACCAAGAACATCAATATCTCCTTCAAAATTAGTTAAACCCAACAATGATTGAAGACACGTAGTTTTACCTGCGCCATTTGGGCCAACTAAACCTAAAATTTGTCCCTTATGAACACTTAAATTTACATCAGATACAACATGCTTATGACCATACGACTTATTTAAGCCTGTAATAGAAATTAATTCACTCATAAGGTATCTCCTGTTAACAACTGCTTAGCAGAAAGTTTTAATCGAGTTATTTGCTTTAATATTTCTGGCCACTGTTGAACCAAAAATGTTTCTCTTTCGCGATCAAGCATTAACTCTTGTGCTCCAGATTTAACAAATAAACCTTTGCCTCGTTGTTTTTCGACAACTTGTTCGTCCTGTAACATTTGATACGCCTTAGAAATAGTAATTGGGTTCACTTGGTATTCTGCAGCCACTTTTCGGACTGATGGCAATGCTTCGCCTTCTTTGATATACCCATCCAGAATACGAGCAACGACTTGCTGATATAACTGTAGGTATATCGGTTTTTCACTGTCCCACTGAGGTGTCATGATATTTCCTTGCGGTTGTTATGATTAAGTTATGTGAATGATTTAAGTATAAAACAATGCAGGTGTTATACACCACCAGTACACCAGAACACAAGAAAAAGATGCCGATTAAATAACCTAAACATGTAAATAAACATTTCAGTAAGGCTTGTTAAGAAAGAAAGGAGATGATGAATATAAATAAAATCAAGGAATTAACCTTGATTTTATTTTAGTAATAAGTTTCTAAAGGGGCGAGTGGAAAGTAATTTATTCTAACTCTTGAGCTTGTAAAGCCGATAAGGTTTTCCCATGAGGGATCGGTTTTTTAGTCTCTGGATCAACTTGAACAAAGACAATATCGTCAGCTAAACAAATGGTTTTTTTAGTGACTTTATTGCGCATTAAACAAGTAATAGTAATTGAAGTTCTTCCAACATTTTTTGTCGTTAAGCCAAACTCAACTACATCGCCTTGCAAGGCCGGAGACTCAAAATTAATAGCGCCAATATGTTTAGTCACTAAACAATTTGTCTCTAATTGACAAATGGCGAAAATAGCAGCTTCTTCATCAATCCAGGCTAATGCCCTACCGCCAAAGAGCGAATTAGCATAATTTAAATCATTAGGAAGTACCAATCTACGGGATAAAAAACGCATAATTAAACCTTAAATGTTATCATTCACGACATACCGTTCATCCTGAATATAAAAAAGGATGTACAATATGTACATCCTTCATAGTATAGCTAACCCTAGCTATTAATTAACTAGCTGATAACCATAATGTTAACTTATTTTCACCAACTTCTTTTTCTTCATCTTCATCATAGTGCTTACCATATAAAAAAAGGATATCGGCTTTACCGTCGTTGTTAAAATCTTTAATTTCCGTTCGAACACTTTTAGGCAGTGATATTTCATAATCAGCTCCTCGCTTTCCAAATAAACGTTTTCCTTTTGCTCCCGAATAAATTGTAAATTCGTCGTCATCGGTTTTAAGAATTAAGTCATTAATACCATCGCCATTAAAATCACTGACATCGGTAAGTGCAACACCGTCACTACTTGAGCCAATGGGCATTTCAACTTCGTTTTCATAAGCAGGTTTCTTGATATACTTGCCATCTTCTCCTAATTTATAAAATCGTAAGTCCATATCGATAGCACCAGACATCACCGACATCATCGTTCCAATACCCATTTCAACACTTAGTGTGTAATAATCTTTAAGTCCATCACCATCGACATCTTTAAACTTAATCATTCCTTCGCCATCAAAAGTAGCTTTGCCGTCAGGTTCTTTTTTGTAATTTATGACATCGTTTTCAAGAAAACCATAACGAACCATAAGTACGTTAGTTCTAGACATTATGCCTTCTCTGACAGATTCCTTAGTGACTATATCCACTAAACCATCGCCATTTATATCTTCAATGGTTTCAAGGTTTACATTAGGACTTTTTTCACCTTGCTGCTTTTTAATTGCAGAGTTTTTATTTTCTAAGCTTGCATTCAAAGTAATAACCATTGTTTTATCAGCAAATGTTTTATCTTCTTTTTGAACAAAAACTAACATTTGATCGTCAACTTGGAAGGCAATATCTTTTTTATCATCATGATTAAAATCAGCATGATAAAAATTTTGTGGTGTAAAAGATATACCACTTCCCGACTTTTCAATGCGAGGAGAAATTGCCAGAGACTGATGAGTGAACGACCCATCCAAATTTTGCAGGTATACGTGGGTTGTATCTAAACTGTAAGTAATAAAATCGCTTAAACCGTCTTGATTGAAATCTTGTACAAACTCACCAAAGCTGACTTCAAAAACACGTTGATATTTATATAACGTATCTATCGTTATAAGTTTGCTAAACGTTTTATCTTGTATGTTATATGACATAACAGCATCAGACGTTAAATAGACAATAACTTCATTTGTTTGTTTCGCTAATTTTGCCTGATTAAAAAATTGTGCATTTTTAGGTATTTCAATAATTTCAGCTTTATCGACTAAGCCCCCTTTGGTAATACCGGGATAATAACTAAAACGATTATCATCTTGAATAAGCAAATCAACTTCGCCATTCTGCTCATTTAAATACAGCAGTTTCCCCGTTATTTTTTGTTCAGTGTTTTGTTGAGTTTTATGAAAATTTAACTTACTCGCTTTTGCTTGAGAGAATGGGGAAGCTAAAGTAGTTAAGAGTAAAACTGTCGTTATTGTTGCTGATTTTAACATGATAATCCTTTAATTTTATTCATTTCCCTTGCACATGAAATTAACCACAAGGATGTTGAACTAGTATTGATTACAAATAATTAACAAAGTTCAAATTTAATGGAGTTGCACTGAAATACCAAGCAGGAAATTGTAACAATTCTTCATAATAGCGTTTTCTGCTATTGACCTCTTCGTTGGTTAGTCGATAAAAGTAACTAAGAATTAAAGTTAATGAGACTTAAGCCAATCAACTAATAATGGGAAATGGTCATTAATGGCATCGGGGTGAGTAAGGATATTAATATGATCATAATTGTGCATATTTCCTGAAGGTTTAGAGAGTAAAGTAAATTTTGCTTTAGGATTATATTCTTTGATGAAAATATTCACGTCTGTTGCATGCCCTAATACCTTGTCTTTACTGCCAGTGAAATGCCATGTCGGTGGCCAATCAATAAGTTTTGCCGCTTGAAAGTAATCGAAACCATCTCTTGGATCATGCCAACAACCTTTTTTCGTCCACACAATACTATCAGCTAATGACTTCTTCGTTTCATTATCAGAGCCCATTCCATAGCCTTTTGCATCTAGAAACCCTCTTTTATTCGCCAGTTTAATTGCTAAATTGTTCCACACTATATTTATCTTAAAAAGTTTCTCTAAGCTTTTTACTGTCACCATACGTTTAGTGCCAAAACAAGTTTTGCTACGAATATTCTTGATCAGCTCAGGAGTTCGAGCAAGCGCGCTTGCCAAAAGGACACCACCCCATGAATGTGCAACTAGATGTACTTTTTGCTGCGTCTCTTCGATAATATAATTTATAAAACGCGGGATATCTTGGGTAATTGTTTCAAATTGTCCGTAGTCAGCATACTTGTTAATTTTGGGGGTACTTTCACCACGCCCCCGCATATCAGCTACATAAACATCAAAACCCTGTTCAGCTAGGTAGCACGCTAAACCTTTACCTTTTTTAGTGTAAAAAATGAGACCGTTTTCAATAACACCATGTATCATAAAAACAGGGGATCCTCCTTTATTCTTCCAAACATGCCTAAGATGAAGTTGATGTTTTCCTTGAGATAAAAATAAAGACTCTTGGTTTATCATATTATTATAATGCGCTATTTTAATGGATGAAGCCAAAGGTCTGACCACTGAGCAATAAGCATACTGTCTTAGATAAGCTTCAGCAACAAAAACAATTTTAGAGTTACTTTCAAAATTCAAGTTATAACACTAGACAGTCGATTAAAAAGTCAATAACCTAGCCCGCTTTACAAGCTAATTACAGTGAGTAATCGTCAGTTTAACAACACGATTATATTGAAAACTGTTAAAAATAACGTTAATAAAACGTCTATCAATAAATCAGGAAAGTTATGTCTTCTTCGGTAAAAAAAATAGCGATTAAATCAACAAAATTAATTGCTTTAATTTTCATTACTTTATTTACATTAATCTGGTTGCTATCTCCTTATGTTAGTCACCACTTTGCATCTAAATACCTTAATGAACAACAATTGACACTTTCTGATGACACCACTATTCGTTATAACCCTTTTGGGTCAATTTTAACGATTAGAGACTTATCCGTATCTAAAACCAAAAATATGGAAAAGCCTGTTTTAGCAATTAAGTCAATGGATGTGAAAGTAAGTTTATACCGATTATTAACTGACACTTTGCACTTTTCTGAATTTACTATTGATGGTTTATATCTAGATGTTAATTTGAATGAAGTAGAACCAGTAATTGGTGGCTTTGTTATCGCAAATAATTCAAATGCTCCAGACACAACTGAAGAAAACGCCAAAGAAATAGAAAAAAGTACCAATGATTCACCGAATAATTATCAAGTATCATTACCTAATTTCATTCTTTCAGATGCGATATTCAATATTGGCATTGAACAGAGCCAGCAAGAATTCGCTATCGATTCGCTGACAATAAACAATGTGCTTGCTTCAGCAAAAGCGCAACAAGCAGAAATAGAGCTTAAAGCATTCATTAATAAAGCGCCCTTGAATGTAGATGTAGAAGCCAAGTTAGAAAATAATTATGGTGAAATCAGCTCTGAATTAGTGTTGTCTAAATTAGCATTGGCACCATTTCAACCTATCCTATTAGCACTTGGTGAAGAAAATAATCCTTTGGCGATCGAGGGTGCACTCACAATTAACAGTAAACAAGTCATTTCTCTAACTGATTTAGGCACAAAAATTAGTCTTGAAACATTTGAACTCATTACAGATGCTTTTAAGGCAACCCAGAGTAATAAAACACTCGCCTTAAATATTACGCCTTTTTCTATAAAAGACTTATCGGTGGTACTTAATAATGAACAACCTCCTGCAATAACAGGAACAGCAAAATTAAATGTCCATGACATCATTGCTTACGATGATAACGAATCTCAAATATTGGCTAATATCTCTGCGATAAACCTTGATGAAATATCCCTTTCGACAACAGATTCATTAATAAAAGCTAATATACCAACTCTTGCCATTGAGAAAAGTATATTCGCCGAAAATACTGCAGACGAGCACCAGCCTTTAGCTAAATTTCAAAACCTGAGCCTTAATGATATTAGCGTTTCACAGCAAGGGTTGTTTATCGACACCATAACTCTGCTCGGTTTAGCGGTTAATGCAAAACTAGATAAAGACAAAAACATGGTAGGTTTACCTGTTCCGACGAAAGATGAACTCCCTATTGAAGAGTCTGTAGAAGAAACAGTAAATCAACCAAACGAAGAAACTCAAGTTAAATCCGATAGCGAAGACCCCCTATTTACGTTAGCCATTAATAAGTTTTCGTTTACTGACACCAGCCATATAAACTTTACTGATCAGAGCATTGTTCCACATTATGTACGTGACTTTAACATCACAACCTTTACTGCTGGGCCTTTTGACAATCA
>CAJWBY010000051.1 GCA_913020705.1 uncultured Colwellia sp.
AAACTAGAAATTGCTTCTTCCATATCTGTTTTTTTTATTGGAATAATTTCTCTCAATATATTTAAAATTGAAAATAAAAATTTTGGAAATGATGCGCGTGGTGAATGCATCATTGAAATTTCTTGAAAAAATAAATTATTCATTTCAGAGAATTTCTGTAACATTCCGCCAGACGAAAATACAGCAATTTTGGCATCAGTTTTTTGTGCTTTTTCAAGAATTGCTAATGTTTCTTTCGTATTAAGCACTCTTGTTTGTTGCTGTTCGTGATCAAAATGCACATTTATCACTATAAAACGCCCAGAGTTATGCTCAACAAGTGCATACTCGCCTGTTCTGGTTGCATTAGGGCCATCTGTCAAATCAAAACGACCGGAGTCAATAAAACGTGTCCCCATACAATGATTGACATATATTTGGTGTGAACGCTGCCAGCAAGGCCCAAGTGCACTTAATAGTGCCTCAGCGCGGCTGTAATCTGTGGGCATATCGGTCGTTAATTGCCAATCTTCAACCCCCTCTTGTATCGCTAGAATATTAATATTATGTTCAACAACAAGTTTGGCATACTCCTGACTGTGCTGGGGCATAGTCTTCCATCCATAAACATTCAGTGACATTATTTCAATATCAGTGTTTTGTGATAGAGCAGGGGTTAAACACAGGCCAGTTGATAGCAAGGTAAAAATAGCAATTTTAGCTAGAGTTAGCATGATAAGCGGATCACTGAGGCTGACTTAATTGGAAAGAAAGTAACCACTGATATAAATCGTCACTGGCATAAACACGTGTCCAAGCGTCGTGTCCTTTGTCCTCGTGCACGGTAAACCGAATATTATCATGACCCAGTTGTTCTAAAGTATCTAACCCGGCATAGAAATATTTAATATTTACTGAGCTGTCTCTGCCACCAGCAAACTGCCATACTGGCAGTTTATGTTGAGCAATAGGCGGCATTAAACTAGGATGCCCCCAACCAACTACAGGAGCAATAGCGGCAAATCTTTGAGGGTATTTACTTGCCATGTACCAAGTCCCAAAACCACCATAACTTAAGCCTGATAAATAGGTTTTATTAACATTTACTCGGTACTTATGTTGCACGCTATCTAAGATGGTAATTAAATCAGCCTCCAGCATTTCCCAGCCTTGCGGTAATAAAGGTGCTACATCACTCATACCTTTTACTGAAAGCAATCGTTGAATATCACCATTCGTTGAAAAAGCAGGTTTTCGTTTCGGCACACCTTGAGCTAGTCTTTTGGGAATATTACCTTTTGAGCGGTTATCAATATAGCCGATGCCCTTTTTATCAAAGCCGAACATATGCAACTGAGGAGAAATGATAATAAAGGGCAGATCTTTTCTCTGTACCCATGCTTCATGTAAAGGTCCTTGCATCATGACAAAATCTAATTCACCTTGACCATTACCCCGTTCACCATTGCCATGTAAAAATAACATCACTGGCCATTTTTTATCTGGCTGATCATGATAACCACGAGGCAAATAAACAAAATATTCACGTTCACTTTGGTCAACACTACTTTGGTAAGCCACACGTAATAATTGCTCTTCTGAAGACGATTTAATTAAAGAATGTGATAATTGCTGTTGTTCGCCATGATTAATACAAGCCGTTAAGCATGTCGTAAATATTACTGATAAATATGTTATCTTTTTCATGTGACTCTTTTGTAAATGTTAAGTGGTAGGTAACCGACTTTTACCAAAAATTGATCGGTACTATATATATTAATGCTCATTATCTTGATGGTATTAATACCGCTAAATTATTTATATTTTCGCGCTTATTTAACATTATGTGTCCAGGCAGGTTGGCATGTGTGAGTGTTTCATAAACAATATTCCAACTTGTGCGCATACTATTAGGACGAATATTCTGTTTAATTAATTTTTGAGAATAGGGTAATTTAAACCTCTTTCGATTGTGGTAATGATTAAAACCGACTTCCCATGTGTTAAAGTAATTTTTACTGGCTTGAGTATTATTACAAGTAAAAAAATCATTAGATAACAATTGCTTTGCCAAAAGCTCCATTGCTTCGATATAACGTATTTGATGCTCACTATAAATATCAACACCTTGATTCCAAGCTACTTCAGCGACATGTAAAGCCGAAGCCAAAGCATATTGAGAGTGATGACCATTGTCTCTACATGTCTCTTGGTTTAAACCATTTACCCATTGTGTGGGATTTGACCAAAATTGCTCGATATTTCCACCATCCCCTTTAACTGAGGCACCTCTTTGACCATCTGAAGTTAAGTAAAAATAAGCAGGGTTTCGTTGTGCTAGGCGTATAATCGCCATGTTAAATGCTTCTTCATCATCATTAAAAACGGCAATTGAAATAAGTGCATCTATTTGGGTTAAATCAACATTACCATTCCATGAACTTGCGGTAATTAATTGTGGATAAAAAGCTTTTGTGAACATCAACTTAAAATTTGAAACTTGTCCTTGAGACCAACCTTGATAAGATCTCATTAACTCGGCAGCATTTGCGAAAACAGACCCCGTCCAACCCGCTTGTAACTTGTCTTGATCACTTCCGCTAGTAAAGCCTTTAAATCCAGCCCATGCATTAAGAAACAAAATGGCACGTTTAGCATAAATGTCTTTATCGGTAATTATCCACATTAACGCAAGCGAGTATGCCGCTATGGCATCGTCGCGCATGTTGGAAGACTCTTGATTGTTTTGTGAGTTTATCGTTGCTAAGACATGTGGTGTTCTGCTTAGTAAAGTCGATTTTTTTAGTCGATGAAATTCAGTTACCCAAGGCTTTTTATTATCTTTAATTTGTTTTTTAATAAAGTCTAAATTAGCCTTGCTATTTATAGTCCCTGGATGAATAAACTCCATTTCAGCATGAACCGTTTGTTGAGAGAAAATGAAGAGAAGCAACACGTTTGCGAGTAGTTGAGTTTTCAATCTTTAATCCATTTTCTTTTTTACAACATCAATATTTACTATAGGAATTAACCAAGTCTTACCTTCAAGATCAACTTTGCCCTGCATTTGTTCAACAACCACTTGGTCAATCACCTTAATCGCTCGTTGTGCCATCATAGTAAAAGTATCTTCACCTAATTGATTAGGAGTGTGATCAGGGAAATTTCTACGTGTTCGGTGGATCCAATAACTTTGAGAAAGATTATCTTGCTCAAATGCCTGTTCAACACTCGCTTTGCCAATCATAAAACCTAATAAACCACCCCATGTAGCTGCAGGGTTATCTGAATCCCAACCCGTTAATGTTCCTATTTGAATAGTTCTAACGATATCCCCAGAACCATAAAAAAGACTCACTAAACTAGCAGCGAAATTTATCCCTGCTTCGAAGGGATCTTTATATATATAGCCATCAGTATGATTAACTTGATAACGTTGGTAAACCTCATCTCGAGTTTTTTCCCAATCATTTTTATTGGGATTTAACAGGTAATCATTTTTGATGAAGGTATACATTTTTTCTGGATAAGAACCTTCAGGAAGGACTTTACTTGCTTGCTCAGCCAACCAAAAGGTTTGCTGCTGCATAGTCAGTGAAGTATCTACCTTAGAAGCTAAAGAGTGCATGGAGACATAAAATTGTGAAATCCATTCAGCTTCATATTTAGCGGACACTCTAATAGATAGCTGAGCAACTTTTAAAGCTATATCAGATCGAACCGGCGCCAACAAACCAAATATTTCAGTGGTCAATTGGGCATCAATCATCATATATTTGCTATTATTTTGGGGCTCGCTGGTCTCTGGAGGTAACATACCTTGCTGCATCAATATTCTAGCTTGCTGATTCGACTCCCATAAAAAGTTCTCTTGCATACCTTTAGCATCTGGAAATTTTTTAAATAACGGGGCATCTTCTTCTGAATAAATATGATTTAACCAGCCTAATCGAATTTGTTCTGCGCTCAACAAGCTTGTTTGGTTTACTTCATGTAAATACTGATACATATATTCAATATCAGTATCATCATCAGAGCCCCAAGGTTGCCCTTTCTCAACAAAGAAAAAATCAATGGTATCGCTATGAGGAACACCTTCTCCCCAGATAGCCGGTAAATCTTCACTGCCCCAATCTTCATCGGTATAAAATGGCATGGTTGCTGGTGTTCCAACCTTATCCATTTCAGTGATAAGCCCAGTCCAGTTGGCAATACTTTGCCCTAACCAAAAGCCGTGTAACTTCTCAGAATAATCAGTCCTTGATACAACGATATAGTCAATATTTTCAGTTGGAGTCGCTACTTTGGTTATGGCTACATCTTCGACTATTCTTTGCTGAACCTTTTCATCACACGCGGATATATAAATAACTATCAATAAATATAAAACCAACTTTACTAACTTCATTTATTATCTCCAATTAAAATTTGCACGAACCAACTACTCTCAGGTACTGATATTAGTCATTTTCAGCAACTAAAATATCTTTTTCTGGTCCCCAAGTGTTATTGGTGCGGTCATATGTACTAAATGAGCCGCCATCATCCCAAAAGCTTCCCGCAATACCAAATTCGCTTGCCAAACTAACATGATGGCTTAAATAGGCTAAACGCTCTGATAAGTCACAAACATTTTCAGGTTGAGTAAAGTCAAACTTTGCCGCGCCGAATTCATTGACCATAACCGGTATTTGATTAATAGTAGCCCAATCACTTGCTCGTTGATAAATTTGACGAAGGTTAGACTTATCTTCGTTAGTACCCCAGCTTTCCTGACATTGTCCGGCAAATTCCCAAGGGTCGTAACTGTGAAAATTACCTATGAGGAATTTATCTTGGACGTCGGGAATTTCTGTCTCGAGTAAAGAATCAATGGGGGTAAAGCCATGACCAGAAAAAATAGCTAATCGATTTGGACTTTCATTTCGAATAATTGACAGTATGCGTTTGTTCGCTTCGTTTACCTCTTCTACCGTCATACCATTAGGTTCATTAAGTAATTCAAACATTAATTTAGCCGGTTTTTCTTTAAAGTGAGCGGCAATTTTTATCCAGATACTGTCTAAACGATTCTTGTTGTTTTGATCTTGATAATTCTCTTTTAACCAAGATTCATGGTGTGCATTGAGAATAACATAGAGATCTTGTGCTAATGCCCAATCAAGAACTTCTTCTACCCTTGCTAAAAACACACTGTCTATTTCATAGGGTGGTTCTAGCTGAGTATGTTCATGCCATGTCACAGGAAGTCGAATATGTTTAAAACCAGCTTCTTTAAAAGCAATAATATATGACTCTTTTGCTGGTAACGCCCAATCTCCCTCATGAGGAGCATCGAGTGTATTACCTAAATTAATACCTATCGCCATTTCAGCAACAGCTTGTTGCGGACTTATTTCATCAGTCAAACTATATAGTGTTGTTATGGGTAAAGTGATTTGTTCAATAACGGGTATAGGTTGCTGAGAAATTACGCTTGGTTTTTCATCAGATGATCCACCACTTCCACAACTCGTTAATAGATTAAGCGCAAAACTTAAAATAAGTATTCTAATCAGAGTTACTTTATTCGTTAACATCGGTTTTTCCTTTATTGGTAAGTAAATTGTGTTGCTAAACGAATATCGCTCAATGACGAACCTAGCATAATTTCAAAACTGCCAATTTCAGCCTTCCAGTTGTTTGTTGTTATATCCCAAAAGGATAAATCACGTTTATTAAGTGAAATACTGATCTGCTTACTTTCACCTGGCGCCAAATAAACCTTAGCAAAACCTTTTAGCTCTTTTGCTGGTCGTTCAACACTAGACTCTATGTCATGCAAATATAACTGCACTACTTCTGCGCCAGCAACATCACCGGTATTTTTAACCATCGCTGTTACAGTAATACCCTGATCAGCAGTAATTTTTACCGCAGATAAAGCAATATCAGTTAGGTCAAAATTGGTATATGAAAGGCCATGTCCAAAAACAAAAGTAGGCTTGATTTTTTGCTGTTCAAACCAGCGATAACCAATAAACACTCCCTCCGTATATAAGCTTTCTTTCGCGTTATAATCATTAAGGGCAATGGGTGCTGTATCTTCAAGACGTGCAGGTAAGGTAATTGGCATTTTACCACTCGGGTTAACATCGCCTGTTAATATATCAGCAAACGCATGTCCTGCTTCCATACCGCCATACCAGCCCCAAACGATGGCATTTGCTTGCTCTACCCATGGCATTTCGACTGCAGAGCCGGCAACAAGGAATATAATGGTTTTCTCATTAGCATTAAGAAGTTTGCTGATGATTTCATCTTGTGAGTTAGGTAGCTTCATATCAGGGCGGTCAATTGACTCTCGGTCGTCACCATGACTTAAACCACCAAAGTATATAACTGCATCTGCTTTTTTAGCGGCTGCAATATACTCTGCTTCACTACTGAATAACTCACCCGGTGCATCCCAACCTAGAGTGAAGCGGTCTCTACCATCGTACTCAATTTCGAAGCTATAACTTTCACCTGCTTTTAACGAAATATCATGAGATAACACATTAATATCTACTGATGAACCAACACTATCTTCATGTTTAATCACAACTTCATCATTAATTTTCAGCTGAAATCCACCTAGAGTTTCAACTTTTAATTGATGTAACCCGGTAGTTAAAGGCTTTATTTTAGCTGACATCGTGATGTGCTGAGTTATACTTGTGTCTTTAGTTTTAAATTTGGAATCAACTATCCAAGCTTTGTCCGTTATATTTTCACGGGTCGGCTCTTTAAAGTAAGATACATTCCAAGCAGGTGTACCCGTCCAATGACGGCTTTCAACATAGTCGCTCGCAATCGCGCCTAATTTACTGCTGCGCGCTCTCATTACAGTAATATTTACATCATCACCAAATTTAGCTTTTAAACCCGCTAATGGCGTAATTTCATATAACGATTTAACTTCAGACGAACCACCACCTGTACCATGTTGTTTGTCCGCATTCGGGCCGAGTACAAGTATATTTTTTACGGTGTTTTTATTTATAGGTAATGCAGCCTTACCTTCTACAAGATCATTTTTCAATAATACAACACCTTCAGTGGCAATTTTACGTGCTGCAGCTTGGTGTACTTTGGTATTTCGAGAACCCGGTAAACGATTTTCGTCATACATACCAATACTGTGTTGTACTCTTAAAATGCGCCGCGCTTTTTCGTCAGCAACTGACTCTGGAATTTTGCCTTCCTCAATCATCTTCAAAAACGGTTTTGCTAAGAAATAATCTTGATAATCATCAACATTTGTTCCCATTTCTAAATCTAACCCATTTACGGCCGCATCGTAGGTATTAATATCAACATGCCAATCAGTCAATAACACACCTTGGTATCCCCATTCACCCTTTAATATGTCCATGACTAAATGCTTACTTTGGTTAGCATTAGTGCCGTAATACTCATTATATGAGCCCATCATACCTAGCACGCCAGCTTCTTTAACTGCCGCTTCAAAAGCCGGTAAATACACTTCTCTTAAAGTACGTTCATCAGGCTTAGCATTAACACCTGTTCTGTTTAACTCTTGTGTATTTAATGCATAATGCTTAACCGTTGCTGCGACATCATTGGCTTGAATGGCTTTAATTTGTGGCACTACTAATTTTGCGGCCAAAATAGGATCTTCGCCCATATATTCAAAATTTCGACCATATAAAGGCAAGCGTGCTAAGTTCACACCAGGACCTAAAATAAAATCTTTTTTACGATCACGAGCTTCAGCACCGAGAACTTGACCATGCAAGCGAGCCATTTCAACATCCCAACTTGCAGCCACGGAAGTAAGGTGGGGTAAGTAGGTTGAATGATCATCTGTCCAGCCAGCAGAATCCCATGTATGACGCTCTATTTGATGGCGTACACCGTGAGGACCATCAGATAACCACATTTCAGGAATGCCGACACGTTCAATGGCATTAATATGAAATTTACCGCTAGCATGAGCCAAAGAGACTTTTTCAGGTAAAGTCATTTTTATCAGCAAAGCTTCTACATCTTCCTCTACTGCCGACAAACGGTTATTTGACTGATCAAAAACTGGCTCTGTAATAGTACTTTTATTATTTTTTTCACATGCGCTAAGACCTATGCTAAAAAATAGTACCGCAGTAATATTAATGAGCTTTTTAAACTCTTCACTCATAAAAATAACGTTCATTAACTCACCTTTTTGTTTTATTTATTTATTTGTTTATTTACTTATTTACTTATTTACTTATTTAACAAGCCTGACAATACTTTGCGATGTACTCTTTTTGCATTGGCATAGTTGTTACCGATTTTTGGATCACTCCATGAATATGTTCTAACCAGCGTGCAACTTCATCTTCAGGTAGGACATCAACGAGTGGATGATATCCGTTAGGGATTAATCCTTGTCCATGCATCACAATAATCACGCACTAATACTTTTGCTAGTGTCGCGGCTGCCATCTAACCGGCAGTGCCTCCACTCACAATAACTATTCTGGTTATCTTATTTTGCTGTTTTGCTTTTGGTTGACTCATAACCTCTTCCCAGAAAATATTGGTTAAATAAAAAATCCGCTCTTAACATCAGAAAATAAAAAGAGCGGCAAGGGGTGATAAATGTGGAGGTCACATTTCACCCAAAATATTAGGGGCCAATACTCTTAACAATAACGGCCCCACATGTAACGAAACAACTTAATATCTTTGGCCATTTGAGCTTATTATTTTATTTTGGCAAGGAAGTAATTATCAACCCCCCAATGTAAGCGCTTACAATTTATCAAATAAAACAACAAGGTCAATATTGAAAGAGTTCAAATACTCAAAAGTCGAGCTTTTGAACGTTCAACTATTGTTATTGAGAACATTGAACTACTTAAACTGTTGATATACCAAATTTATTTGCAATAAGATGGTTTGATATTACTTTTTTATTCACTATGATTTTTGGGGACATTTTTATTGGCTTTAGTACGTTAGCAGTATATTTTCTGATTTGAATAACCTAATATTCTTCTAGATGAACATCTTTACGTTTAGCAGTATCATTGTGATAACTGTTGAGTACAAATTATGAAATAATAATCCTATTACTTTCATTCATAATTTATTAAACATAGCATTAAAAAATGCCCTTAATGAACTCATTAAAGGCATTTATCAAATAATTATGTGAGATTCATACGACTAACTATTAAGATGTTCAGTCCTGTATTGGGTAGGTGTCATACCAACAAGCTTCTTAAAGAAAGTGTTAAACGTTGCTTTGGAATTAAAGCCTGATTCATCCATAACTTTCAACATGGTTATTTTTTCATTGCCTGGTTTCTCTATAATTAATTTGCACTCTTTAACTCGATAACCATTAATAAACTCAAAGAAGTTTTGGTTAAAATGACGGTTTAATATTTGTGATAACAATCTAGGCTGTAATAATAATTGATTACTTAGATTATCTATTGTTAATAAGTGATTCAAATGCGGTTTCTTCTCTTCCATATAGTCAACAATTGTTTTAATTAATGCCGGTGAAATTGGCTTATGATTATCTTCTTGCATAGATTTATTTTGATCAATACCTTTAAAGACAGTAGAGCCAGATAAACTAAAGAAAATCATCACGCTGATGAGTATAAGCGCCGTGTAATTAGCAGTCAGACCTAGCAAGGAATAATCAATAATCGCTTGAAATTCAACAAAAGTTATTATACCAATAGGTACAATAACCGATTGAAGATTGATCACTAAAAAGCCAATAACTAATATTTTTAACCAGGTTAAATCAATTTTTTCAATGTCAGCAAATTCATTCTTAATTTGTTTTTGGTAATGAAGTAATTCTTTAAGACATAAAACCGTACAAAACACTCTGAAACTTTCCCTAAACAAATGAACCATAAAAACATATGCAGGCTGTTCTTCTAGATAGTAGCCATTCAATATTTCTAATTTAATTTCACTCGATAAACTAAACCATGTCTCCCACTGGAGTATTAGATAGATAATAAAAGGTAAAAAATACAAATATTCTAACTTACTAATTGTAAAGTTTTTATAAACAAGTGACTTGACATAAAAAAGTAAAAAAACAGATTCAAGCCAATACGCAGTGCCAAAAACATAAAATATATCAGGAGAGAATTCAATAGCCTTAGCTCTAAAAGCTTCTCCAAACATAATTAAGTTATCGGTTGGTATTGCTGCATGACACAACAAGAAACATGCTAATAAGATATTACTTTTTTTACTGCCTTTTTTTAAGGTCAGAAGAAAAATAGCAAAAAGCACACAAATATAAATAGTGATCAACAACATCACATCATGCATATTAAAAAGAACCGAAGTCATACAAAATTTCCGACAATTATTTTAGGTAAAAAAATCTATATAGTTAAAGTACACTATTTATCAAAATATTGTCGAGTAAAAGCATAAGTGACCTAACCTACTCGCCCACAAAGTAGCGTGCCCCCTGCATATTTGATTTTTTTTATTGGCTTATAGTGATGTGCTGCTTCAAAAAAATTTTGATGAAGTTGATTACCTGCGACAAATTTACTGTCTTTAACTCGACCAGCATCTCTTAATATTAACCCTGTAATCCTCCAAGCACACTATCATAACCACTCATTTTAGCTTGGGACTTATTAATGAAATTGTTATTACACACCCGAAACGTCTATTCTTATTCAACAGTATGTGCGAAGAGCTAATGAGAAAATAGATCGTCAGTGAGTGGTATTTCAACTTTATTCTTCCGGTTGTTGTCCTATCCCCCCATAAATTGAGGAATATATCTTTGCCCAACGATAACATCTCGCTTTTGTTCTTCCTTGGCAATCTAAAGTCAAAAAATTAACTAAATGCATATTTATTAGACACTTAAATCGTGTGAGATTCTCTATGACAATAGTCGTACGTTCAAATACTGCCTTATAAGCATTTGAACTCCATTAATATTGATCTTATTTACCTATTGAATTAAGTTTTATGTAAGCGCTTACACGTAGCTTTGTTTACGAATAAGTAAATAAGTGTATAAATATGTAATATTAATTAGAGCGCTTGCAAAAAATATAACTAAAAAATTGTATTAATAGTAGAGATACATAAAAATCCTAGGGGGATTCATGAGTAAAAATAAATCTAATAATAGTTTTGCCAAGAGCAAAACATTTAAATTTTCATTAGTTGCATCGGCAATTATGGGAATTTCTTCTCCAGTATTTGCTGAAGAGGCTAAAGCAGAAGAAAGCGATACCGAAATCATCGTAGTTACAGGTATTCGAGGCGCACTAATCACTGCTGCACAAACCAAACGAGATTCTTCCACTTTCGTAGATTCAATTAGCGCATCTGATGCTAATGCATTGCCTGATTTATCAGTTGCTGAAGCACTTTCACGTCTTCCTGGTGTAACGGTATCTCGTTACAGTGGTGGTACGGCATCAAACGATTTCCCTTCACCTGAAGGTTCAGGTAACTTAATTCGTGGTTTAAGTTATGTTCGTTCGGAATTAAATGGTCGTGATGCATTCACTGCAGATGGTGGTCGAGAATTAGATTGGGCATCAATTCCAACAACGTTAGTTGGTGGTGTTGATGTATACAAGAATCAATCGGCAGATCTTATTGAAGGTGGTATCAGTGGTTCAATTAACTTAAGAACATTGAATCCTTTTGATAAAGAAGAAGGTTTTGCAATAGTAGATATAAATTCCACTTATGCTGATGTACGAGAAGAATGGAGTCCAGCAGCAAGTCTCGTCTTAGGCGAACGTTGGAAATTCGATAGCAGTGAATTTGGCCTAATTGGTTCATTTGCTACTTCTGACTTAAATTCAGGAATAGAGGGTTACCAAGCAGGCGCTCCAACACCATATGGTCTAGATGATGGATCTACAATTGCTATGGTTCCAGGTTGGCAGTTACGTACAAATGAAGTTGATCGTGAAAGAGATAGCATCTATTTAGCTGGTCAATGGAAAAGAGACGACGATTCATTAGAAGTGTTAGTGAAGTACGTAAACGTGCAAAATGAAGTATCGCAGTTTGAACGTACCTTCGAGTCGTTTCCTGATGCTGAATCGGCGTCTACTTATACCATAACTGATTTAGAACTAGCACCATTTACTTCAGACGGCATTGCTTTATGTAATGGTAGTGAAGAAGCTGCAGTTGGTGATTGTGATGCAACACAAGCTATTGATGGCGGCCTAATGGAGTCAGGTTTAATTACGAGTAATTTCCGTTCATGGACGGGTGCACAAGGTAATAATGCTAGAGGCTTAGGCAAAAGCCAAGATAATACTGCTGAAACCGAAGATATCAGTATTAATGTAAAATGGCTTCCGTCAGATAGTTGGATGCTTGAGTTTGATGCTCAAAGATCCACAGCAGATTCATCACATAGAGAGCAATGGATAGGAACGCAAACTTTTCTTGATGTTCGCCATACTCCTGACCTAGAAAATCCAGAATTAGAATTTACTGTAAACCCGAATCATTTACTCAACGGTGTTCTACCAACTGGTCCAAGTGATCCGGCCGGAACTTTCGCTATGTATGGCTCTGATGAGTTTAAAGACGGTGAGGGTGAATTAACAGCCGTTAAAGCAGACGCAACTTATTATATTGATGACAACGATTGGTTCGAATCAATTAAGTTTGGTGCTCGTTACCAAGAACGTGAACAAACCAATAAAGAGAAAGCTGCAAACTGGGCAGGGATGAATACTCCGTGGTCTGGCGCTGGTATGCTCGGCATGGATACTAATGCAGGCGTTTATCATGACGTAGTCGATTTTGGTGGTTTCTTCGGTGGTGGTGTAGTAAAAGGAGACGATACATCGATTATATTCTTCGGTGAAGACTACATAAAAAATCCTAACTCATTTTATGACTTGCTAGGTACAGAACCTAATTATGCCAATGTCGATTATGACCCTTTTACAAATTCTGATGGAACTGTTCGACGTACTGCTGATTACAAAGAAGTATACAATCCAGACGATACTTCTAACATACTAGAAGAAACTATTAACCTATATGCCATGGTTAATTTTGTTCACGATTTTGATAACGGTATGGATATAAGCGGTAACTTAGGTTTACGTTATGTTAAGAACACCCTAACTACTGATGGTACTCTAGCCTACGCCCCGTTTAGTGAAGATGAAGCAAATCCAATTACTGAATTTTATCCACAAGAAGCTGAAGATAACGATCACCCACGAGATTTTCTTCCTGAAACAGCCGACTACTTAGAGCAAGCTGACCAACATGTTGATTCAGAAGTTGAAGAAGATTTCTTCTTGCCATCTATTAACATTAAACTAAACCTTAACGAGGATATGTTAATTCGTTTTGGTGCAAGTAAAGCGATGACTCGTCCAGATGTTCAAGACTTACGAGCAAGTCAGTCAATTAACGCGAATACTTCACGAATAGAATATGACCCACTTCCTGACGGGCATCCTGACGAACTTATTTTACGTGGAGCGGAAGATATTACGCTACAAAATATTAATCACAATGGCGGTAACCCTATCTTAAATTCAACTGAATCGGTCAATCTTGATCTTTCTTTTGAATGGTATTTTGAAAACGGTGGTTATGTTAGTGCGGGTCTGTTCAACAAAGATCTTAAGAATGTTATTCAAGACGGTAGGATTACACTTTCTCAAACGACTTTAGATGGTCAAACAGTTAATGTTCTGTATAACGGTAAGGTTAATGTTGCTGAAGCAGAGTTGACAGGTATCGAACTTGCGACGCAATACTTCTTTACTGACGACCTTCCAGGTCTTTGGAGTAACTTAGGGTTCCAAGCTAACTATACATATATTGATGCTTCACAGACAGCACCAGAATCATCTGCAGATACAAGTGGCGATGGTGAGCCCGACAACCAAGCTCTTCGTTTTGGTCTAGATAATTTAATAGGACAGTCTGAACATACTGCAAACCTGATTGCAATATATCAAGGTGATGATTTTGAAACTCGTCTTGCATGGAACTGGCGTTCTGAGTACTTAACCGAATATCGCTCTTTTGTGCCTGGTAACCCTGTATACCAACAAGGCGGTGGCTATGTAGACTGGTCAGCAAAATATAACGTAACAGAGTCACTTACTACTTATATATCAGCGACCAATATTCTGGATAAGAAAAGTAAGGCGTACCAACAAATTGATCAAAGCGGGCAAAAATACATGCGTAGTAGTTTTATTAACGATAGACGTATACAAGTTGGTGTAACTTACCAGTTTTAATTATTGGTAAAATTAACATCATCTGATGTAATCTATAGGTAAAAGATAAAAAGGGTAGTCACTTCGGTGTTACCTTTTTTTTATATCTAAAAAATTAATCGTAAAAGTTTTTACGTAATACCAATTCCGTTATGTTTCTGATCTTGTTGTGCACGAAAAATAGACCAGGACAATGCGCTTGATTGAGTAATAACTGGTTATTGGGATTTAAAGCACGCTTTCATGGTTTTATTTTAACCAACACAAGTGATCAATAATTTGATGGAATTGGTATAATGTGGTCGGTAAAGCTCCTTCTAGGAAAATGAGGGTTTTTCGGATTTGTTAGGATTTAGATTGAGTGTTTAAAAGGTATAAAAAAGCCCTACATTAAGCAGGGCTGAAAGTATTGATGATTTTAAATATTACCTGCTTACCTCATTATTTGGTCTAGAAACTGCCCATGGCTAGGCATCACTGCTTGACATTTTTGTGTCACGGTATGAAGTGCTTCTAATCGATTATTTAGTTCTTCTTCAGAAAGCATGTTAGCAATTGGGTGATAGCGTTTTGGGTGTATGCCTTGACCGTTAAACACTGCAAACCAGCTAACATGATTAAATAATTCATTATCATGGCGGTATAGACGTGCATTTTCTTTATATACAGCAATTCGATCCTCAAGTGTTTTCGGAATATCCATCTCGCGGCAATAGTCCCAAAACGGACTATCATTTCTTGATGTTGCTTTGTAATGCAATATTAAGAAATCTCGAACTTGTTCGTATTCAAGGCGCGTACGCTGGTTATAGTAGTCAATGTCGGGCTGGTTAAATGACTTATCCGGGAAGTTAGTCATTAACCTTGCAATCGCCGTTTGTATAAAGTGGAGAGAAGTTGACTCTAATGGTTCTAAAAAACCTGAAGACAAACCTATGGAGACGACATTTTTATTCCATGGTTGTTTTCTTATACCTGTTTGGAACTTAAGTAGTTTAGGTTCAGATATCGGTTTACCATCTAAATCAGCGTTAAAGCTAGCTAAGGCTTCTTCATCAGTTAAGTGTTTACTTGAATAAACGTAACCGTTGCCTGTGCGTTCTTGTAAAGGAATACGCCATTGCCAACCAGCCGATTTTGCCGTGGCTTTAGTGTAAGGTGGCAGCGGATCCATACGTTCGGTTAATCTGGTGATTGCACGATCACAAGGTAGATAATGAGACCAGTCATCAAAGCCTGTTTTTAGCGTTTCTTCTATGAGTAAACCTTTAAAGCCCGAGCAGTCAATAAACAGATCGCCAGCTATAACTTCACCGTTTTCCATCTGAATTGAATCTATGTGGCCATTTTCAGGATGTTGAGTAACCTTTACTACTTTTCCTTCGGTTCGACGAACACCACGTTGCTCAGCAATTTCACGCATAAGCTTGGCATAAAGCGCGGCATCAAATTGAAAAGCGTAAGAAATTGTACTTAATGGAGAGTTAGGTAGCTCAGGCTGCGGACGTTGAAATTTACCCGCTTTTGCTGCTTGAATAGGTAAATTGAATTCACTTATTGGTTTTACATTACCTAATTTTTGTTGACGTAACCACATATGGTGAAAGTGAATGCCCTCCATATCCCGACCATACGGACCAAATGGGTGAATATAACTATCCCCCAGTTTATCCCAATCGACAAATTCTATGCCTAATTTAAAAGTTGCATTGGTTTTACGAACAAACTCATCTTCGTCTATACCAAGAAGGCGATTGAAGTAAAGAATATGAGGGATGGTTGCTTCACCAACACCGACAGTACCAATTTCTTCTGACTCTACTAATCGAATGTTAGTATCTTTGGTGTAAAGTAGCTTGGATAAAGCAGCAGCTGTCATCCAACCGGCTGAGCCGCCGCCAACGATGACAATGTTCTTTATATCGTTATCATTCATAATGATTATCCGTTTGTTGTTTTTGATTGTAAATAATGTTGAATAAACTCCGCATGACCTGGCATATCACCAACAGCCTTTTCCATTGCATTTGACATTGAAAGTAAGCTTTTTTGTATATCTGAGCTGGAAATATCAGCTAAAATAGGGTCGCTGATTTCGGGGATAATATTTTGACCTATCATAACTGGAACCCAGTTAGAGCGTGTAAATAATTCGCCATCGACAAAAGATATACGCCCAGCAGCTTTAAATAAGTCGATCTTATGTTGCAGGGAAGCAGGTATTGGCATGTTTGCACAGTATTTCCAAAACTCGCTATCATCACGTTGAGTTGCTTTATAATGAAGAATGATGAAATCACGTACTTGTTCAAATTCTTTGGTCATTAAACGGTTATATTCGTTTCGAACAATTCCAGATGTGTTTACCGTTGGGTACAGTGAAATAAAATTCGTTATTGCGCGTTGAATTAGATGAATAGAAGTTGATTCTAATGGTTCAAGAAAACCACTGGAAAGTCCAATACTTACACAGTTTTTAACCCAGAAGTTATCCCTACATCCTGTTGTAAATCGGATTGTTCGAGCATCTCCTACGGGTTTTGCATCAAGTCCATCGAGCAGGACTTTATTCGCTTCGGCATCACTCATAAAGTCAGTACAGTAGATATGTCCATTACCCGTACGGTGTTGAGTAGGGATACGCCATTGCCATCCAGCTGTTTTAGCTATTGACTTGGTAAACGGTAATAATGGTTCGGTCCGTTCACTGGCAACTGCTTGTGCACTATTGCACGGAAGCCAATGACTCCAATCTTTATAGGGGGTACTCAATGTTTTGTCTATTAAATGGGCATAAAAACCTGTGCAATCAAAGAAAAAGTCAGCTTCAATTTTTTGCCCGCTTTCTAATGATAAACCGGTGATATTGCCAGATGTATGGTCTTGAAATACATCTATAATCTTACCTTCTTGTCTTATTACGCCATGCTTCTCTGCGTATTGTCGTAAGAATAAGGCATATTGCGTTGCATCGAAATGATAAGCATAACGTAAATGTGATGCCGCTGAACGAGGGTCTGAATTAGGTAAGGCAAACTTAGCATTTTTGGCTGTAAGGGCACACATACTATAATCTCCGAGCGTTTTTTTATTTCCTGCAGCTCGAGAATGTAGCCAATATTGATGGAAATCAATGCCGTTCATATCCACACCATGAGCACCGAATGGGTGGAAGTAACTATCACCTAAACGCCCCCAATCAATAAACTCAATACCTAACTTGAATGTTGCTTTAGTTGCTTTTAAAAACTCAGCTTCATCGATGCCTAACATACGATTAAAGTCGGCTATTCCAGGAAGCGTCGCCTCACCAACACCAATTACACCTATTTGCTCTGATTCAACTAAAATGACCTTTACATTTTGTGGTTGGAGTACTCGAGACAGAGCTGCAGCAGTCATCCAGCCTGCGGTGCCGCCTCCGGCGATGGCTATTGTCTTAATTTGTGTATTTGATGCATTTATCATTGTGTTAGTACTTATCCTTTAAATACTGCAAAAATTTACTTAAATAAATAGAGTGTGGTGGCATTTTAGAGACTAAATGCAATATTCCTGCTTTCATATTATCTAGCTTTTCTTGCATTTTTTTATAATCTATTATTTCTACTAATCTATCGCTTCTTTCGGGTGAACGCCCCATTCCATAGTGTAATATTGCCCAATCTTCTTGATTAAAGGGTTCAAGATCGTAGCTCACAAGGTTACCTCTGTGTAAAAATTGTATAATTTTTCTGTCTAGTAACTGCGAACGTTCCATTCCGTACTGCCAAAATGAGGTTAATGATTGATTAACGTTTTCCGTCTTTTTTTCATTATTATCGGTAATCGTTGTGCGAAAATCGTAAAAAGTCTTGTTGAACAATTCAGCATGAGTGACGTCATTGATAAAGCGTCGATTGTATTCCTGCCTCTCCAATTTCATGTTTGTATCAACAGGGATTAACTCAAGTAATCGAAGTATGTCTAAACCTAGTAATTTCATCGGAGCAGGTGTTAGTGGTTCAATTGTGCATGCCGCATGACCTAAACTGATACAGTTGCCAACCCAAGCCTGCCGTTGATGACCAAGTGCTACTTTGTCACTGTGAATACCATTTTCGTTGCTAACGAAAAGACAAGTATCATTTGTCAAAGAGTCTATTACTTTTGACGTTACCGTTAAAATGCTGTTTTTACCTCTTAAGGAGGTTATAGCTTGCCAGCCGTCGTTTAGAGGGGACAACGTTCTGCAAGGCTTACCTACGTTATCGTTTTTCTGCTCAATATAGCTAATATTTACTTCTCTAAATGTTGTTTTGGCTTGGCTAAGGTGCTTTAGCAAATCACTGTTAATGCCACTGCAATCTAAATAAAGATCTGCGGTTATCGTTTCACCCGACTCAAGGATAAGGGTATCAATAGAGTCCTCGTCCAGCTCGACTTTAACAACACTCCCTTTAACTACCTTTATTTTTGTCGATTTTAGTTTTGTTGTTAACAAATTATTAAGTTGATGATGATCAAAATGATAGCCATACTCCGCTCGAGATAATGCCGAAGACGGGTTTTCTGCTGGAGGATGGGCAAATTTACCTTCGGTCGCAGCGATTGCACTTATAAGGTAGTCTGATAATTGTGCTTTATGGCGTGTGATTAACTGATGAAAATCAACAGGACTGTCGCTAGGAAAAGGAAGGTGATAACACTGAACCCAGTTTTGTTTACGCGGCCCCCAATTTTGATAATGTGAACCAA
This sequence comes from uncultured Colwellia sp., assembly GCA_913020705.1. The sequence continues at coordinate 18,978 of CAJWBY010000051.1, forward strand.
ATGAAAAAGAGGTATTGGTATTAATAAATAACTCTGGCTCAGATAAATTGAGCCTCAAGTTCATATCATATGACTCTGGAGAGGTTATCCCTCCATAAAGTACATCGCTTAAACAAGGATACTCTGGAGTAACCAGTACCAATTCAATGTTAGATTCTAAAGCTTTGCTCAGCGCTAAAGCAACTTGATTGGCGGCTATTCCGGCACCATAAATCAAAATACGTGACAGTGCTTTATGCTGTAAAATGTTAGGTTTTTGTGGCATTTTATTCATCACTCCCTTAAATGTTTATATTAAATTTTACGTAAGGGTGCTGTATTTGATGCAGCTCCGTAAGCTTTTATAAAATCGCTATGAGTCATACAATTTTGTACCGCTTGCGCTATGTCTTGGCGCATAGCTGCTGCGTGTTTTTGTAGTTCCGCTATTTGATATTTATTTACCCGAGGATCATAATGCTCTGGAATCAAGTTTTGACCTAGCATCACAGCAAGCCAACTTGGAGGTAAAAAAGCACCAAATTCATAACGTTGAATATATGCTCGACGAGTCCATAAATCTATTTTCTCTTGCAAACTGTCAGGTAATATCATGGAGTTAAAATATCGCCACATTTCGCTATCAGTCCGTTTATTAGCCACGTAATGTAAAAGTAAAAAGTCCCTAACGCGTTCAAATTGTAGCGACATACGAGCATTGTACTCATTTACATCTTTTTCATTTATGGTTATTCCATTTAACGTTTTGTCTGATGTCGAGGGTGATGTTTCTTCTACATGCGGGAATAATTCGACTAAGGCGGTAATCCCTTCTTGAATTAAATGAATTGAAGTAGACTCTAGCGGTTCAAGAAATCCTGCAGACAACCCTATAGCAACAACGTTTTTTTTCCAGAAATGATTTCTTCGACCAGTTTTGAAAAATAATTGTTTGGGATCCGCTAATGCGGGCCCGTCCAAGCCTTGTAATAAAGTATCGGCTGCTTGTTCATCGCTGGTAAACTCGTTCCAATAAACATGCCCATTACCTGTTCTATGTTGTAAGGGAATACGCCAAACCCAACCTGCTTCTTTTGCTGTTGCTCTTGTATAAGGTGTTAACTCGCCTTTATTTTCGCAAGGTATTGCAATAGCTCTATTGCAAGGTAGCCATTGTGACCAATCTTGATATCCAGATTCTAATGTTTCCTCAATTAGTACGCCCTTGAAGCCGGAACAATCAACAAAAAAATCAGCTTCAATTTGCTGACCATCTTCTAACTGAATACCTTTAACATTGCCTGAATCGGGGTGCAAATCGGTATGCACTACTATTCCTTCAACTCTAGTAACGCCACGAGATTGAGAAAATTTACTGAGAAAATCGGCGTACAACCCAGCATCGAACTGGTAAGCATAACCGAAACTTTTCTGAAGAGATGTTTTTCCCTGATGCGGAAAACAAAATTTGTTTTGTTGTGCAGCAACTATACCAAACGCGTAATCACTTAAACTGCCCGCGTCTGCTTTTTGATTTAGCATTAACCAATGCTGATAAAAATCAATGTTATGTAAAGACTCGCCAAAATCGCCAAATGGATGTATATAACGCTGACCTAATTGCCCCCAATCCACAAATTCGATACCAAGTTTAAAAGTGGCTTGTGTATGCCGCATAAATTCAGCTTCATTAATACCTAAAGTCTCGTTAAAAAAACGTATATGAGGCAAAGTAGCTTCACCTACACCGACAGTACCTATACTTTCAGATTCTACTAAAGTTACTTGTATCGATTGTTTTTCAAATTTTTTTGAAAGTGCCGCCGCAGCCATCCATCCTGCTGTTCCACCCCCTAAAATACATACATGCATTGAATAAGCCGCCTTTTTATTAAAACAGAATCAATCGTCCTACCTTCATTAGTCGTTATTATTTGAACGTTCTACTATACGAAAAACCGAAAATAAGACAAAAAATACAACTGGAATACATTACTAGCATAACTCAGAACAATATTTGTTATGAATTATGCTAGTTAAATTTGATAGCATTACCAAGATAGATTACTTATTGACAGCTAATCGTTGCACTTTTTGCTTTATTAGGTTGCAATTTCATTGTTGAAAATGACACAACACCTTGACCTGCGGTAGTAATACCAAATGGCACAGTAACTCGGCCAAAATTAACACCTTGTTTAACAAAGCAATTAAGATCAACGCTAAGTTCTTGCCATTCATGGATAGTAAAGCCTTTCATTACTGCGCTGATATCAACCGATTTTTGACAATCAGCTTCATCACAATGCATTTCAAGCATTACTGACTCACTAAACTCTTGGTGTTTACGCACGAGAACAGTTAACGCTGAATCGTTTTCGATATATTGACGCAAATCCTCAACAAAGGTACTTTGAAATCTCACTGAAGCAGACTCTTTACCGGTAAAGGTTAAAGTTCGAGCATCTTCTTGTACATCTTTATCCATGGTACTTAACGTAACGCCCGGCAGTTCAACAACCGAACTAGATACACCAATCGCTTGCTCACCTGAAATCACATTTAGCGACCACGGCGCTTTTACCGCATGTTCAAATAACACCAAAGACTGATCAGCATTAGCCGACTTTTCAACAACTACATTTAAATCATCAAGTAACGTATTGTCGTCACCATATTGCAGACCAAAACCATAAGGTAATAAAGGTGCATAATCTTCATCAAAACGGTTTACAACGGTTTGTGTCGCCGACTTAGGCCAAGAGAAAGACAGCTTACCTTTAAAATCATGGTTAATTTCACCGTCTGCTTTAGTGAATAATACATCACTTATGCCAACACCTTCACTACCTGGTAACCAAGCAGCAACAAATGCATCCGACTCATTTAGCTCGGCGTTAACCCACATAGGACGACCAGAGATAAATACAGAAACAACTTTAATGCCTTCAGCCTTAAGCTTTTTAAGTAATGCTAAGTCAGTTTTATTACCACGTTGATAATCAAGATTGTCAATATCACCTATACCTTCTGCGTATGGTTGTTCGCCAAACACAACAATAGCAACCTCTGGTTTCTGTGTATAAGTGCCATCAACTGCTAATTCAATACTACCACCGGCTTTGTTTACGACTTGCTTAAATCCATCATAAATTGAGCTTCCACCAGGGAAGTCAGAATTTACATTGCCTGTGCCTTGCCATGTTACCGACCAACCACCAGATTGCTGACCTATATTGTCAGCACCACCGCCAGCAACTAAAACATTAGTATTTGGTTTAAGTGGTAAAATGTTGTTTTTATTTTTAAGTAGAACAAGTGACTCTCGTACCGCTTGACGGGCAACTTGGCGATGTTCTGCGGCACCAATTAGTTCAAGTTTTCCTGATATAGCACGATTTGCAGGACTTGGCTTATTAAAGATGCCAGCTCTAAACTTTACCCGTAAAATACGGCTGACTGCATCATCAATTCGTGACATTTTAATTTCACCCGACTTAACTTGATCAATGGTATTTTCATACAAAGGTTTCCAAGCATCGGTCGGAACCATAAATATATCTAGGCCAGCATTTACGGTTTGACTACAGCTTTCGTTAGTACAACCTGGTATTTGGCCATGCCCATTCCAATCACCAACAACAAAACCATCAAAGCCCATTTTTTCTTTTAATACGTTGGTTATTAGATATTTATTACCATGTAATTTTTCACCATGCCAACTGTTAAATGATGCCATTACCGATTGCGCACCAGCCTCTAAGCCGCCCACATAACCTTGGGCATGAATATCAAATAATTCTTGTTCTGAAGAAAGGTTATTACCTTGATCATCTCCGCCTTCAGTACCACCATCACCTAAAAAGTGTTTGATAGTGGATATCACGCGTGAATCACCTAAGAAATCTTTATCGGCATGTCCTTGCAAACCTTTTACAATAGCCGCTGAATACTCACGAACTATCTCTGGATCTTCTGAATAACCTTCATAAGTTCTGCCCCAGCGATCATCACGAACAACAGCAACCGTTGGTGCAAACACCCAATCGATACCTGTAACCATCACTTCGGTGGCAGTAACAGCAGCAATTTTTTCAATAAGTGCAGAGTTATTTGCAGCACCTAAACCAATGTTATGTGGAAACAAAGTGGCGCCTATAACATTGTTATGACCATGTACTGCATCGGTGCCCCAGATAGTAGGAATATTATTGCCATCCAAGCTGTCATCAACTGATGCTTGATACATATCTTCAGATAATTTGATCCAATCAGCGGGTGTTGCATGTTTATCATTGTTAGGAAAAGCGCCACCACCATTTAAATATGAGCCAAAGCCATATTTACGCATATCTTCAACAGTAATATCGCGTATTTCTGGTTGGATCATTTGTGCGACTTTTTGTTCAAGTGACATAGTCGCTAATAAGGCAACCACTTTAGCTTCAATCTTTTCATCCGGCTTCACCGCAATATCTAGTACTGGCCATATATCGAGTGACGAGGATGCTGCTGATGTATTAACTGGCTTTAACTCAGCTACAGATTCTTGTTTTTGTACGTTGCAACCCACAACAAGTGATGAAATAGCCAAGCAGAGCATGCTTAGTTTAGCTTTTTTACTGTTAATTTTCTTCTGTATAATGTTTCTATTTATCATAGTGTTAATTCTTATAATAATTAATATTAATACTTGGGGTTTATAAATAATTTGCTTCTATTTTATTTAGTAACTGCTTTAACTTTACTGCCCGAAAGACCGTAATAAGCAATAAAAACATAGCAAACAATAGGTAATAAAAGCGCATGTTGTATACCAACACTATCCGCTAAGAACCCTTGAATAAGTGGGATAATAGCACCGCCTACAATAGCTAAGCATAAAATGCCTGAGCCTTGGCTGGTATGTTTACCTAAGCCATTAATCGCTAGGCTGAAAATGGTAGGGAACATAATTGAATTACATAAACCAACTAATAAAATTGCTACCATAGCAAGGGTACCTGAAGTGAATACAGCTATTAAAATTAATAAAATAGCGACACTCGCGTTGAACAATAACGCTTTACCGCCTGCAATTTTTTGCATAACAGCCGCGCCAATAAAACGACCGACCATTGCGCCACCAAAATAATAAGCAATATATTTTGCAGCGTTAGATTCTTCTAACCCTGCAATGTTAGGTTCAGCTAAAAAACTAACTAACAAACTACCAATTGATACTTCAGCACCGACATACACAAAAATACCTACCGCGCCAAGCACCAAGTGCTTGTATTGCCATGCACTACCGCTGTCTTTTGTTGAGCCTTGAGCTACAGCTTTATCTTCTTTTTCATAGGTAGCAGCTAAGTTAGGTAGCTTTAACCAAGCAAAAATTGCGGCAAGTACTAACAACATCGCTGCAAGTAAAACGTAAGGCATTTGTACAGATTCTGCTGATGTTTGTTCAGAAATAGCACCCGCAGCTTCATTTAAGATCAAATAAGCACCAAAGAATGGTGCTACGGTTGTACCCAAGGCATTAAAAGCCTGTGTCATGGTTAAACGAGATGAAGCTGTTTTTGCATCGCCGAGCAAACTAACATAAGGATTAGCTGAAACCTGTAATAATGTTATGCCACTGGCAAGAATAAATAACGCCATCAAAAACACGGGATAACTATGAAGGCTTGCTGCGGGATAAAAGCATAAACAACCAATGGCTGCTATTACTAAACCCAAGACAATACCTTTTTGGTAACCTAATTTTTTAACAAGTGCCCCTGCAGGTAATGACACAATGAAATAGGCAGTAAAGAAACAAAACTGTACTAACATCGCTTCGCTGTAAGATAAATCAAACACACCTTTTAAGTGCGGAATTAGAATATCGTTTAAACAAGTAATAAATCCCCACATAAAAAATAATGACGTTAGTGACGTTAATGCAAAACCATAGTTATTGTTTTGCGACACATCGCCCACCTGACCGAAAGTATCTGAATTTGAATGCATTGCTATCGTTTCTCTTTTTAATTTAGTTTAATTTTTTATTTTACTTATTATCGGCTAACCACTATCGACCAAAGTTAAGGACGATTTCGATTTTTAGAATGTAAGAAAATTATATTTAAAGCCTCTAAATGTAAGCGCTTTCAAATTAACTAAACAAACCATAAAGGTCAATGTTTAGACCTCTTTATAGTCGTTCAAATACACAAGACTTACTATTTGAACGTTCAACTTTATACATTTATTTATTTAAACTAAATTTTAGTGTACTTAAAAAGTTAAAATACACTTATAAATCAGTAAATAATGACGCATTCACTCGTAAATCATTACAATACAGAAAATATTCAATGTAAGCTTTGGCTTGATTATGCAAATTGCCGTTCATTTGAGTTAAAAACAATATCAATCATAAATTTATGACTTTCAATCTAAGAGTTGCCATATTGTTACAATGAGCATTGGCAAGTAATTGGTTGACGAAATTGGCCATTCTTAATTATCAACAATCTCGAAAACATCAATTTTTAGAGTATTTCAATGTGAACGCTAATACGCTATTTGCCCCAAAGTGCCATAGAATTTAATACCTAAAGTCATATTAACCAAATGTCCGCTTTGGTATTTTCTAATCAAATTAGAATTTTGATTTTATAGATTCCTGGTGAAATTTAGAACAATTCTATTATCTAACGCAGGGCTCATTTTCATCGGTTCAAATGTAGTTAGATAAGCCAAGGCTAAGGTCAGCTCTACGCCCTGAGACCTTTAACAAGCTTTTTCTTTAAAAAGTAATGGGGAATTCCTATCGCTCAATGCTTTTAAAT
>CAJWBY010000052.1 GCA_913020705.1 uncultured Colwellia sp.
TCTAACCAATTTATTTCCTTACTCCGGTTTTCTTGGGCGAAAACAAGCATTTTATTTGAAATATCAACACCAATAGTGTGTTGGTATTTACTGGCTAATATGTCGGTGAAAAATCCCGTGCCCGATCCCAAATCAACAACAGTTATATCTGATCTGTTAGGCAACAATGACATTAAATTTTTACCCGTATAGCGTTGTAATCGAGATGAAACATCATACGACTTACTCGCTGAGCCAAATGATTTGGCTATTTTAATCCTGTTTAATACATCAGGCATTAATTTAAAACCTCATTCAATGTGTTCGCTAAATACATGATATCTTTATCTTTATGCTTTGCTGTAATGGTAACGCGTAACCTAGAACTATTCTTGGCAACCGTTGGTGGTCTTATTGCGGTTAACCAAATACCTTTGTTTTTGAGTTTTTGACAGACATCAAGTGCTTTATCTTCACTACCAATAATAATAGCTTGAATAGATGAAGATGAAGGAATTATTTGAATACTGTCATCAAGTTTATCTGTTAAAAGTTCACTTAATTGCGAGATATTATCTCTGCGCCAAGATTCATTTTTAGCCAGTTTAATGCTTGATTTTGTTGCCCATGCTACAGCTGGGGAAATTGCAGTTGAATAAATATAATGACGAGAAAAGTTAACAAGATATTGATACATATCTTCATCACAAGCGATAAATGCTCCACTCGTTGCTAGCGCTTTGCCAAAAGTTGCCATAACAATATCTATATTACCAAAACTACTACTACCCTGACCTGATTCACCAATGACACCAATACTGTGAGCGTCATCCATATAAAGCATAGCTTTTTGTTGTTTAGAAATATTAATGAGTTGGCTGACATCGGCACAATCGCCATCCATACTAAAAACACCTTCAGAGACTATGAGCTTATTTTCAACGTTGCTTTTAATTAAATATTTTTCAAGTTGCTGGTGATCATTATGTAAATAACGCTTAACAAGGGCATCACTTGATAAAGCACCGTCTATCAAAGAAGCGTGACTTAGTTTATCTAAAAAGAACTGACTATCTTTATTACCTAATGTTTGTAATACACCTGAATTAGCGCCAAAGCCACTGCTATAAAGTAAACAACGTGGTTTATTTAGCCATTCGCAGACGTCTTCTTCTAAAGCTCGGTGCGCGTAATGAAACCCCGTGATCAAACTTGAAGCACTGGCACCGCTACCGAATTTATCAACACCCTCTTGAAGTGCTTTGTTTATTTCGTGGTGATGGTTTAAACCGAGGTAATCATTAGAGGAGAAATTTAAGTACCTTTTGCCTGACACAACTATTTCTCGGCCATTTTGCTCGCTTATACATTGGCGTTGACGGTATTGTGATTTTTCTTTTTGCTGAGCAACTTGCTCAGCAATAAAGTTAAAAGACATAGATTTAAGTTTAACTCTTATTCTGTGCGCAATATTTACAAAGAAGCGTCGTAAAACAATTCTTTGTTCTGCTGATTCACGACAGCTGTTGTTATTTGCTGCTCTGTATTATCATCTTCAGTCGCAACTGTTTCAGTATTAATGCCTAATTTGGCAAACAACTGCATATCTTTATTAGCTTCTGGATTCCCTGTTGTTAACAATTTACAACCGTAGAATATTGAATTAGCACCCGCTAAAAAACACATTGCTTGCATTTGTTCATTCATCGCATCTCGACCAGCTGATAAACGAACATGACTTTTCGGCATCATGATACGTGCTATAGCGATACAACGGATGAAGTCAAACGCATCTAAATCGTCAACATTTGCTAGTGGTGTACCTTCAATTTTAACTAACATGTTAATAGGTACACTTTCAGGGTGCTTAGGTAAGTTAGCTAATTGTGCTAAAAACGATGCTCTGTCTTGTGCTTTTTCACCTAACCCAACGATACCACCACTACAGACTTTCATACCAGAATCACGAACATTCTGTAAAGTATCTAATCTATCTTGGTAGCTGCGTGTGGTTATTATAGAATTATAATGTTCTGGAGATGTATCAAGGTTATGGTTGTAATAGTCTAAACCAGCTTCTTGTAATTCATCTGCTTGACCTCCATCAATCATGCCAAGTGTCATACAGGTTTCTAATCCCATAGCTTTAACACCTTTAACCATTTCGATAACGTAAGGCATATCACGTGCTTTTGGATTTCTCCAACCCGCTCCCATACAAAAGCGCGTTGACCCTTGATCTTTCGCAATTTTTGCGGCTTCGAGTACTTTTTCAACTTCCATTAAACGTTCTTTTTTAACATCTGTATTGTATCGAGCACTTTGAGAGCAATATTTACAGTCTTCAGGGCAAGCACCTGTTTTTATCGATAACAGGGTGCTGACTTGTACTTCATTAGGGTTAAAGTGTTCACGATGAACGGTTTGAGCTTGAAACATAAGATCACTAAAAGGAAGAGCAAAAAACGCTTCAACTTCAGCTATTGACCAATCATGACGCGTGATATTTGTTTGAGACATGTGAAACCTTAACTATAAATATATAAATGTGAAAATTGCATCGCTAAATATTAGCAGGTAATCTATGTGGCAGTCATTAATTGTCAACATAAAAAAACGCTCAAGCTTTACATATGAATAAAAAACATACAAATATAATTGATTTTGATAAAAAACACGTTTGGCATCCTTATACATCGATGTCGAATCCCTTGCCTTCTTATTTAGTTGAGTCAGCCGAAGGTGTTCATATCAAACTTGCTTCTGGCGAGAAACTTGTTGATGGCATGTCATCATGGTGGTCAGTATTGCATGGCTATAATCATCCGAAATTGAACCAAGCCTTAATAGATCAAACCCAAAAAATGGCACATGTTATGTTTGGAGGTTTGACCCATGAACCTGCAATTAACTTGTGTAAAAAACTCATAGATATGACACCAGAACCCTTACAGAAAGTATTTTTGTCAGACTCGGGCTCTGTATCAGTAGAAGTCGCCATAAAAATGTCTTTGCAATACTGGCATAGCCAAGGGAAAAGCGAGAAACATAAATTACTAACCGTCAAAAATGGTTATCATGGAGATACCTTTGCTGCTATGTCAGTATGTGATCCAGTCAATGGAATGCATCAGATATTTGAATCGGTATTGATGAAAAATATTTTTGCTCCCGCGCCCCAAAGCGACTTTTACGAACAATGGGATGCAAATGAATTAATTGTCTTAGAGAATTTTTTTAAAACACACCATAATGAAATCGCTGCATTTATTATCGAACCAATTGTTCAAGGCGCTGGTGGCATGCGTTTTTATCACCCTGAATATTTGAAGGCCTGTAGATACTTATGTACAAAGTACGACGTATTATTTATTGCTGATGAAATTGCTACTGGTTTAGGTAGAACAGGTAAATTATTTGGATGTAATTGGGCTGAAATAAGTCCAGATATTATGTGTTTAGGCAAAACATTAACGGGTGGTTACATGACACTTGCAGCCACTTTATGTACAGAACACATTGCAGAAACCATCAGTAATGGTGAAGCTGGATGTTTTATGCATGGTCCTACTTTTATGGCTAATCCACTTGCTTGTGCAGTAGCAAATGCAAGTTTAGCATTATTAGAAACAGGTGAATGGCGACAGCAAGTTAACTTTATTGAATCATTCCTGAAACAGTATTTACTACCTTTAAACAGTCATAAAAGCGTAATAAATGCTCGGGTATTAGGTGGAATTGGCGTAATTGAAACACATTCGCCTGTTAATATGGCTACTATACAAAAGAGATTTGTTGAATTAGGTGTTTGGATCAGACCATTCGGTAGGCTTATCTATATCATGCCGCCATTTATTAGTAATGAAGATGATTTAGAGATGTTAGTTAATGCTATTAGCACTGTACTTGATGAAGAACAGTGCTTTAATAGATAAAACATTGTTTAAATTTAGATAATTTTAACTATGTTTAAAGTTGCAAGCTTATGGGTAAGTTTGCAATTCATTAAGTTTAACTAAAATGTACATTACCCAAGCAATCGTAACAGTAAGCAACAACACCAAATTAAAATGTTTGCTGTCACGTTTTCTTCTGCTTCTATAATGATCAAGTACCAGGCAAAAATAACTGCACAAAGCACTTACCCAAAGTACGATATATAAATAGCCAGTTAAAGGTGCCAACCAAAACTGTCTAATTTCAATATCTCTAAATCGCAGTAAACCATAATCCTGATCTGGCGCCGCATAATAAGACATAACGATGGCAAAGATGAATAATACCCATCCACTTAATGCTAAAATCCTTGTTAACACTACCCCTATATCTGTAGAACTCCGTCTGTTTTTAATATCCAATATCATTGATTTAATACCTCTAAAGTCAATATTACTGTTTTTTGTTTTTATATAGACCGGATTAGCAAGTTTTACTTGTTAAACGCAGTAGTAAAGGTAACATATCACACCTTAAAGTTAGTGCAATATATTCAGCGTCAAAAACTGCATGTATGTACAAAAAACCACACAATAATTCAATAAAGAAAGAGGTTGATAATGTCAGTTATCTCAATCACTGATGTGCTTGCTGGAAAATATCCAGTAAGTGAAGCAGTTACAATACACGGTTGGATACGAACTCGCCGTGATTCTAAAGCCGGTATTTCATTTCTAGCCGTTCATGATGGTTCATGTTTTGATGCTATTCAAGCTATCGCGCCAAGTGATCTCGATAATTATCAATCAGAAGTTTTGAAACTCACCACTGGTGCTGCTGTTAAAGTAACTGGTATTTTGGTTGAGTCTCCCGGTAAAGGACAATCATTCGAAATTCAAGCAACTAACGTTGAAGTTTTAGGATTGGTTGATGATCCTGATACCTACCCTATGGCAGCAAAACGCCATAGCATCGAATTTTTACGTGAGCAAGCTCATTTACGTGCTCGCACCAATATAGGTGGTGCAGTCGCTCGTGTTCGAAATACTTTGGCTCAAGCAGTTCATCGCTTTTTGCATAGTAAAGGTTACTTTTGGATAAGCACACCGTTAATCACCGGTAGTGATTGTGAAGGTGCTGGCGAGATGTTCCGCGTAAGTACGCTTGATATGGAAAATTTACCACGTACTGATAAAGGCGATGTTGATTACACAAAAGATTTCTTTGGTAAAGAAACATTCTTAACGGTTTCAGGACAATTAAACGTAGAAACATACGCATGTGCCCTTTCAAAAGTTTATACTTTTGGACCAACATTCCGCGCAGAAAATTCAAATACAACTCGTCATTTAGCTGAGTTTTGGATGATAGAGCCAGAAATTGCATTTGCAGATCTATCTGATGCAGCAGATCTTGCAGAAGAAATGTTGAAGTATGTTTTCCAAGCTGTGCTTGATGAACGTAGTGATGACATGGCTTTCTTCCAACAACGTGTTGATAAAACAGTTGTCGACCGCATGAATTCAGTAATCAATAACGACTTTGTTCGTTTAGATTACACTGATGCAATTACTATTTTAGAAAATTGTGATAAGAAATTTGAAAATAAAGTTTCTTGGGGTGTAGATTTAAACTCAGAACATGAGCGTTATTTAGCTGAAGAGCACTTTAACGGCCCTGTAGTTTTACAAAACTACCCTAAAGATATTAAATCATTCTACATGCGTTTAAATGATGACGGGAAAACTGTTGCCGCAATGGATATATTAGCGCCTGGTATTGGCGAAATCATTGGTGGTAGTCAACGTGAAGAACGCCTTGACGTGCTTGATGCTCGTTTAGCAGAAATGAATTTAAATCAAGATGATTACAGCTGGTATCGTGATTTAAGACGTTATGGCACTGTTCCACATTCTGGTTTTGGTTTAGGTTTTGAACGTTTAGTTGCTTATGCTACTGGTATGCAAAATGTTCGTGACGTTATTCCTTTCCCAAGAACGCCTAATAACGCCGCATTCTAGAAAAATACTGAATAATAAAAACCTCCGTTTGGAGGTTTTTTTATGCTCAAAAATAACGGCCATGAACTTTATCAGCCATATTTGCTTTCAAGCAATTACAACATTCTGATGTGTTACTTATTTTCCAAATAAATCATAAATACCTATATTCCTTTACACAATTTCATAGCATGAATGGCTGGAGGTTAAGTCTAAGATAGACAATTTACTAAAGCTAAATAAGTTCCTTAACCATAAAGTATTTACAACCTGATTTGGGGTAATTTTCTTGTACCCATTTAGTTATATAGCCGTACTTTTTGTAAAATGGCATTGCTTGGAAGTTTAAGGTATCAAGCATACTTAACGAACACCCCCTCCCTATAGCTGAACTTTCAAGTTCATATAATATTTTAGAACCAACTTGTTGACCACGGAGTGATTCATCAACCCATAAGGTATTAATTAATAACCAATTACCAAACGTTCTGGCAGATGAACCCGCTATAATATTACCTTTGTCATCTTTTATTTGAACCGCTAATGGCTTACGTTCACTAACTTCCCAGTTAGCCCAATTAAATTCGGCGATTTTCTCATCTAAAAAATCAATTAATTGTTGCTCTGGCTCATCGAGTATTTCTATTATCATAAGTTAACAAACACCCTATAGATAGGAAACATGATGCTCTATAGACTTCAACGGTTTTAGTGGAACTTCTTTTGCTGGAGTCCCAATGTAGATAAAACCAATAATATCATTATCGAGGGTAATATTTAATTCACGTTTAACTGCGTCATTATAACTGAAGTCACCTGTTCTCCAAACAGCACCAAAACCTAAACTAAATGCTGCCATTTGCATTGAATGTGCACAACAACCAGCGGCAATAGTTTGTTCAATCTTTGGTACTTTTGCATGTTCCTGATATTGTGTGCTAATGACAATAATTATGGGGGCTCGATAAGGCATGTTTTTAGCCTTTAGTATCTTTTCTTCACTAAAATTTTGATCTATTGCTGCTTGTTCAAAAACATTACTCAGTTTATCTAAACCTTGATCTTTAATGACAGTAAAAAACCATGGTTTTAAACAGCCATGATCTGGTGCTCGCATGCCTGCATTAAGTATAAACTCAATCTCGTTTGAAATAGGTGCAGGAGAAATCAATCTTGGGGTCGATTGTCGTTGCAATAATAATTCTTTAGCATTCATTAATTATATAAACTCTGTTTAACTTTTCGTTGGTAATGATTATAAAGGTAATGATCTATACTGGTAAAGCGACCAGCACCAATAAAAAACAAAGCAAGTAACATGATGAAATAAGTACTGGCAAATTCGATTCCATTATTAAGGACAACAATGGTGCCATTTTCATATAACCATTCAGTGTTGCCATTTTCTTCCAGTAAACCTCTCATTGCTTCTAGACGCGTACCTGTTGCTTCACTATTTTCAAGACTTGCCTGAGCGTTATTAACGCCAATCCAGGTCAACATCTTAGCAGGGCTTGTGTCTGGATTCGTTGGCGTTATTGCAAACCAGCCATTATCTGCATGTACAGTTGTCGCAGCGACTATCATGGTAAACATTAACGGTATACTGAGTAAACGTGTAAATAAACCCACTAATAATAACCATCCGCCAAAAAATTCGGTCCATGTAGCAATATTCGCTAACAACGTTGGGAAAGGTAAGCCTAAGCCCCACTCTGCATTACCAAACCAAGAAATGATATCAGGACTTGTTAAAAAGTTGGCTAAACCTGTCACTTCAGGATTAATAAATTGCATTTTTCCATAGCCCGCCATAATAAATATGGGTGCTAAATATAAGCGTAATAATAATGATGGTATTCCATCGAAGTTTTTAAGTTGTTCTATAAATTTTTGATAGGTATTTATTAATGTTAAAGAGGTCATTATCACATCATCTATATAGTAGTTAGGAATATTGATCCATTATGGACTAATAATTAGACCTCACATATGAATAATAACTTTCAATTACACATTTATTTACTATTGAGGCTACTTAACTGGACAAAAATTAAGTAGCATAGTTAACAATTATTATTACTGACTTATCATGCCGGATATTATGACACAACAAACAACATTACCTAATGCTCCAGTGAAGCAAAGTGCTTTAAAGCGAGTAACATTGAAAATTTTTAGTGGATTAAATACTTTTAGAAAAATCACGATAAACATCCTCTTTTTTATCATTTTATTTCTATTTATCGCAGCAATAACGAGTGATGAAGGTGAAGTTGTTGTCCCTAATAATTCAGCCTTAGTGCTAAATATTTCTGGTGACATTGTTGAACAAAAACGTTCAATTGATCCAATGGATGCTTTCATAGATGAAGCACTCAAAGAACAGCAAAAAAATCCAGAGGTTTTGCTCGGTGATATTCTCAATGTTATCGAAAGAGCAAAGAATGACAGTCGTATTGAAATAATGGTACTTAACCTTCAAGGTGTTAATCGTAGCGGGCTAAGTAAGCTTCAAGATATTGCAAAGGCTTTGAAAGACTTTAAAACTTCAGGAAAACGAATAATTGCTGTTGGGGATCAATATTCACAAGATCAATATTACTTAGCTAGTTCAGCTGATGAAGTATGGTTAAACCCTCGTGGTTGGTTACTACTTGATGGTTATGGCCGTTATCAGCTGTATTTCAAATCGGCTTTAGAAAAACTATCAATTAGCCAACATGTATTTAGAGTAGGTACCTATAAATCGGCTATTGAACCTTATATTCGTGATGATATGTCTGGAGCGGCTAAAGAGGCAAATAAATTATGGTTAAGTGATTTATGGTCTCAATATAAGAATGATGTAGCTGATAATAGAGGATTTGCTATTGATAACTTTGATGAGAACGCCGACGTACTGGTTGCTAAACTTGAAAAAGCAAATGGTAATGTTGCCCAATATGCTTTAGAAAATAAATGGGTAGACGCTTTAAAGAATCGCCAAGAAATGAAAAATTCATTAATTGACCTTGTTGGTAAAAATGTTGAAGGTGATAGCTATAATCATATTAGTTTCTCGAGTTATCTAAAAGCGACCAAGCCAATATTTCCAATAATCAATCCAAATACCGATAAAGTTGCGGTCATTGTTGCTAAGGGAACTATTTTAGATGGTAACCAAAAAGCAGGTACAATTGGTGGAGACAGTACCGTTTCACTCTTAAGAAAGGCACGCTTGAACAACAAAGTAAAAGCTGTTGTATTGCGTGTTGATAGCCCTGGCGGCAGTGCTTATGCTTCAGAAATAATTCGCCAAGAAATTGAACTCATTAAGAAAGCAGGAAAACCTGTAGTTGCATCAATGGGAACTTATGCAGCATCAGGAGGTTATTGGATTTCTGCTCCTGCAGATAAAATAATAGCATCGCCCTCCACTATTACTGGCTCCATCGGTATTTATGGATTTTTTATGACATTTGAAAATTCTTTAAGCAGGCTTGGTGTTCATACAGATGGTGTTGGTACAACAGATATTGCAGGATTTGGTGTTACTCGCCCACTTACAGATGGAATGGCGAAAATATTTCAATTGAATATTAATAGAGGTTATCAAGATTTTATTAGCTTAGTCGCAGATAATCGAAATATGACACTTGAACAGGTTGATAATATTGCACAAGGGCGAGTATGGTCTGGTTTGAAGGCAAAAGAGTTAGGTCTTGTCGATGAGTTAGGAGATTTAGCCATGGCTATTGAGGTAGCTGCAGGGTTAGCCGAATTAAAAACATTTGATACGTTATTAATTGAAAAGGAAAAGTCAGCAAAAGATCTATTTCTACAGGGATTAATAGGACAAGCTACAAGTTTCTTCCCTTCCTCTGAAATTATAAATTTAAGCAATACTGATAAATTGTTTATACAATTAAAGGCGGAATTGTCACACTTAAATTTACTGAATGATCCACAAGGTGTTTACTCATTATGTATGGCTTGTGAAATTAATTAGCATGCTTTGATCTATGGGTATATGATAGCCTCGAATTTTCGGGGCTTTTTTATGCCTTAAACAAAAGTTGTGGTTTACCAGTGGAGAATAATCACTTATATAGTGATATTGGTAATATAAATTAAAGGATAGCAAATGAAAAAGCGCATTTATATCGCCTACACTGGTGGTACTATTGGTATGAAAAACAGTGATCAAGGTTACGTACCAATAAAAGGTCATTTAACCGAATCAATAAATGGTACACCTGATTTTCACCGAGAAGAAATGCCTGAATTCACCATTAATGAATACTCACCATTAATCGATTCTTCTAACATGGCACCTAGTGATTGGCAGCGTATAGCCGACGATATAAAAGCAAATTACGAAGATTACGATGGTTTTGTAGTATTACATGGCACAGACACGATGGCTTATACAAGTTCTGCGCTATCGTTTATGTTTGAAAATTTAGAAAAGCCAATAATAGTCACAGGCTCTCAAATTCCGTTAAGCCAATTACGTTCAGATGGACAAGTAAATTTATTAAATTCTCTTTTTATTGCAGCCAACTATCCAATAAATGAGGTTGGTTTATATTTCAATAACAAGCTGTTTCGTGGTAACCGTTGCATCAAAGCTTACGCCGATGGTTTTAACGCGTTTGATTCTCCAAACATGTCACCACTTTTAGAAGCAGGCATTAATATAAAATTAATTGCTGGTGAATTGAATGTAATGAGTGATAAACCACTTACTTTGACACAAATCACACCTCAGCCTATAGGTGTTGTACATTTGTATCCAGGTATTTCTAGTGAATTAGTTGCTAATATAATCAAACAACCGGTCAAAGCATTAATCATTCGAAGCTATGGCGTTGGAAATGCCCCACAAGATGAACAGCTCCTCGCTTGTTTAACACAAGCATATCATCAAGGTATTGTTGTAGTAAATTGTAGCCAATGTATTCAAGGTACCGTTAATATGGACGGCTATGCAACCGGTTTAGCTTTAAATAAGTGTGGTGTTGTAGGTGGTGGTGATATGACATTAGAAGCAACATTAACTAAGCTTCATTATTTACTCAGTAAAGATTTACCTCAAGCCGAAATATGTCGTTTATTACAAGAGAATTTACGTGGAGAACTCACCAAAACTAAGTAAAAATTAATGTATATACTTAGACTGTTGTATTTTATTTCTCATAATAGTCTAATTTATTTGATTTTATATTATCAAATAAAACATTGTCCCTGCTTAAGTTAATTAAGCTTATGTTAAATTAATTCAATGCGTTAACGTTAATACAATCTTCATAAAAAAGTAACGCGATACTTTTTTATGGTTGAAATATTATTTTCTGATATGTTTCTGTCAATAATATATTCTCTAAAATAACAACATCTACGCTTTAACAAAAATAAAGTAAACATAAAAAAGCCACTGAATATTCAATGGCTTTTACTTTACTTAGTCGTTAATTCTAACCTTTCTTATTAACAATAAATTGCTTTCACTCTTGATAATAGCGGTAAGTCTGCTTGTGATAATTTACCTAATTTTAACCACTCAACAAGTGAATTAGTTAAATCTATCGTTTGGCCTGATAGCATTTGGCTTTGCATTAATTCCACCTGAACTTGCAAGCGTTGGGCTTTAAATTCTTCGGGTGATTCTTTACTCGCTAATATTTCAAGCTCTAAGGTTTTACTACTGCGGTCAATCTCATTACTGTTTTGATGACATTCTTGTAAACGTTTTTGCCAAGCGTTTGGTAAATCTGTCAATGACTCACTAAACTCTTCTATTGTTAATTCTTTATTCACAGCTAAACCTTCTAAACAATCAAAAACTAATTGCCAGGTTTTAGCCTTTTTGTTTTCTGAAATTTGTGACAATTGCTTTGTTATTTGCATCAGTAGTTTTTCAGATTGTGTTACAACACTTTTAATCACTGGTTTTTGATTCACAATGCTAGTTCGCAATGCTTCAATACTTTCTTGTAAAGAATAAAGTTCAGTCTCTGGTAATTGTGAAGTCAATTGTTGTTGGTAACTGTCTAGCTGTTCAGTTAATTGAATTTGCTGGTTGTTACGATTTGATTGTTCGGTAAGCTTAGCCTCATCACGTTTAGCAAAGAGTTGGTCGTTAACTTTTCTAAATTTTTGCCAAAGCTGGTTCTCTTCACGCTGTCCACTGTAACCGATAGCTTGCCATCGCGTTTGTAACTTCTTAACATTTTCAATTGCTGAAAAAACATCTTCTTCATTTAAAGCTTGAGTGACTTGTGCAATCAGTAGATTTTTACTGTCACAGTTACGTTGGTGATAACTTCTTAATTCAGCTTTAACTGGCTGAAGTGTCTTAATAAACGCTTCATTAAGTAATTTGAATTTAATTTTATCTACCTGCCCCGAATTCTGCCACTCTTGTGTTAATTTATTTAGCGTACCATCGGTGTACTTCCAATCTATAGCTTTATTGTCAGTGCCTTCGCTAATTTTTAATAAAAAGTCTTCAGAGAAATTTTTTGCTTTATTGATAAGTTGTTCGCGTGTTTCAAGATGCAGTTCACGTAATTTTTCTTGCTCTGCATAAAACAAACGACATGGAGCAAAGGCTTGCTCGCACAATGCGTTAAATTTATAATTTAAATCTTTTTCAACTGACTCTTCAGCATGCCCAAGCGAATTCCACTTAACACGAAATTGTTTTACTTTAGCTGCTTGGTCATTAGGATTATCAAGCGGCTGGTTAACTAACAACTGGATTTCTTCCAATAGATTATGTTTTCTTGGCGTTGCAATAGATTGTTCTAGATCGCTAAGTTCTGATATTTGATCAGAGATATCATTAAAATCTCGTTGAACACGTGATTTTTGTTTATCAGATAATAAGTCAAAATTCTTTTTAGCCTTCTTAAAAACACCGAACGCTGCATTGTATTTTCCACTGGTAATTAAGCGCTTAACATCTGAAATTTTCTTATGGCATTGTGATAAAAGTGAATCTTGCTCTTTAATTAGCGGCTTAAGACCCTGTTGCCATTGTTTTTTTATTTCTTGAAAAGCATCGACAATAGATTCAGGTAAAATACCCGAAGCTTTTTTCTCAACGGTTTTCAATTCTTGCAACCAATCATCAAACAAAGGCTTACGAAGATTTAATTCATCGATAGTTTTAGGTATGGCAACTTGCGATATTTTTGAAATCAAATGGGTAGCATCAGTTACTGATTTTGCTATTTCAGGCAACTGAACAAGCTTTTTATTTTGTACGTTAACCAGTGTTATAAAATGATCTTGTTCTTGGTTATTCAATGTTGATGATTTTATTTCTGTTATTAATGTTTCTAAATGTACTTTGTATTTTTCTTCATCAAGTTCACCACTTTCAAATATAGTTGTGGTTAGCTGTTTGTTAATTTCATTAAGTTTTGTAGTAAAATTTTCGGTAGCAGCTTTTTTGTCTTGAACGAGTTTATCAGCAATGAGTTGTTGTTCGAAAGCTTCATGTAGCGGCGCGAAATGTCTTGCGAGTTGTGTTTTAATATCTCGATATTTACCATTGAAGCTTTCACACTCTATTGAAGTAAGACAAGTGAACTCTTGATGATAACTGTTCCATTGTTCTTCTAAACTGGTTTTTTTTTCTTTTATTTGAACGTAATCATTAATGTCTTTTAAAGCGAGTAGCTTCGCTAATACTAATTGAACACCCTTCTTGATTTTGTCAGGCTTTTCTGCAGACACTTTTAATGTTTGTATCTGCTGTTCAATTTGGTTTTTAATTTTGTCATTACAGGACTTTTTGAACAATTTTTCTAACACGTCGATAGACAAGGTTTGTTGAAGTAAATACCCCTGCACCGCTTCGTCTTGTTTATGCGTAAATATTGAAAGTGTTAGTTGTGGTTTATTTATTTTTTCAAATAGCGATTTCACAACTTCAGGTTGTATTTCGTTTTGTAACCATAACTCTAGAGCTGGTAATTTACTATCACCTTTAAGTAAAGCCAGTTTATCTTCATTACTGATAGTGATTTCGTGCTGACCTAATAGGATTTTTTCAACCTGTTTTACACAATAGTCACGGACTTTCTTATTATCGTTATCGGTACTATTTTCATGCCAAACAGAAAAGTCAGCTATTTTGATCAATGCAGCACGTCGAACAAGTTCGTTAGGATCTGTTTTCGCTAGGTTAGTTAATATAACGACATCGTCTGGATTATTCAGTGTTAACTCATCACTTATTGCGGTAAGTCGTACATTATGTTCTTTGCTTTGCCATTTTGCTTTGAAAAATTTGGAAAAAATCATATATCGGAGAACCTTGCAATATTATTATCTGGTGTGTTTTTAAGATCAGCAAATTCACTTTTTAACTGACGTTTTGTTTTATCTACAATCAACCCATCTGAGCCAATGCTTAATATTTCATCTGAATTTAAATGTCTTGATTGATATGTCATCGCAATTTGCAATGCTGATTCTCTTTGTGCTTTATTAACCACCGTACCTTCTGGCCATTTACCCGTTTCAGCAGCGCACTTTAAGCGTAAGTACATCTCTTCAGACATATCGTCTACTAATGAAATAATATCCATTGTTTTATTTACAGCCTTTTATATTAATTCTTGATAGGAGAATTTATGTTAATTACGGTATTTAAGCATGACCAAACGAACACGTGTAACGATATACAATATGAATCCAATGACAGCTGAACCTATGCTTGCAAAATATTGCCAAGTACCCTGCTGAGCATCTTGCCAATACAAAAAAAGAAAACCACCACAAAAAAGAAGCATCGCGATAAATGAATGATTCATCAATGTTTGGGATTGCTTGATCTTGTCGACTTTTTTCATTGAAGCAATTTGTTCAGCATCAACTTTAGTTAAATCGATGGCACAATGAGAACATGACTTGGCTTTGTCTGATATTTTTTTCTTACAGTTTGGGCAATTTATTACAGCCATTGAAGATAAAATCTCATTAAATTATTAGTGCTAATATTCTACCTAAATCTGAACAAAAAAAAACGTCCGAATGGACGTTTTTTGAAGTAAATTGTCATTAATTTATCATAAATAAATGACAATCAGTTAATCACAAAATTACTTACTCTTATTTATACGTTCTTCCCAAAAATCGGCTTTTTCAATACCCAAAGCTTTTGGATCAAAAGTATATTTTTCTACACCGTCTTTCTGCTGACGTTCGTAATCTTTTAGTGCTTTAATTGCAGGCTTAGCCATAAAGAAAATAGCGATAATTGCAAAAATATTTAGCCATGCCATCAAGCCAACACCAATATCACCTAGGCTCCAAGCAGCACTTGGTTCTGCTACGGTACCGTAAAATACGGCGGACATTAGAATTACTTTTAATACAAATTTAAGTACTGGCATTTTAATGGTTTTATTAATGTACGAAACGTTATTTTCAGCAATGAAGTAATAAGCTAGCACAGTTGTAAAAGCAAAGAAAAACAAAGCGATAGCAATGAAAGGTGATCCAAAACCAGTTAACACACTATCAACGGCAATTTGAGTAAATGCAGGACCGTTAATTACAACATCGCTTGCTAAGTTCTGTACAACAAGGCTTGTTGAACCTTCTGGCATTACATTGTATGAATTAGTAATTAAGATCATAAACGCAGTTGCTGAACATACGAATAAAGTATCAATATAAACAGAAAATGCCTGTACTAACCCTTGTTGAGCTGGATGCTGAACCTCTGCAGCGGCTGCTGCATGTGGGCCCGTACCTTGGCCAGCTTCATTAGAATAAACGCCACGTTTAACGCCCCAACCAATCGCAGCACCGATACCAGCCATTGGCGTAAATGCATCAGATATAATTAACATAAAGATATTAGGTAATTGATCAATATGAAGCGCAATAATTGTACAAGCAATAATGATGTAAGCTAAAGCCATAAACGGCACAACAACTTGGGTGAATCTTGCAATACGCTTAACGCCACCAAAAATGATAAAACCAAGCAATAAAACTATAAATGTTGCAGCATAAACTTTAGTTAATGGTAAATCACCCATAAATGAATTTACAGTACCACCCGTGCCAAAAACATTGACCATTGCATCGCCGATACCGTTTGATTGAACTACCGGTAACAAAACACCACAAGCTAGGATCGTTGACAAAGCAAAAATCCAAGCATACCATTTCTGACCTAGCGCTTTTTCAATGTAGTAAGCTGGGCCACCACGATACACACCATCTTCTTCTTCTTTATAAATTTGAGCATTGGTTGATTCAATGTAAGCAGTAGCTGCACCTAAAAATGCAACAACCCACATCCAAAAAACGGCACCTGGTCCACCGAAGCCAATAGCGGCTGCAACACCCGCAATATTACCAGTGCCAACACGTCCCGATAAAGAAACAGCGAGTGCTTGGAAAGGAGAGATACCTTTCTCAGAACTTTTACCTGAAAGTAACAAGCGGACCATTTCTCGGAAATGACGTACTTGCACAAAGCGCGTTAAAATAGAGAAAAACACACCGGTACCTAAACAAAGATAAATTAAATATGGGCTCCAAATATAGCCATTAATCGTATTTACAATTTCTTCCACATGACACTCCTGATTTATTATTATTATATAATTATTTAAATTCTACACAGTTTACTTGTTATCCATCATTCATTAATTAAACGTCAAGCTGTCGTTTCAATTTCAGACGAGGATATCGGTATTCATTTATTAATTCTGTAACGCTTATCGTAAATCATCTACAACATGATAAATGGCGGTCAAAAAATCACGACCGAATAAGCTACTTCGGTTGTCTGACCAACCAACGCTATGATCTGGTAGTAAGTCATTATCTTTAAATGGCATTTCTACCGTATATGAAAGACATTTAAAGTTATTTCCTACCCAATTAGCGCCAACAGTTAAGTTTGCTTTACCGGGTTCATCTTTGTCATAGCCTTCATCATCTTGAAACTCAGGTGTTACTGCTAATAAAATAGCTTTAAATTTCTCTTCAAGTGCTTGATGTTTAGCATCGTAAGCAGGAACGCCTTCACAACCAGCAACAAAATTAAATGGTAAGGCTTCGTCACCATGAATATCAAGAAACATATCTACACCAGTTTCTAACATTTTTTCACGGACTAAATAAACTTCTGGGCTTTTCTCCATAGAAGGCTCTAACCATTCCCGGTTCAAGTTAGTTCCTACGGCATTTGTTCTTAGATGCCCTCTTACAGAACCATCAGGGTTCATATTTGGCACCAAGTAGAAAACTGAACTGTCTAATAAAGAACGCGCGACACCATCATCTTCGTTTAATAAACGGTCAATGAACCCCTCCATAAACCATTCAGCCATACTTTCACCTGGATGCTGACGTGCAGTTACCCAAATAACGCGTTTGTTTTCACCTTCTTCTCCGACTTTCAATACGGAAATATCACGTCCGTCAATGGTTTGTCCTAAGACTTGCAGCTGACAATCAATATCTAATTGAGCTTGATGAAGCAAGTCTTGATGGCGTTCATAACTATATGGAGCAAAATAGGCGAAATAAACAGAGTCGTATTCTGGCGTTAAAGTGATACTGAGCTTTTCACCGTCAAATTCTGTGGGAACACGAAACCAATGTTCACGATCATAAGAAGCTACGGCCTGATAATCAATCCAACCTTCTTGATAAGCAGAGGTAGAGGCATTCATTAAATGAAGCGTATGTTCACATCGTTCGGTATTATGTAGTTTGAAATGAAACCACTGATAAAAGTCTGACTGATTGTCTTTAACAATTTCAAGTTGAATATTGCTGGCTTGGCTTGCGTCAATAACGCGGATATTACCACTATCAAAATTTGATGTAATTTGCATCACAAGATCTTCTGTTTTTATTATGAATGCCACAGTGTACACAAACAATTAAAAGATCAGAAGTAATATGCGTTAAAGTGTTCTAAGAAGAAGTCCAATTTCAGAAGAATAACCCATAGATTTTGCAATAATAGTATTTTCTTCATTGATGACGTAATAACTTGGGTAACCTTTTACCTTAAATTGTGCTTTTATTTGCTCATTACCAAGTGCAATGGGAAAAGTTAATTTATGTTGATTTGAGAATTCAAATACTTCTTTATGATCAACATAATCAAGTGCAACAGCAACAACATTTATGTGATCGTTTTTCTCATATATTGCTTGAAGATTACTGATGCTCATATGACAAATTTTACACCAAGGTGCGAAAAAATAAACAACAGTGGTTTTCTCTATTTGATTAAGTTCAATAGTTTTATTATCTAATGTTTTTAAGGAACCGCTGTGTTTTGTTACTACTTCTCCTGTCGATAACATGTCCACCTCTCGAAACATCGATAATGCTTGAAAGATAGTAAAAAATACAATGGCTTGAATGAGTATACTTTTTAACAAGAGACACCTTTATAAATAATTAACTAACATATTTATAGACCCGAACATCAGTCTAAAAATTCCAAAAAATTCCAAAAAAAAATCCAATACCTAAGCATTGGATTTTAATGACAATCAATATAATGATTTTAACCGATTTGCGTTAAACCGTTCATGTAAGGTTGCAATGCTGTTGGGATTTTCAAACTGCCATCAGCTTGTTGATAGTTTTCTAAAATTGCTACCAAAGTACGGCCAACAGCTAAACCTGAACCATTTAAGGTATGTAACAACTCTGGTTTCTTCGTTTCACTGTTTCTAAAACGAGCTTGCATACG
This sequence comes from uncultured Colwellia sp., assembly GCA_913020705.1. The sequence continues at coordinate 18,652 of CAJWBY010000052.1, forward strand.
ACGTGCTTGGAAATCGCCCATACTAGAACATGAAGATATTTCACGGTAAGTATTTTGTGCCGGCAACCAAACTTCAATATCGAAAGTTTTACTTGAACCAAAGCCAATATCGCCAGTACATAAAATAACTGTACGGTATGGTATCTCTAATAACTCAAGAATTTTCTCAGCGTGGCCAGTTAACTCTTCTAATGCGGTTAATGAATCTTCCGGTTTAACTAACTGTACCATTTCAACTTTATCAAATTGATGTTGACGAATTAATCCACGAATATCGCGTCCACCAGACCCCGCTTCACTTCTGAAACATGGCGTGTGAGCACACATTTTAATCGGTAATTCAGATTCATCAACAATTTCATTTCTAAGAAGATTAGTTAAAGGCACTTCTGCGGTTGGTATTAAAGAGAATTTTTTATTACTCAATTCTGTATGGAATAAGTCTTCACCAAATTTTGGTAATTGCCCTGTTCCGTATAATGAATCTTGATTCACTAAATAAGGTACATACATTTCAACGTAACCATGTTGTTCGGTATGAACATCAAGCATCAATTGCGCAAGTGCACGATGCATTTTAGCTATTTGACCACGAAGAACAGCAAAACGAGTACCGGCGAGTTTAGCACCACTTTCGAAATCTAGACCATTTGCAATTCCTGCACCTACATCAACGTGGTCTTTAACTTCAAAATCAAAAACACGAGGAGTGCCCCAACGCTTAATTTCCACGTTGTCGTCTTCACTTGCACCATCAGGAACAGATTCATGAATTAAATTTGGCACAGCAGAGAGGATGGCATCAATTTTAGCTAAAACTTCATCTTGCTCAGCTTTTGCAGCATCTAACTCAGCACCTAATTGACTAACCTCAGCTAATAGCGGCTGAATATCTTCGCCTTGAGCTTTCGCTTTACCTATAGATTTCGAACGTGTATTACGTTGATTTTGTAATTCTTGAGTTTTAATTTGGAAGGCTTTTCGCTGCTCTTCTAATTCTGTCAATATTGCTGTATCTAAGGTAAAACCCCGTTTAGCTAATTGTGCTGCTGTGGCTTCGATATCATTTCTAAATAATTTTGGATCAAGCATTTTTGTTCACATCTGAAAGTTAAGTTGTTGTTTATTTAAAATTGGTTTACTTAGAAGCATAACTTACTAAGTAAAGCCCAATGCCAGCTGCAAAGACACACAAACTGACATTCAGTAATATATTTATCATGGCTTTTAAAAATTCACCTTGCTGCATTAATAATAATGTATCAAGTGAAAAAGTTGAAAATGTAGTGAAAGCGCCTAAAAAACCGATTCCAACGAGGGTTCGGTAAACACTGACTTCAATTACACCATTTTCAATAAGTCCATATAAGGTGCCCATGATTAATGAGCCGGAAATATTAACCGCCAATGTAGCAAAAGGGAAACCTTTTCCGAGCCAATTCAATATTAATTGAGAAAAATAAAATCTAAGACTCGCTCCGCATGCTCCGCCAAGCGCTACAAAAAGATATAAAGAAAAAGTGCTAATGGTATTAGTCATAACGTTGATTATTACTCAGACGATTCAATTCATTAAGATATTGCTGTTTATCTTTAAGCTGTTTTTCCAAGCCACGCTCAGTCGGTTGGTAAAGAGAAGTTTGCTTCAACGATTCAGGAAAGTAATTTTCTCCAGCAGCAAAGGCATTATCTTCATTATGTGCATAACGATACTCACTTCCGTGACCGAGCTCCTTAGTAAGGCTACTTGTTGCATTTTTCAAATGAAAAGGTACGTCTAATTCAGCTGTATTTTTCGCGAGTTCTTTTGCTTGACTAAAAGCCATGTAAACCGCATTGCTTTTTGGGGCCAATGCCATATAAACAATAGCTTGTGCTATAGCTCGTTCACCTTCACTGGGGCCGACACGTTGAAATGTGTCCCATGCATTTATGGCAAGTTGCATCGCTCTTGGATCCGCATTACCTATATCTTCACTGGCAATAGCTAAAAGTCTACGAGCTACATATAAAGCGTCACCACCACCCGCTAAGATTCTTGCATACCAATAAAGAGCTGCATCAGGAGAACTACCTCTTACTGATTTGTGAAAAGCACTGATTAAATCATAAAAAGCGTCCCCACCTTTGTCATACAATGCGATTTTATTACCTGCAACTTGAACAACTGTTTCTAAGATTATCGTTTTTATATTCCCTGAAAGAATATCTACACAATTTTCAAATACGTTTAATAAACGTCGAGCATCACCATTTGCTAGAGTTAGTAATTGATGTTCAGCTTTAGATTCAATGTTAATAGTAATCTTTTTACTGAGTTGTTCGTTTTCACAAGCACGGTGTAAAATAACGGTTAAGTCAGAACGGGTGAGCTTTTTTAAGGTATAAACACGTGCTCGTGATAACACCGCTTGGTTTAATTCAAAAGCAGGATTTTCAGTAGTTGCACCAATAAAAATAATGGTCCCATCTTCGATAAAAGGTAGAAAAGCGTCTTGCTGACCTTTATTAAAACGGTGTACTTCATCAACAAATAAAACAGTACGTTTTTGTTGGTGAACTAAGCGTTGTTTAGCGTTTTCTATCGCCTGACGAATATCTTTAATACCTGAAGTTACCGCCGATAAACGTTCAACTTCTGCATTCGCATGGCTAGCAATAATTTCGGCTAATGTGGTTTTACCTGTTCCGGGTGGCCCCCAAAAAATTACCGAATGACACTTTCCTTGCTCAATAGCAATTGTAAGTGGCATACCAGGAGATAGGATATGTTGTTGCCCTTGATAATTTGCTAATGTTTTAGGTCGAAGTTTCGCTGCAAGTGGTTGAAACTGATCATGTTGAATGTCAGTTTTATACTTGGATTCTTCAACGAAATCTAGGGGTAAAGACCCATTAGTTGTATCGATAACATTAGCCATTAACGTTGATCATCTAACTCAACACCTTCAGGTATCTCAAAAATAAACTGTGAGTTTTCAGGTGATTTTTCTACATCAAATTGTGACAATTTAAAAATACTTAACTGACCAGTAGCATCTAAAATAGTAAAGCTATCAAGCACATTACTACCCTCTTCAAAACGTAATTCTAATGTCTTTACTTGAGCATTATTATCGTTAGCATGTATGAGGTAATTATTTTCATTCATAGAGCTCACACTATAATGTTGCCACATTGAAGGGTCGCTACTTGTTAATAATAAGATAGGGGTATTCATTAATGCTTTTTCTAAAAGATAAGCACTCACCTGTTCTACAAAAGGGTCAAAGAACCATAATGTTAAACCATCTGATACGATCAATGATTCATCAGGTTCAGCTGTTTTCCAATGTACCAAATTAGGTTTTTGTACAACGAGTGTTCCTAATGCATTTTGTAGCTCATTGCCATCTGCATCTAATACTTGTTGATTAAAGTTAGCTGAAAAAAATTCGAGCGTAGCAAGCTTATGCATTAGGCTACGTTTAATTGTGTTAGCTTCACTTTCTGAATTATCTACAGCTTTATTTTCTGCGTTTATCGTACCATTTAATTGTACTTCAAAAGAAGAGACACTCACGCTGGTTAGCATTACAGCGGAAAAAAGTGAAATGATTGCTGTTTTTTTTAGGGAAAAAATCACTAAGTCATCCTTATATTTATCTGAAAACATATTTAGTTATTAACAACTATTAATCTCTTACGGGTGGTGGCGCCAATACTTCACGGGCTCCATTATGACCAGGCGTACTTACGACACCTTGGTTTTCCATATCTTCAACAATACGTGCAGCTCGATTATAGCCAATTCTGAATTTACGTTGAACACTAGAAATGGAAACACGTTTGCCTTTAGTAACAAAATCAACAGCTTCATCATATAAAGTATCAAGTTCAGTAGATTCGTCACCTTCTGCTTGTTCGCCAGGTAATAAAATTTCATTTTCTGGGTCACCTGATAAAATTTCGTCAATATAGTCAGGCTCACCGCGAGATTTCCAATCTCCAACAACAGCATGTACTTCATCATCGTTAACAAACGCGCCATGCACTCGTATTGAAACTGCTTCTCCCGGAGGTAAATAAAACATATCTCCCATTCCTAATAGCTGCTCCGCACCTTGTTGATCAAGAATAATACGAGACTCCATTCTTGATTGGACACGAAGTGCCATACGCGTTGGAATATTTGCCTTAATTAGACCCGTTATAACATCAGCTGACGGTCGTTGGGTGGCTAAAATTAAATGCATACCTGCTGCTCGAGCTTTTTGTGCAATTCGGGCAATTAGCTCTTCAACTTTTTTACCTGCAACCATCATCATATCAGCAAACTCATCGACGAGAATTACAATCGCGGGTAGCTTTTCTAATAAAGGAGGTGTTTGTGTAAAGGCATCATTAGGTTGCCACGTAGGGTCAATTAACGGTTCTCCTGCTTCAATGGCATTGAGTACTTTTTCGTTATAGCCTTTAAGATTACGTACACCTAATGAAGACATAAGCTTATAACGACGTTCCATTTCACCAACACACCAACGAAGTGCGTTTGCTGCTTCTTTCATGTCGGTAACAACTTCCGACAATAAATGTGGAATACCGTTGTAAACAGATAATTCAACTTGCTTAGGGTCAATCATGATCATGCGCACATCTTCAGGGGATGATTTATATAAAATACTGACGATCATCGTATTAACAGCAACTGACTTACCAGAACCCGTTGTACCTGCAACGAGTAAATGTGGCATTTTAGCCAAATCTGCAATAACAGGTTTACCAGATATATCACTACCAATTGCCATAGCAAGATGAGAGGTCGACTCTGCGAATGCTGGTGCAGATATAACATCTGTAAAGAAAACGGTTTCTCTGTATTTATTAGGTAACTCAACACCGATAACAGATTTACCTTCAATAACTTCAACAACACGGACACTTTTAGCAGATAATGAACGAGCAATATCTTGAGACAGCCCTGTAACTTTGCTTGCCTTGATTCCCGGAGCAAGATTTAACTCAAATCGAGTAATAACTGGGCCAGGATATACACCAACAACTTCGGCTTTAACGCCAAATTCTAAAAGCTTCTCTTCAACTAAACGACTTATTTGTTCAAGTTCTTTTTCGTCAATTGGGTTTTTAGTTCTATCAGGGCGGTCTAACAAATCTAATCCAGGTAGGCCTTGAAATATTGCACTATCACTTTGTGGGGTTAATTTTATAGGTTCGTCAACAATTATCGGATCAACTGTTTCGAACGCTGCAGTTATTTCTTGTTCACTCACATGTTCTTGCACGTTAAAGGCTAACGGTTCACCAATTAAATCATCAATCGCAACAAAGTGCTCTATTTCGTCTTCGGGTTCAAACGGTAAATCATTTTTACTTGGCGCGATAATATCGTCATGCTCTTGTTCATTAATAGTGTTAAATGCGTGGTGTAATTCTTCATCTTGATGCTCATGATTAACATCAACCTCAAAACTTTCGGTCTCTTTCTGTGTACGTTCAGGTAAAGCAATTGATTCTTCTTTTTGTGAACTTGATTCAATTAATATAGACTTTTCAGGCTTTTCAGCTTTTAAATGACTGAAGTATTGATTTATTTTTGCAGGTATCGTTAACAAATATTGAGCAAATCGAATAGTGTAAGCACCAGTATTATCAATGAAGCCAATCAAAGAGAAACCTGTTAATAAAACAAAACCTGAAAATAAGAAAGTTAAGAATAATAAAGTGCTACCGACAAATGAAAAATATGGCAAAACAGTTTTACTGAGTATGTCACCAATTATTCCGCCTGCTGAGAAATAAAATACGTCATCAAAATTCATACTCGCAATTGACGTTATCCCTATATACAGAAGAATAAAGCCTATGAATTTCAAACCTAACGTTAAATAATCTAACTGGATTAAACGATGATATTTTTGAAACAATAACCAACCAGTAATCGCTGCGACAAAAGGTAAACTATAAGAAATATAACCAAATAGATTTAATAATAAGTCCGAAAGGTATGCACCAACCGCCCCACCTAAATTACGAATAGGTGTTTGGTATCCAGTTTGAGACCAACCTGGATCGGCTGGGTCAAAACTAAACAGCGCTAGCATGATAAACATGGCAAAAAGAAAAGAAACCAACAAACCTGCTTCTAAAAGCCGTTGTACGCCACTTAATTTAGTTTGAATAGAAGATTCTGTAGACAATATAATAAACCGAGTTAAAAGCTAATGTAGTTTTATACAGTAAAATACCAAACTATTGTAAGGAGTTAAATGTTTTAATGATTTACTTTATCTGATTTTGTCATTTATCGTTTAATCGGTACATAATTGGTGGATTTTACCTCTTCCATTACAACATAAGTTCTACTTTCACTTACCGATGGCAGACGAAGTAAAGTATCTCCGAGTAATTCTCTATAAGCAGCCATATCAGCAACTCTTGTTTTAAGTAAGAAGTCAAAATCTCCTGAAACCAAATGACATTCTTGTATAACATCAAGTTCATGTACTGCAGTAGAGAAATCATCGAAAACATCTGGGCTAGTTTTGGTTAATGTTATTTCAACCAGTACCAATAATGCTGCTTCAAGTTTTTCAGGATTTAGTATAGCTTGATATCCTTTTATGTAATTTTCTTTTTCTAGCCTTTTAACTCTTTCTAAACAGGGTGTTGGGCTTAAGCCTACTCTTTTAGATAACTCGACATTAGATAATCGGGCGTTTTTTTGAAGCTCAACGAGAATATTACGGTCGATTCTATCAATAGTTTTGTTCTGAACATTTGTCATTTTATAAACAACTAGATAACTACAATTAAACAGGATTATATATCGACAAGACCAATAATACGACAGGTTAATTCGAGAATAACTCATTATAATAGTCGCAAATATTATAAAAACTATACAACAAGTGAGAAAGATATGATTATTGGTGTTCCTAAAGAAATTAAAAACCACGAGTACCGTATTGGTTTAACTCCTGCTGGCGTTAATGAACTAACTGTTAATGGCCATGAAGTAATTGTTGAGAATAACG
>CAJWBY010000053.1 GCA_913020705.1 uncultured Colwellia sp.
CTGGATATTTCAGGTCTATTTATTATTGGCAATTGCAACCACGGGTGTAGCTTTTAATGAAAGAGCAACAACTTCGCCACGTAGGTCTATGTAGCATTTAGGAGATTTAAGCATGCCAGCCAAAAAAGCACTAGGTATTTTAGCATTAGCAGGCGTTAAGCCTTACGTTGAAAAAGCCAACGAAGAGTATATGAACGCTGATCAGTTAGAGCATTTCAGGAAGATTCTTGATGCTTGGCGTACACAACTTCGTGAAGAAGTTGACCGCACAGTGACACATATGCAAGACGAAGCCGCAAACTTCCCTGATCCGGTTGATCGCGCTGCTCAAGAAGAAGAGTTTAGCTTAGAATTACGTACTCGTGACCGTGAACGTAAACTCATCAAGAAAATTGAAAAAACATTACAATTGATTGAAGAAGATGATTTTGGCTTCTGTAATTCATGTGGTATTGAAATTGGCATTCGTCGTTTAGAAGCTCGTCCAACTGCTGATTTATGTATTGAATGTAAAACACTTGCTGAAATAAAAGAACGTCAACTAGCAGGTTAGTTTTTAATTAAATTATATAACTTATTTGTGTTCACGCTATGACTCACGATAAAGTTAATATTATTCGGCCATTGAATTTGAGTGATTCTACTGCTCAATATCGTGGCCGTTTTGCCCCCTCTCCTTCTGGAAATCTACATTTCGGCTCTTTAATTGCCGCTCTTGCAAGTTATTTACATGCCAAGCATCAGCAAGGCTCATGGTTAGTTCGTATTGAAGATATCGACCCTCCTCGTGAAATGGTAGGTGCAAGCTCAGCTATTCTAGAAACACTCGATGCTTATGGACTTCATTGGGATGAGAGTGTTTTATACCAAAGCCAGCAAAGTGATTTATACCGAGACGTTTTGCAACAATTAGCAGATAAAAAGTTGACCTACCACTGCCAATGCACGCGCGCACAAATCAAAGCACAAGGAGGCATTTATCAAGGTCAATGCCGAGAATTGAATTTGCCTTCAACAAATAATGCAATTCGGTTTCATAATCAACTAGGTATTGATCAATACAAAGATCTAATACAAGGTGAATACTCTACCAACAAAACATTTGCACAAGAAGATTTCATCTTAACCAGAAAAGATGGTTTATTTGCCTATCAACTTGCTGTGGTTGTTGATGATATTTATCAGAATATCAACCATGTTGTTCGGGGTTGTGATTTACTTGAACCTACCGTTAGACAATTAAGCTTTTATCAACAATTAGGTTATCAAGCTCCACAATTTGCACATTTACCATTAGCCGTTACTGAGCCAGGGGTTAAACTCAGTAAGCAAAATAAAGCACCTGCAATCGATAATAAAAACCCTTCTCCTTCTTTAGTTTTGGCGCTTAAGTTTTTAGGACAGAATCCCCCCGATGAGCTTTATACTTATTCTGTTGAAGAAATAATACATTGGGCAACAGATAACTGGTCTACGGATTTCATCCCTAAAAAGCACGAAATAACCTTCAGTTCATAACTATTCTACAAAAAGCACATGTTTGTTGCATTTTCAAACGTTTTATATTCTCTTTTATTACGCTCTGTTATATTATTACGCCACTAAAAATATGGTTTGTAGCGCGAAAAAATGTTTTCGCCCTTCCTATATTATCCAATCAAGGCCAGCATTATCAAAAGCGTGATCAACTTGTGTAAAAGAGTATTAGGCAAAGCCTCTAAAAAAATAGCCAAAAGCCCAACTAAAAATAAGCCAACTTCTGGCTCTAACGTTTTAACACGTGACCAGCATAATGTTTCTCGTAAGAAAATGAGTAACAATGCCTTAAAAGTACTTTATCGTTTAAATAGTGGTGGATATGATGCCTATTTAGTGGGTGGAGGTGTTCGTGATTTATTATTAGGATTGGCACCAAAAGATTTTGATATAGCGACTAATGCTACACCTGAACAAATCAAGGACCTATTTCGTAACTGCCGATTAATCGGTCGTCGCTTTCGTTTAGCGCACATTGTATTTGGTCGTGAAATTATTGAAGTAGCGACTTTTCGTGGGCATCATGAAAATGCTCCAGAGAAAGATAAAGGCTGTCAAAAAACATCTAAGCAAAGCGAAGATGGCATGTTACTTCGCGATAACATATATGGTTCTATCGAAGAAGATGCTGAACGTCGTGACTTCACCATTAATGCACTTTACTACAGTGCCAAAGATTTTAAAGTTCACGACTTTGCTAACGGTGTTAGTGATATCGACGCAAAGTTAATTCGTTTGATTGGAGATCCTGAAACACGCTACCGTGAAGACCCCGTCCGTATGTTACGCGCCATTCGATTTTCCGCTAAGCTAGACATGACAATCAGCCCAGAAACAGAAGCGCCAATTGCCGAACTTGCACCTTTAATGGCAAATATTCCTGCAGCGAGAATGTTTGAAGAATTCCTCAAGTTATTCATTTCAGGTAAAGCAGAAGTCACTTTCGAGCAATTAAAAAAGTATGATCTATTTCGTTATTTCTTCCCTGCTACGGATCAAATGCTAAGTGAAGGTACACACCACCATATTGAACGTTTTATCGTACAAGCATTGAAAAATACAGATAGTCGAATTAATAACGAACAACGCGTTACTCCAGCATTCTTATTTGCCGCAATGCTTTGGTATCCTTTGCAAAGCCATATTGAGCGTATACGTAATGGCCAGCCGCATATGTCCCCCCAAGATATATTCTTTGCTGCGTTAGCCGAAATAATGTCTGAACAGCAGCAAAGCATTGCAATTCCTAAACGTTTTCAAGCAGTAATGAAAGATATATGGATCCTTCAAGATAAGTTAAGCCGAAGAGATGGGAAACGTGCTTATAAAGCGTTAGAGCATCAAAAGTTCCGTGCAGGATACGATTTCTTATTACTAAGGGCAGAAATTGAATCGACTCAAGAAAATGACGACCTACAAGAATTAGCCAAGTGGTGGACTGACTTTCAAAGCAACGATCATAACACGCAAGAATTGATGATTAAAAGTGTGGCACAAACGCGTACTAGCAACCGAAGAAGTCCAAGAAAACGTCGCAAAGTTCGAGAAACAAGTTCGAGCGATAATGGCTAATGGCTAAAGTTTATATTGGATTGGGCAGTAACTTGTCTGATCCAAAAAACCAGATCCATCTTGCTGTCGATGCATTAAAAAATATTAAGCATTGTAATTTAACAAACCTTTCCTCTTTATACTTCAGCCGACCTATGGGTCCACAAGATCAACCTGATTATATGAATGCTGTGGCAGAAATATCCACAGAACTAAGCCCATTACATTTATTAGATGAGCTGCAAACCATCGAAAATCTAGCGGGAAGAGTCCGTAAAGATAATCGCTGGGGAGCTCGTATTCTTGATTTAGATATTCTTCTTTTCGATAATGAAGTTATCAGCCATGAACGTCTCACAGTGCCTCATTATGGTTTAGAATTAAGAGAATTTGTATTATTACCATTGGCTGAAATATCTCCTGAACTCATACTTCCAAATGGAAAAAACATTTCAGCATTAAGTCGAAATATCGAAACCAATGGGTTGAAAATTCATAGCAAGTTGCGATAATTTTGCATTTATGCGAAGGTACGCGCACTGAGTATTTACTCAAACCTTAAAAACTTTGGACTAAATATGGCTAAGATAACCACATCTACTTTGCTAAAAATGAAACGGCAAGGTCAAAAAATTTCTACGATCACAGCTTACGATGCTAGCTTTGCAAAACTATTCGATCAAGCCGGTATTCACGCTATTCTCATTGGCGACTCTCTCGGTATGGTTTTACAAGGCCAAGATGACACGCTACCTGTTGATATTGACCACATGGCCTATCATACACAATCGGTAAAGCGTGGCGTGACTGAAACGTTAATTATCAGCGATATGCCTTTTATGACATACGCCACTAAAGAGCAAGCATTCACTAACGCAGCAAAACTTATGCAAGCAGGCGCAAGCATGGTTAAAATGGAAGGCGGTGAATGGTTAGTAGATACGATTAAAGGTCTTGTAGAGCGCGGTATTCCAGTCTGTGCCCATTTGGGCTTAACGCCACAATCCGTCAATGTTTTTGGTGGCTTTAAAGTACAAGGCCGTGAAAAATCACATGCCGATAAAATGATCGCAGATGCAAAGTTACTCGAAGCTGCAGGTGCTCAATTATTAGTTTTAGAATGCATTCCTTGCGATTTAGGTAAAGCCATTTCTGAAGCGATTTCAATTCCTACTATTGGTATAGGAGCAGGTAAAGACACTGACGGACAAATATTAGTGATGCACGATGCACTTGGTATTTCATGCAGCTATATGCCTAAATTTTCACGTAATTTTTTGATCGACACTGGCGATATAAAAAAAGCCATCGAGCTCTACATCAGCGAGGTTTCCGTTGGTAACTTCCCTGGTGATGAACACATTTTTGTTAAATAATTTATCTACACAAAATATATAAACATATGAAAATAGTAAGTGAAATATCTGAATTGCGTCGTCTTATCTCAGAGTGGCGCACACAAGGTTTAAAAATAGCATTTGTCCCTACGATGGGTAATTTACATGCCGGTCATATTTCTTTAATCACTGAGGCTCACCGTCACGCAGATAAGGTTGTTGCGAGTATTTTTGTTAACCCTATGCAATTTGGGGCTAATGAAGATATCGACAATTATCCACGAACCATGGATAACGATCAGCAGCAGTTAATTGCAGCCAATACTGATTTACTCTTCATTCCTACGCCAAAAATTATTTACCCAAATGGCTTAGATAAACAAACTTACGTTGAAGTGCCAAATGTATCTGATGGTTACTGCGGAGAAAGCCGTCCAGGCCATTTTCGTGGTGTTTCTACAGTTGTGTGTAAGTTATTCAATTTAGTACAGCCAGATGTAGCCTGTTTCGGTTTAAAAGATTATCAACAAGTTCAGGTTATACAAACCATGGTTGAAGATCTTTCAATGCCAATTAACATTATTCCTGTAGATACTGTACGTGAAGATAGTGGTCTTGCATTGAGTTCTCGAAACGGTTATTTAACCTCAGAAGAACATAAACAAGCCCCGGCTCTTGCACAAAACATACAATGGTTGGCTAATGAAATAAAAACCAATAATGACTTTATCGGTTTAGCCAAAAAAGCTGCAAGTTATATTGATAATGCAGGGATGAAAACAGATTATATACATATCTGCCACGCTAGAACATTACAACCTGCCAGTGAAGATGATACAGAATTGGTGATACTTGCAGCGGCTCATTGCGGTAAAGCAAGATTGATTGATAATTTACAAGTGTCCTTGTAGATTATCGGTTCTGAACATCGTCACTCATACACATCCATGTGATCATGACATTGCTTGCATGGATGCAAGTACTTAGCTTTTGTCTGGAACTAAAAAGCTGACCGTTGACGTGCATGGATGCACTAATGTCTTGAAAGACAGGATGTCTGAGAAAGGCCAACCTGAACATAAAAAGCCGATAGTTATATTAATAACTATCGGCTTTTTAATGTTTTGCTTTTGGAAAGCCTTACTTACGAATTATTCGTATGAACGCTCTAACCATTGAATTTGCGATTGCAATTCTAGAATTTCTTTTTGCGCTTCCATCAATTCTAGTTGAACCGCTGATATATCAGTATGATTCTGTTCAGATGCTTCTATTGGAGTTTTTCTCATGTCATATTCCATAATTATTACCACCACAAAATGTAATCGTGATTGAATTATTACATGGTAACTTTCATAAATAAAATAACATTTATAGATTGAAATGAAACTTTATAGAACAAAAACTCATTAAAAAATATAATCATTATATTTAACAATAGGATAGTTGTTTTTTATTTTTACTTAAATAGAGTAAAACGAAAGAAATAACTTACAAAACGAAAGTAAAGACAAAATATTACAGAGTTACAAACAAAAAACAACTAAGTCAAAGACAACAATTTTGGTAAGAATGTTTCACTTTCTTGGGCTAATTCAAACTGTTCTACAAGCACATCGTTAAGAATTTCATTTGAAGTAAGAGGGTTAGCAAGCACTACTCGAAAGACTACTGTTTTTCTTCCTTTATAGCGTTGCACTTCAATACGCGTACGTGAAACAAATGACTTTCCATTTTCACGCTGTCGTTTTTGAATGAATTTAGTCAGCTTATCCAGTAAATGATTAATTTCATCTTGCTGTTCATCTGAACTATTCGTTAACAAAACCTGCACGGCTTGTGGGTTGTAACGATAGGTTAACAAGCATAATTCAGGCTCAGTGATTAATTCAAAATTAGGCTGTTCTTTTATGAGTTGAGCGAAATATTTAGCTCGGTCAATGCCTTGGTTAATCAGCATTTCATACCCAGGTCGGCTGATAATATGTAGACTTGCATACACCAGCATCGCCATACCAGGCCTTGAGCCTTCTAAAGTATGTGAACCTAGGTCTTTAGAGCCCTTGCGTAAAATATATTCCGCATGGTGCTCGATAGAGGCTACTGATGCTGGATTTTTAAATACGACCAGTCCGGCCCCCATGGGCACATACATTTGCTTATGCGCGTCAATAGTCACTGAATCAGCACGTTCAATGCCTTTCAATAAAGGACGATATTTATTTGATAATAAAGTCGCCCCACCCCATGCAGCATCAACATGAAAATGCGTATCAAATTCTTCAGCAATATCAGCCATTTTATCTAATGGATCAATATTACCTGTTTCTGTGGTACCTGCTACACCTACAATACTCAACACTCGAATATTTTTTTCTTTTAATTCTACGCATTTTTCACGTAATTTTTGACAATCAATACGGTTGTTTTCATCGGTGGGAATTGAAATAACACTATCTTGGCCAATACCTAAAATATCCGCAGACTTTTTCAATGAGTAATGCCCGCGATCTGACACTAAAATTACTAAGTCATCATATTGATAATGTTTTAAAGCTTTGAATAATCCCTCACGAGCAATTCCCTTAAAGTCGCCATCAGCCTTCAATAAGTTATTACGCGCTACCCAGAATGCCGTCAAATTTGCAACAGTGCCACCAGAACAAAACGCGCCTAACGAATGGTTTGCACTATGCATCCATTGGTTATAAAAATGATCATCATTTTGATACACCAAGCGATGCATCATTCCTAGAACTTGGCGTTCAAGTGGAGTGAATGCTTTGGAGGTTTCAATTTTCACCAAATTTTGGTTTAAACCAACCATCAATTTAGAAAGTGGTAAAATAAAATAAGGTAAAGCTGAGGTCATATGACCAATAAAGCTAGGGCTTGATGTATGCACTGATTGTGCTACAACTTTATTTAAAATATGATGAGTATGATCTGAAACAAAAGTTGGTTCTTCTGGAATAGCAGAACAAGCAAAGTCTTTTTCGATTTCACTTAATGCTCTTTCTTTAGCGGCAATATGATTACCCAAAAAACCAGCAAGGTTCTCCGATATTTCTTTCTCTATCAGCCCTAATGTAGAATCAGGCGCTTCTGGAATGGTAAAAATACTATGTAAAGACTCTTGAGTCGCTTTTGCTGTGCGCTTATTCGTCGTCATACCTTGCCGTTGTAACCATGTTGGTAAGTAAACATAAAACGGCACTTTAATAAAAATTGACTGAAATGTCTTGTACTTTATTCTTATTTAAAAGAGATATTATCTAGAACTTAACGGGTTAAATAACCGTTGCTGCATAAACCAACGCTAATTCTACTAATGCTAAAGTGCTTAGAGCCATCATTAATACATTCTTTCTAATTAAATTATTCATGATTGTTATCCTTTTCGATTGTAAGTTATTACTTAATGCGAGAAAGGTATTCAAAATACAAGCCAAAAAACACAACCCTTTGTTTTAAATGCTATTTATTTAAAATATAGAAATATTGATTTTAATAGCGCATGAATAAGTTAGTAAATTTCACTAACTTATTGTGAAATTTACTAACCAAATAAGGTTTAGAATAAATTATATAAAGAGTAAATATTCTCGATTGAGTAATAACTGCCAGCACTGTTGTCCGCTCGCACGATATTTCGCTTCAAATGGTGTTAAAGGCTCATCGTTACTGACTTCACTAATATCACCCAACACACCTGCAACATCAGCAGCAAACTGAAACTCTTGTAAATATAATAACCAATTACTGCGTAAAATAATTTGCTCACCTATATTTATAATTTGTGGGAATACCGCACTACCATGCCAGCGTCTTTGTATATGCTTAGATTTCGGCCAAGGATTAGGATATAAGATATAGTGTGTTTTTACAGACCAATTTGCTTGATCAACTAAACGGTAAAAGTCATTTAAATCAGCTCTGATTAAATGATAATTTTCTATTTTTGCGCCATCATCATGCACAATTTCGTCAACATTACGGTTAATTCTATGTGCTGATTTATCTACACCAATAACCAATGCACTCGGATTTTGTTTAGCTAAAAGACGAGTGCTTTGACCAACACCACAACAAGAATCTAAAATAACATCACCTTGGTGTGCTTTAACCAAAGCATCCATTTCAGCAAACGCTTTTTCTGTATGCGCTTGATAAGGTTTCTGAGATCGATGCGTTAAATGTTTTTCCACAATTTCTTCAAGCTTTTCATGAATACCTGGCTGATTAGTGACAATAACTCGTGAGTCACCTAATCCTTCAGCCTTATTCTCTTGGTTATTACTTAACTTAGTCATTAGCTACGTAGCCCTATGCCTTTAGTGATCAAGGTCATCGCAATTGCAAATAAAGTGACTATAAATATACCTAATACGATAAATGATAAGGTTAGACTTACATCACTAATGCCTAAGAAACCGTACCTGAATGCATTGACCATATAGACGATTGGGTTTATTTGAGATACACCCTGCCAGAAGTCTGGTAGTAAACTGATCGAATAAAAAACGCCACCAAGGTAGGTTAATGGCGTTAAAATAAACGTGGGTATAATTGATATATCGTCAAAGCTACCGGCAAAAATAGCATTTATTAAACCACCTAAAGCAAAAGTGGCTGATGTTAAGCTTACCGTTACAATAATCACCCAAATATTATGAATTTGAATATCAACAAATAACAAAGAAACTAAAGTGACAATCGCGCCCACTAACATTCCACGTGCCATCCCACCACCAACATAACCAGCAACAATCACCCAGTTAGGTACGGGAGCAACTAACATTTCTTCAACATTACGTTGCCATTTTGCACTGAAAAATGACGAAGCAACATTGGAATATGAATTGGTTATTACACTCATCATGATCAAGCCAGGCACAATAAATGACATGTAATCGAATCCGCCCATTTGGCCGATGCGTGAACCAATTAATTCTCCAAAGATTACAAAATACAAACTGATGGTAATAGCAGGTGGCACCAACGTTTGCACCCAAATACGCATGAAACGGTTTACTTCTTTATATAAAATACTTTTTAGGGCAATAACATTATTTTTTGAAGACATATTACTTACTCTCCTTATTAACTTTTTGTCCACTGCCCACAAGACTGACAAACAATTCTTCTAAACGATTACTTTTATTTCGCATACTTAGTACATTAATACCTTGATCACTCAATTGACTAAAAACATGATTTATAAGCTGTGATTTTTTAATGTCTACTTCAAGCGTGTGGTCATCAATTAACCGTGAAGTGAATTCATTTATGATTGGTGTTTCGGTAACCTTTTCAATATCAAATACAATCGTTTCCCGATCAAGTTTTGAGAGTAAAGATTTCATATCTGTATCTTCAACAATGACGCCTGAATCAATAATGGCAATATTGCGACAAAGCATTTCTGCTTCTTCAAGATAATGAGTCGTTAAAATAATCGTAATTCCCTGTTCGTTCAACTCACGAAGAAATTCCCACATAGAACGACGTAGCTCTATATCAACACCAGCCGTTGGTTCATCAAGTATCAACATTTGAGGCTCGTGCATTAATGCGCGCGCTATCATTAAGCGACGTTTCATGCCGCCAGAAAGCATTCGACCGGCATCATTACGCTTTTCCCATAAATCGAGTTGTTTCAAATATTTTTCAGCACGCTTAAATGCTATTGGTCGTTCAACACCATAATAGCCAGCTTGATTAACTAAAATAGTTAATAAGGTTTCGAATTGATTAAAATTAAATTCTTGAGGTACTAAACCTAAAAAGCTTTTAGCGTTTTCGAGTTCTTTATCAATATCATGACCAAAGACTTTAACCGTTCCGGCTGATTTATTAACTAAAGAGGTGATTACGCCAATAGTGGTAGATTTACCAGCACCATTAGGGCCAAGTAATGCAAAAAAGTCACCTTGTTTAACGGTAAGATCAATGCCTTTTAAAGCAGTAAAGCCACCTTTATACACTTTTTTCAAGCCAGAAATTTCTAACGCATTATTCATGGTTTAACCTTTTAGTTTTTGATGTGCTAAAGGTGAGGTCAAATTTACTTTTTTCAACCACAAAGTGATTATTTAAATACGTTAGGTACTCCAAAAAAGTCGACCAACAGCATTGCCAATTAATTGTATACAATTTAAAGTGATTGCGCCCTAATTAAGGAAAAATTATGCCGCAAATAAAAATAAATCGTTGGCTAAGCACTACTGTATTGACTACTGCAATTGCAGTATCACTCATGGCATGCCAAAGCACCTCAACAGAAAACACGACTAAAAGTGAAATGAACATCAATAAAACAACCCCATTAACAGTTGAACGGATATATAAAGATAACGAGTTTAGCTCTGATTCTATTTCTCGCCTTCGTTGGTTAGTTGATGGGAGCGGCTATACGGTTCTTGAAAAGTCAGCCACAACTAAAATGGATGACAAGGGCGAGAACGTTAGTATTGGTAACGATATCGTTGTTTATGATCCTGAAACATTAGAAAAATCGGTCTTAATATCCGCAGAACAATTAACGCCTAACGGTGCGGATAAGCCACTCGCCATTCATAATTACACGTGGTCTGATGATCGAAAAAAACTACTCGTTTATACCAATAGTAAAAAAGTATGGCGCTCAAACAGCCGTGGTGATTATTGGTTATTAGACATTAAAACCAATAAGCTCAATCAACTTGGCGGAAAGAAATCAGCTGAAAGTTCACTAATGTTTGCTAAATTTTCTCCTGATGCGAGTAAAGTAGCCTATGTAGTAGCAGATAATATCTATGTAGAAAACTTATCAGACAATAAAGTAAGCCAATTAACCTTTGACGCCGGAGATGGAAAAATCAATGGGTTATTCGACTGGGTTTACGAAGAAGAATTCACCATAAAAGATGGTTTTCGTTGGAGCCCCGACGGTAAAAAAATTGCTTACTGGCAATTAGATACCAGTGGCAGTAAAGACTTCATCATGATTAATAACACCGATGAACTTTACCCTACCATTACAAAATTCCCCTACCCGAAAGTTGGTGAAATAAATGCATTACCAAAAGTTGGTGTGGTAAATTTAGCTACCGCAAAAACGACTTGGGCAAACTTACCGAATAATTCACGCAATATGTACATTCCACGCATGAATTGGTCGGGCAACAGTCAACAAATATTAGTACAGCATGTCAATCGCAAACAAGATACTAATATCCTTTATTTAGCTAACGCTAATTCTGGTGATGTAACGCCTGTTATGACAGAGCAAGAAGCAACCTTTCTAGACTTTTTCGATGATGCGCGTTGGTTAAATCAAGGCAGTAGCTTTTTATGGACGAGTGAACGCAGTGGTTGGCGCCATGTTTTCAACATTAGTCGTGACGGAAAAACAGCCTTAAACTTAACGGAAGGTGATTTTGACGTTGTTAGCATTCAAACCATAGATGAAGAAAATGGTTGGTTGTACTACATTGCTTCACCTGAAAATGTTGCACAACGTTATTTATACCGTAGTAAACTTGATGGAAGCTTAAGTAATCAACGTGTAACTCCTGAAGAATTTTCAGGTACAAACCGTTACCAAATGTCTGAAAACGGTCAATGGGCAATTCATTCACACTCTACTTTTACGCAACCTACACAGAAACGTTTAGTGAAAATTGAAGGTCATCAAACTAAGCATATGATGATGGACAACAAAGTGTTGATGGATAAATTAGCCAAGTTACCACAAACAAATCATGAATTTTTTCAAGTAAAAGCTCAAGATGGTGTGGTACTCGACGGTTATATTATTCGCCCTGCAGATTTTGATCCAAAGAAAAAATATCCAATAATTTTTTATGTTTATGGTGAATCTTGGGGACAAACGGTTAATGACAGTTGGCGTGGAAGTGCTGCAATGTGGGATCAAATGTTAACAGAGCAAGGTTACATTATTGCTTCTATTGATAATCGTGGTACACGAACTCCCAAAGGTAGAGAGTGGCGTAAATCAATTTACGGTGCGGTAGGTGTACTTTCCTCTCGCGATCAGTCTGATGCACTAAAAGCGATGGCAAAACGTTGGGATTATATTGATACTGAAAACGTAGCTATTTGGGGACATTCTGGTGGTGGCTCAATGACATTAAATATGTTGTTCCGTTACCCTGACCAATATCAAGTCGGTATTTCATTAGCACCTGTGCCTGATCAACGCTTATACGACTCTATCTACCAAGAGCGTTATTCCGGTTTATTAGAAGACTATGCTGAAGGTTACAAGCAAGGTTCACCCATTACTCATGCTAAAAACCTGCAAGGTAAGCTATTGCTTGTTCATGGCACAGGCGACGATAACGTACATTATCAAGGTTCTGAGCGTTTAATTAACGAATTAGTTAAACACAATCGTCAGTTTGACTTTATGTCGTATCCAAATCGTACCCATGGTTTGAGAGAAGGTAAAGGTACAACTTTACATATAAAAACAATGATGACGAATTATTTTAATACGCATTTGAAGCTTTAACTTTTTCGTAGGATTAAGATTTAGATTAACCTTAAAATAGTTCACACCCCTGAATACTTAAAGCCTTCTTAGTTATATATTAAGAAGGCTTTTTTAATAGGTGCAGCGTATTATTTTTCTTGTCGTTAATATTTTTATTCACAAATGAAATATAAAATAACTAATTATTATTTAATTACGACAAACTTTAACTTTTAAACAATCTAATGATCACTAACCATCTATCACACAGAACTTAACTAACTAAAAAATAAGAACTATATTATTTTGTCACGTTGAATATCCCTATCCATAACGCTCTCATTTAAATGAATAAAGCCGCCAAGTTCCATGAATAAATTCATTTATTTATATTTATAAAAACCTCAATACCTCACGTTTTTAAAGGCCCTACCCTTTACAAATTCCATTATAAAACCCATTACTCGGAATATGTGCTTAAAAGTTGCACAATGTTAATATTGTGTTACATTTGAATTATTGTAACAAATATTTAACAATTACTTGGTATGGGGAAGAAGATGAAAAATAGGATAAAACTAAAAACAGCCATCAATATCAGTGTCTCATCACTGCTGTTAATGGCCAGTTCAGCACAGTCATCAGCGATAGATTGTAGTGCTTTCGAACAGTGGGTCGATGGTGGTACGTATAGCGCGGGTAAAAAAGTAGCGACTCAAAATAAAGGCTTTGAAGCAAAATGGTGGAATCAAACAAATCCAACGCTAAAGTCAGGACCATGGCAAGAATGGAAAAACTTGGGAGAGTGCCAAAGAGACACTGATGAAAACACACCACCAACGGTAAGTTGGATCTCACCTGAAAATAATTCTTCTTTCACTGAAAATGACAGCGTTGTCATATCTTTTTCAGCACAAGACAGCGATGGTAGTATTGACAGAAGTGAAGTATTTCTTGACGGTAACTTACTGTCTACACTGTCGTCTTCGGCCTCACAATTAACATGGACAGCTATAAAAGGAGCCCATAGTTTTACTGTAAAAACTTATGATGATAAGCAGGCTTTTACGACAAGTGGCTCGTTGAACTTAATCATTACAGAAATAGATACGCCGCCAGAGAACAAAGCGCCTCTTGCTCAGTTAAGCATTTCAAACCAGTCAAGTGAAATACATATTGGTGATGAAGTGACTTTTGCACTAAGTGCAACAGATAGCGACGGAACCGTTACCGGGCTTGAGTTATTTGCTAACAACCAATCTCTATTTACATCAACGAATAGCAGTGCCAATTTTACTTGGCAAGCGAGTGAAATCGGCCAAGTTGAATTTGTTTTAAAAGCAACGGATAACGATAATAGTGTCGGCACAAGTACAAGTGCTTTTGTTAATGTCGTTAAAGTAACCGATCCAAATAATGATCGTACGGCGTGTCAGCCAAGTGGTTTATATCAAACTGAAAACGTTAACACCCCTTATTGTACTGTTTATGACGCTAATGGCCGAGAAGAAATGGGGGCAGATCATCCCCGTCGTGTCATTGGTTATTTTACTAGCTGGCGCAACGGTGCAAATGGACAGCCTAGTTACTTAGTCAATGATATCCCCTGGGATAAAATCACTCATATAAATTATGCCTTTGCGCATATTAATGAAAATAATCAAGTATCGATTGGTGATCCTAGTTCAGAAAATAATCCTGCAACAAACATGGAATGGCCGGGCGTTGTTGGTGCTGAACTTGATGCAAGCCTCCCGTACAAAGGTCACTTTAACTTACTTAACAAATATAAAAAGCAATATCCTCATGTCAAAACGCTAATTTCAATCGGAGGCTGGGCTGAAACAGGCGGTTACTTCGATGAAACAGGCCGTGTAGCTAACGGCGGCTTTTATACCATGACCACGAACGCTGATGGCAGTATTAACCACGCGGGTATTAAAGCGTTTAGTGACAGTGTTGTAACCTTTATTAAAAAATATGGTTTTGACGGCGCTGATATTGATTATGAATACCCATCTTCTATGGCTGACTCTGGCCATCCTGACGATTTTGATTTCTCAAATCCACGTCGTGCAGCGTTACATAAATCTTATTTAGCGTTAATGAAATCGCTACGTGAAGCCTTAGATAAGGCAGGCGATGCTGACGAACAACATTACTTGCTAACCATCGCTTCACCTTCTTCTGGTTACCTGTTACGTGGTATGGAAACCTTCCAAGCAACCCAATATTTAGATTACGTAAATATCATGTCTTATGACTTGCATGGTGCATGGAATTCTCATGTCGGTCCAAATGCTGCGTTGTATGACACGGGGGAAGATTCAGAATTAGCCGCTTGGGATGTTTATGGTACTAAAGAATTTGAAGGTATTGGCTACTTAAATACTGACTGGGCGGTTCGTTATTTCCGCGGCGCTTTATCCGCAGGGCGTATCAATATTGGTATTCCTTATTATACCCGCGGCTTTAGAGATGTGTCGGGTGGTACCAATGGCTTATGGGGACAAGCGGCATTACCTGATCAGGCTTCATGTCCAAATGGTACGGGGAAAGGCGATAAAAATAACTGCGGAAATGGCGCTGTTGGTATCGACAACTTATGGCATGACATTGAAAACGATAATGAAGTTGCAGCAGGTAGTAACCCTTTATGGCACGTAAAAAACTTAGCTGATGGCAAATACGGTAGCTACATTGGTGCTTATGGTTTAACGCCAGAAACAGACCCACAAGACAAACTTGTCGGGACATATCAGCGTCACTACGAATCAGTTGCCGTTGCGCCATGGTTATGGAATAACGAGAAAAAGGTCTTTATATCGATTGAAGATGAAGAGTCGATGGCAACCAAAGTTGATTACGTGATTAATAATGGCTTAGGTGGCGTGATGTTTTGGGAGCTTGCTGGTGACTTTGATTACGACCAAAGCAAGCAGGAATACTACATGGGCTCAACTATGACAACGATCGCTTATGACAAGTTTCGTCAAAGCGGCACCTTGTATGATGTGCACAACGGTAACCCTGATTTTACTACGCCAGAAAAAGTGGTTGATATCATCTTTACTGCCAAAGACTTTCCTGCTGGTGATGACAACTATCCAATAAGCCCCACCTTTTCGTTTACTAATAATTCAGAACTCGATTTTTCGGGCGCTAAAATATCTTTTGACGTACCTGTATCTACCTCTGCCATATTCAAATCTAACTGGAATTCGCAAAAGAAATTGAAAATGGCCATTGAAGCTGATGGTTCGAATGCCGCAGGTAATAATATTGGCGGTTTTGACAACGAGTTCCATCGCTTTTCTATCACTTTAATTAATGAGTTTGGTGGTGTAACAGAATCATTTAAGGCAGGGGAAACTGTTGCAGCACAAGTTATGTATTACATGCCATTTACTGGCCCTGCCAATTTCACCATTGAAAAAGACGGTAAAACCTACGCATTTAAAGTTGAATATCCAAAATTACCAGAAGCAACTAAAGATGATAGTGGCGACGGCGACGGCGACAGTGATGGCGATACGGGTAAAACCTGCGATGGCGCTGATGTTGATAAATTACTCGTTTATCCAAACTTCCCACAGAAAGACTGGCAAGGAAATCCTGACCACGCGAATGCGAACGACATGATGGTACATAACAGTGCAGTCTGGAAGGCCTTATGGTGGACAAAATCTGAGCCAGGCGGTGATGAATGGCAAAAAGTTTGTCGTTTATAAAATCACCTTAACTCACGCAGTATCCCTCTTTAATGGTGAGACTTTATTAACCATTAAAGAGGGGCAACAGAGATTCACATCATGAAAAAAAATAACAATATTAACAATAATAAAAGCCGTTTTAAGAATGCTAGAAGGTTTAAAAAACGAAAAAATAAGAAAGTATTACTTTCTGCGCTAGGCCTATTAGCTTGCGCTGGTATGTTAACTATTTCATCAAAGAGCCAAGCACATGCCTTTATGGACAACCCGAAAGCAAGGCAATCTATATGCCAAGCGCAAGGTGGATTTTGGTGGCCTTCCGATGGTTCTAACATTCCCAATTTAGCTTGTCGGGCGGCATTTTTGGACTCTGGTTACGTACAATTTATTCAAGAACATGAAATATCAGTGAATGTTGCTGATTATCATAATCAACAGGCTATTGAAGCCGCGATACCCGATGGCACACTTTGTGGTGCGGGCTCTGCAGAAAAAAGCGGTATTAATTTAGCTTCACCTTATTGGCAAAAAACAGAAGTTATACCTAACGGTGACAATAATATTCAAGTTCGTTTTAACGCACAAACACCACATAACCCAAGTTTTTGGCGAATTTATCTCAGTAAACCAAGCTTTAACGCCAATACTGATGTCTTGCGATGGCAAGATCTTGAGTTGGTTCAAGAGCATGGCAATATTGATTTTACCAAATCGTCAGACGGTAATCGTTATTACAACATGGAAGTGCATATTCCTGCTGACCGTGTCGGTGATGCGTTACTTTATAGTCATTGGCAGCGAGTTGATGTTGTCGGTGAAGGTTTCTATAACTGTAGCGATATAACCATTGTGCGTGACGATGTGGAACCTGATGAATGGCAAGCGATTGCTTATTTTGTCAAGCAAGGACAAACCGCCAACGCTGGCGATTCTCCATGGGCGAGGCTTTTCAATGCAGATGGGCAAGAGCTGATTAATCAGCAGTTTATGGTTAACAGTAATAATGCCACTACGTGGCAAGCAGACTTCGCTAAGCAACTTAACGAAAACTATAACCAACATATTAAAATAGGCGTTAAAAATCTCAGTAATTCATCATCGAGTGATGAAATAGTTTTTGATAGTGAAAATATTTCATCCAACCAAGTTTGGGTCATAAATAAAGATTACAGCTTTACCTTATCTGTCATCGCTCAGACTGAAAACACTGCACCGATTGTCCACGATATTTCTGATTTCTTGCTGGACGAGAAAAGCCAAACCAGTGTGCATGTCCATGCTTTTGACGATCAAAACGATCCGCTAACTTTTGAGTGGACCGTTCCTGCACCCTTAATTTTTTCTGGTGAAAATGCAGACATTACTATCACATCAGCTGATGTTGACAGTGAACAAACACGACAAGTTTCTGTGACGGTATCAGATGGAAAACTCACTACAACTCAATCATTTAACGTCACGGTTAATAACTTAACCGATTTACCTGCTGTGCCCGCATGGCTATCAACTGAGGCTTATTCTTCAGGCGATAAAGTGAGTTACCAACAAAAAATTTATCAAGCAAAGTGGTGGAATAAAAATCAACAACCCGGTGCAGGTGGTGTTTGGGAGGAAGTATCCCTCGACAATGACGACATACCTGTGTGGAACCCTGAAACTTCTTATTCTGGCGGCAGTAAAGTCAACCACAACCATAACACTTACCAATCTCAATGGTGGTCTAAGGACGAAGAGCCGGGCACTAGCGAAGTTTGGACAAAACTATAACCACAGAAATTAACAAACACATAAAAAAAAGAGAGAGCTAAAAATGAAAAAATTATTATTAACAGCGTGCGCCGTAAGTACGGTTATCGCTTCATGGCAAGTATCAGCGACGGCATCAAAACCAAGTATCGACTGGACGCCACAAGATTACTCCTTTGTACAAGTTAACCTTGAAGGGCAGGGTTCATACAAAGACTTAGTGACAGCTAAGCCTCAAGTAGACATTAGCATTAAATGGAATGCGTGGAGTGGCACAGGTGGTGATAGCTACAAAGTTTATTTTGACGACATGATGGTAAATGAAGGTAGTTTAACTTCAGGCACCAACAGTGGTGTTATTAGTTTTCCTTATAAAAACTCTGGTCGCCATAACTTAACAATAGAACTTTGTGATGCAGACGGTTGTGTACGTAGTGATGGTAAAGCTATTGTTATTGCCGATACCGATGGCGGTCATTTACAACCGTTAACCATGGATGTAAACCCAAATAATAAAACCTACCAACACCAGCAAGACACAATAGTTGGGGCATACTTTGTTGAATGGGGCATATATGGGCGAGACTTCGATGTATCAAATATTCCAGCGCAAAACTTAACACATTTACTTTATGGTTTTATACCAATTTGTGGTGCAAATGAATCGTTGAAAGAAATTGAAAATGGTAATAGCTGGCGTGCTTTAGAAAAAGCTTGTGGCGGATCTGCTGATTATGAAGTTGTTGTTCATGACCCTTGGGCTGCTTTTCAAAAAGCATTACCGGGCATCAATTCTACAGATCCAATTCGTGGCACTTATGCACAATTAATGGCATTAAAGCAACGCTATCCAGATTTGAAAATTCTACCTTCAGTCGGCGGATGGACTCTATCAGACCCTTTTCACGGTTTTACCGATAAGGCTAATCGCGATACTTTTGTTGCTTCAATGAAGACATTTCTACAGACATGGAAGTTTTACGACGGTGTTGATATTGACTGGGAATTCCCAGGTGGCAGTGGGCCAAATCCAGATTTAGGCGACCCTATCAACGATGGCCCAGCTTACGTAGCTTTAATGGCAGAATTACGCGCTATGCTTGATGAACTTGAAGCGGATACCGGACGTGAATATCAACTAACTTCCGCGATTGGCGTGGGTTACGATAAAATTGAAGATGTGAATTACGGACAAGCTATCCAGCATATGGATTATATCTTTGCAATGAGTTACGACTTTTTTGGTGGCTGGAATAATGTTACGGGTCATCAAACCGGTATTTATTGTGGTGAACACTTATCTGCTGGTGAATGTGACGGCACAGGTTTAGATGATGCTGGCGAACCACGTAAAGGACCGGCTTACACCACTGATCATGGTATTCAACAATTATTAGCTCAAGGTGTTCCCGCCTCGCAGCTAGTTGTTGGTACCGCAATGTATGGCCGTGGTTGGGAAGGCGTTACAGAAGCCAATAGCCAAGGTGGTAATCCAATGACGGCTGAAGGTACAGGTAAACTAACGGGTACTTCAGCAAATGGCGTTTGGGAGGCGGGCATACAAGATTATAAGGGCTTAAAAACATCGATAATCGGCGCATCAGGTGAAGGTATTAATGGTTTTGAAACTTATTATGATGAACAAGCTGACGCTGCCTACGCATGGAATAAAACCTCAGGCACGTTAGTCACTTATGACAGCCCTCGCTCAGTTAGTGCTAAAGGGCAATATGTAAGAAGCTTAGGTTTAGCGGGGTTATTTGCTTGGGAAGTTGACGCTGATAACGGTGATATTCTTAACGCAATGCACGATGGTTTAGCAGGAGGAATACCTGTAAACCACAAACCAGTAGTTAAACTTAACAGCAGTTTCAGCGTTAAGTCAGGTGAACAGCTAATTGTTGCTGCCACAGCGACTGATGCAGACAATGACACTTTGTCTTATGTTTGGACTTATGCACCACTTATGGCATCTGGTAGCGATACTGATACCTTAACGGTTACTGCACCTAGTGTTACTGTAAATACAGATTACACTTTAACGCTTAGTGTTTCTGATCAAGGTTCAACCGTCACTAAAACCACCGTAGTAACTGTGTTAGCTGAAACAGCAGGTAATGAAGCCCCTGTAGTATCGCCTATTGCTGACGTGAATATTGATGAAACAATGAGTGTCGCTATAAATGTGTCTGCAACTGACGCTGACGGCGACTCCTTAACTTACACTTGGCGAGTTCCTGCAGGTTTAACACTACAAGGCAGCGGCAGCGATATCATACTTGTTGCAGGTAGTGTCATTGCGGATACTGATTATCAAGTTACTGTTGATGTTTCTGATACGCAAATAACAACCAGTGAGAGCTTTATTGTAACGGTGAAAAATACTGATGTAGATACGGGCGATACTAGCTGGGATGCCAGTAAAGTTTACAATACCGGTGATAAAGTCAAATATAACGGTGTTGAATATCGTGCAAAGTGGTGGTCACAAGGTAATGTACCTGCAGCAGGCGTTCCATGGGAAGAAGTCATAGCTGATAACGGTCAAATTAAAGCATGGAAGTCTTCGTCAATTTATAACAGTGGCGATAAAGTGAGTCATCAAGGTGATGAATACCAAGCTAGCTGGTGGACACAAGGTGAAGAACCTAGTGTTGCTAATGTTTGGAAAAAACTTAACTGATCACTATAGGTTATATAAAACTAAAGCTAATAGTTACATCGTTGTGGCGTAACTATTAGTACCTACTTTTAGGATCAATACTCACTCCACCCAATCAGTTCATTAAGAGAACAGAGGCTTTTAGTTTCTGTTCTTCATTTGGTATGACTGTGAATTTAACGTATTCATAAAATCCGATAAATACATTACATTTCAAAGTATTCACTAAAGACTTTATATAATTCAGTGCCTTGATTCACACTCGCCGAGGCAAAATGTAGAATTGGAATCACTTTTTTATCGAGTGAAATGTAGTGTAACGGATCACCATCTCCATAATTGTCCATACGAAGAATTCTCGCAAGCGGCTCACCTGCAGCTAATGGTTTTCCAAACTCAGCCAAATAATCAACCATCCCACCCATCGGCGAATAAAAGGCTTTGTAATCTTTTAGATAACATCCGTAACGTGTCATCGATTTTGGGTGATATTCTGTCGTACTGATCACATTTTTATGCTGTAAGTAATTCATAATACTTTTAGCATCTTCTAACGCTACATCAAGATCAATCTGTTCTTGCGAACCAAGCTCAACGGTGAAACTTTCTTTATTAATGGACGCTGAACTAATCGAAAACTCAATACCCAATTCAGCAAAAGCATCTTGTAAAGACCACCACGGGCAAAATGTTGCTTCATCTAATGCGCCGTCAAAGTCATTAGGAATTAATAACGTATGAGGAATATCAAAATATTTGGCACTGTCTTGTGCATATTCAGGACAATATAAATGCTTACTTGAAATCGGGCCCGTATGTAAATCTAAAACATAATCAGCTTGGTGGGCTAAACGTTGTAATTGATAAGCGATACGTTGTCCGGTTGTTAGTCCATAAATATTGTGGTCAAGTTTCTCTTCAATGCTGTCTATCATCAACTTTTTGAAGTTTGTTTCAATCACTTGATCCGTTTTGCCAATACATTCACGAACAAATGGCTTGATGATGCTTTCATCAAAATGATACATACGATTCCAATTCACCCCCGTAATAGGGTCAAATCGTCCTAAAGTGTACTCGCCATTTTTATGATTACAGCCAACGGGGTTAGCATACGGAACAAGTGTAATATCACCATTTATCTGCGTATCTTTCAATAACTCTAACAATTGAAAAATAACCGCATTCCCTTGCACTTCTGCGCCATGCATATTCGCTTGAATATAAACACTAGGTGCATCAGAACGACCTTTAATACGATATACCGGAACTGTAAGTGCTGCACCACTTGCCATTTCACCGACATGCATAACTTCTTTTTTTACTTCGTTCATTATTTTACTCTTTATAAACGGCTTATCTAAGATACCAATCAGCAGGCTGTGACGCTCTTATTTCAATCAACTTCCCTTGACTGAAAACATATTCAGCAGCGATATGATGACAAAGAAAAAACGGCATGCTTTCTGTAAAACCATAAGCACCGCAATAGCCAAATATAAGCTGATCGTGAACAGACAAATCAGACGGAAGAGGTAGTTTGCCCAGCTTATCCATACTCGTACATAACGGTCCATGAATATCGAACAACTGCTCTTCACAAGAAGACTGTCTTAATAGGTTCACTGGAAATGGCTGGTCTGTAATCGCAGGGCGTAATAAATGATTAATACCTGCCGCCAATACTAACTGTTCTTGACCATAGTTTATTTTTCTATCAACAACGGGCGCCACATAATACCCACATTCAGCAACAGCAAAACGCCCCAACTCTAGCCATAACTCTTCAGCGCCAGCTTGTTGTTTTATTATCGCAAGATCTGCCAAAATTTGCGGCCAAGAAAGTGTTTTCCCTTGATGTAAATAATCAATGCCTAAACCGCCACCTAAATCTAATATTTTCAATGGCATGCCAATATCATTAGCTAACTGTTTTAATGGCGGCACCATTTGTGACCAAAGTGAAAACATTTTTTCATTACTGAGCATATTCCCCCATTGAAAAATATGCAGACCACACAGTTCAAGATAAGGAAAATCATCAGCTTTAATGGTCTTCCACTGTTCAACTGATAAACCAAAAGGTGTCAGGCTATTGCCACCTAACGGATTTTTTTCGCCATCTGGCCACTGCAACTGAACTCTAAGTAAAACTTGAGGCTTTACATTATTTTCAAGTGCGGCTTCATTCAACCATATAAGTTGGTTAAGGCTTTCAGCCACAAAAATATTAACACCTTGCTTTATAAAGGTTGTAATTTGCGTTTTTGATTTTGCAGGTCCAGTATTCAAAATTCGTTCTGGCTTAATACCCTGCTTTAGCACTTGATTTAATTCACCACTACTCGCCACATCAAAATTAAATCCTGCACTATCTAAGGTTTGAATGATTTTAGATAACGGATTGGCTTTTACTGCAAACCACAGTTTGATCACATCCTGGTTTTGCAACTCATCTAAATGAGCTTTTAAAGCATCAAGATGATAAACAAAGTAACCTTCTTCCTGCGTATTATCAGGTTCTTGCTTTTTTAACTCCGCGATTAATTCAATCGCAGAAGGAGAATTAAAGCAATGAGTAACACTCACTAATTCAGACATTAAAATACCTGCTTATATTATAATTATTTAACGTAAAATCGATTCTAGTTCTAACGATGCATTACTTTTTTCATCACGATATTTAACAATTAATGCACAAGCCATATTTAAGCCCTGCGATTTAGCCCACTCACCTGAAACTGGACGTGTACCCGGAACTACCACAGCCCCTGCAGGAATATCAGCACCTTTATCAAGCATGACTTGATTAACACAATCGTAAACAGGTACTGATGCTGACAGTGAAACACCCGGTGCTAACACCGCACCTTTTTTCACGACTATGCCTTCAACAATCACAACACCCGCACTTAAAAAAGCACCGTCTTCGATAATAACAGGGCTAGCTCCTACTGGCTCTAAAACACCACCAATTTGAACAGCAGCAGAAACATGCACATTTTTACCTATTTGCGCACACGAACCAATCAATGCATGGCTATCAACCATAGTACCTGTGTCAACAAAAGCGCCAACATTGATGTAAGCAGGAGGCATAATAATGACACCTGCAGCAACATGAGCACCACGACGAACCGATGAACCACCGGGAACTAATCGTACTTGATCGGCGGCGGTGAATTCACGTGCAGGTAAATTATGTTTATCTACAAATCCTTTATAAATACCATCGAAAGCAATATTTTCGCCTGCTTTAAAAGCCGCTAATATAGCTTGTTTTACTTCTACATTTGCCTGCCAGTTACCTTGTTCATCTTGAGTTGCTGCACGTACAGTGCCTGCTTCTAATTGTGTTAACGTTTCTTGCCAATTCATTATTTATTACTCTTATTAGGTTTTAAAAGGATTATTTAGCTTGGTTATTTAGATTGTTCACCAAGCCATTGATTGATGAGTTCGTCTGACGCTAATAACGAATTATTATCGTCGAGTTCTAAATGGGTTAATGGCGCGCGCAAAAATGGCGTCGCGATCATTTGTTTTTGATGCATTAATCTTTTAACGGGAATGGGGCTTGCTACTTGAAAAAGCTCATCTACGGCATTTTGCCAAAGCGGAAATAAACCTTGAGTTTCGCCAGCTAAAGATAGCTCTACATACTTTTGAGTTGCTTGTGGCCAAGCATTGCTACATACAGAAACGAGACCTTTAACACCGGCCTGCGCTAAGTAAGGCATCATTGCGTCTTCACCACTATAAAGGGCAATATCAGGACAATATTGTCTATAAGCTAAGACTTGATTTAAATCGCCACTCGCTTCCTTTAACGCCCAGCAATTTTGATGATTTTGCACGGCTTGTAAAGTTTCAATCGGAATTGAAACACCACTGCGTGAAGGCACGTTATATAACATACAAGGAAAGTTGGCGGCATCAAGCAAAGCACTAAACCATTGAGTTTGTCCTATAACACCAGGTTTTGCGTAAATTGGGCTACCAAGTAAATAAGCTGAAATGGGTAATTCATTACAAGTTGTTATCCACTTTATTTGCTCAGTTAAATGATATCCACCAACCGCCACCATTAAAGGTGAGCTCAGTGATAACTGACAAACAAATTCAACAATACTAAGTTGCTGTTCGCTCGTTAATGCTAGCCCTTCACCCGTACTACCTAATAACAACAAGCCATTGCCAGCATCACTTTGATCATTGGCAATAACTTCTAAACTAGCAAAGTCTATTTCACCTTGACCATCAAAAGGGGTGATTAATGCTGTCCAGGTTGTGTATTGCGATGATCTTTTTGTTTTTGGATTGATTTCATCGCATATGCATAATCTATGGATCAAAGTATCCTGTGGGAAAATAACCTTCTTTTTGTATTGCAACCGTATATGCAAAATAATCAATTCCATCTAAGCTGATAGGAATATGAAATGGTGTAAAGTATAATCTAGTGAACACTGCACCTATAATTAATAGAATCAAAATTTTGATTGAGTTTTTTTCAGATAATTTTTCTCCTTCTTGAATATCAATTTTAGCAGTAATAGATTTTCTAGTCCTCACTGCCTTAATCAAGTTGCCAATTTCTTCATATGGTAAAGCTTTATGAGGTGTGACTTTTTGTATCAAGCTG